>NZ_JBNPEN010000001.1:0-423671 GCF_050490295.1 Pseudarthrobacter sp. J1763 | reverse complement strand
CCGCTAGCGTGCGAGGACACAGCATTCGAAGTGCTGCTCAAGAGCCTCAAGGTGTAAAAAAGTAGTCCTTAGCGGGGAGCCGGAGGTGCATCAAAGAAGTTCCGAGCATCCTCATCCACAACCTTGTCCTGCACTGATGCCCCAGCCGGGACCTCAGCGGTGCCAGCAGCGCTTGTCTCGTTGGATTCATCAGCTACATCGGAGAGTTCTTCTGAGTCATCAAAATCGCTGTCTGCGTCCTCGTCACCCGAGGCGATAATCGCCGTCGTACCGGCAGCACTTGCCGGTGCCGCTGCGGCAAAGCCACGCACAATCAATCCGGCGATTGCGGCACCCAGGAGCGGAGCTACCCAGAAGAGCCACAACTGACCTATTGCCCAGCTTTCGGAGAAGAGGGCAACAGCCGTGGCACGAACAGGGTTGAAAGTGCTGTTGGAGATCGCTTGAGCGGTCTGGGCCAAAACTGCAGTGCCCAGGCCAACCGCCACAGAGGTTGCCAACCAGCTGTTCGCACGCGAATTACGGGCAGCCAAAAAGAGCCCCACCAGAATTGCGGCGCCAATAACCTCAAGCAAGAGCACACCAGCTAGCGGCACCTTGTAGAGAGAGTGGTCATCGAACCCGGACGCCAAAGTAGAAAGAACGGTGGGAATGTTCGCACCGGAAATGGTCTGAACCACACCGAGCAAGCTGAGCAGTCCCAAAAGTCCACCAAGCAGCTGAGCTACCGCGTAAAGTCCTGCGTCTTTCCATGCGGTACGGCCAGCGATTGCGCTACCGAGAGAGATCGCCGGGTTGAAGTGCCCACCGGACAGGTGCCCAACGGCGAGCATCGCGACAGTCACTGCCAGACCTGTAGCTACCGGTCCCTGCATTGGTTGATAGTTGGGGTGAACGAACAACACGGCGCCGAGTCCGGCGAGAACAATAAGGAAAGTGCCAAAGGCTTCGGCGGACAAACGTCCCACCAGGCCTGTTGTGGCGATCGTGGTCTCTGGGCCGTCAACCGGCACAGTGGTACTAGAGGTCGTCAATGGTACTGTCCTTTGCTGTTGTTACAGGGGCGTGCGCCACGAGGAACTTCCGCGCATAAGGAGAAGCCACGAGGCGCAATCACCAAGAAGTCTCTCAAAGAAAGCTGTGTTCCGCCTGTGTCCGGCTCAGTTACCCCACACAATAGCGGCCGCAGCGGCCAGCGCGGTTAGTGCCACAGCCCCAACAATAGCTGCGAGCAAGAGCGCAGGCGGAGCCTGAAGAGGTTTGCCAAGGGCTATAGAGCGGTGCCAAGTGATCGCCGCTACCAATACCGTTGCTAGTGCCGCTACCGCTGCAGCCAGAGCCCGTAAATCTACGACGCCGGCACTTGCCACGCCTGCCAGCTCTGGGCCGCGATGAACAAACCAACTGCGCCACAGCAACACGTCAATCACCAGCATGGCCAAAAGAGTTCGGCGCCACGAAAGCGCCGTACGTTCAGGTTGCAGGCCAGAATCCCGCAAGGTTGTGTCAGCATCCGTGGACAAAAGTGACTCGCTTACTTTCGCAGAATGATCAGAATGGCGAACGTTAGTGCCGCGAGCGCCACAATCACCGTCATCACCAAAAGAATCCAGGAGAACGGCAGTGCCTCTCCCCTTCTCAAAGCCGATTCGGTCTGGGCCCAGCGCCGGTAAGAGATCACCGCAAGGGTGGCGCCAATTCCTGCCAAAACCACACACAACAGAAGCCGGACAAGCGGCGGTGCAATGTTTGGCGCTAGTTGGTCAATGGCCACGGAGCCAGCCAACAATGCCAAAGAAGTGCGCAACCACGCCAAAAAGGTTCGCTCGTTGGCTAAAGAAAATCGGTAGTCAGGGGTTGTTCCAGTTCGGCGCCAGGCGGGTTCACGCATGCCACCACTTTAGCCGGGTAAATTTACTTCTATGAGTATTGCGTCGCGGATCCACGGCTGCCTTCTGGGCGGCGCCCTCGGAGACTCCTTGGGCTATGTCATTGAATTTGATGGAATTGAAACTATTCGCCAGCGGTTTGGGCCGGACGGTTTGCAGGACTTCTCCCAGCTCGATTCCCGCACCCACTTCTCTGATGACACCCAAATGACCCTCTACACGGTGGACGGTTTGGTGGAGGCACTTGAATGGGCCAATGAAGGCGTTGCCGCCAATGAAAACGCTTGCTTATGGCTCGCCTACTTGCGCTGGCTCGCAACTCAGGATGTCGCGTTGCCAGCATCCGCGCCGCGTCCTCAGCCGCGTTGGATTGATGCTCAAGAAGTTCTCCAACACCGCCGTGCACCGGGCAACGCCTGCTTGAGCGGCTTGGCTACCGGCGAGATGGGAACTCAGGCCCGGCCGGTAAATCCTGGTTCCAAAGGCTGCGGTACCGTGATGCGCTCGGCACCGTTTGGTCTGGTCCCCCACATCAGCGCCGAGGCGGCGTTTAAGCTCGCTTACGATGCCTCCTACCTCACCCATGGACACTCGGCTGCGGCCCACTCTGCGGGCATATTCAGCGTCCTGATTCACGGTGTGTGCAGCGGCGAACAGATTCGTCCCGCCCTCGAGTCCGCTCTGCTTCACCTCAACGGACGGAATCCCGCACCGGAAGTGCTCAGCCGGATTAATGCCGCCTTAGCGGCGTCTGAACGTGCCAGCACCGGAACGTTACTAAGCCCCGAGGAACTGGTGGATACGCTCGGTGAAGGCTGGGTGGCCGAGGAGGCCCTCGCCGTCGCACTTTATGCGGTGCTGGCCACAGAAGCGTCAACTACGACGCCGGAAGAACACTTCCGGGCAGCCATCGCCTTGGCGATTAATCACCGCGGAGATAGCGACTCAACCGGCTCTATTGCAGGCAACATTCTTGGCGCCCAATATGGCATGGACGCAATCCCGGCTCAGTGGCTTGAAGTGTTGGAATCCCCTGAGACCATCACCCACATGGCCGATTCTTTGGTGGCTGTTACGAGCGGCGAAGTGTGATGTTGTTGCACGCCTCGCACACGTCCTCCGGGATCAAACCGCGCCGCTGAAGGAAACCGAAAATGGTGCAGCCGAGGCAAAAGCCCGCGAAGGATTCTAGAGACGCTGCAATAATCAGCAGGCCAACGAGGATCCACGCTGCTGTGGTGGCGCCTGAGAACCAGAGCACGGCGGCAGCGGTGGACAAGACCGCGCCAATGCCTTGAGCAAAGCGCTTGGGCGGCCCGGCAACTAGACGAGTTTTACCCAACCACGGTGTGATGACTTTGGTGGAGAGCAGACCGGCTGGTGAAATTCGGGGACCAAATGCTAAACGAAGCCAAAACCCGACGGCGATAATGGCCAGTCCAGGCCCCCAACCGGTGACCAGAGTTAGAACCGCCAGAACCACCACAATGCCGGCCGTGACGCGCGCTGCGTATTCGTTGACCGGGTTGGGGAAACGGAAAAAGTGCTTCAAACCCGTGGTTGCCGGTGCGGCGGTGATGGTGCTGAACTCAGTCATAGGACAACGCTACGGCCGCGGAGGCCAATACTACGAGGATTGTTGCTTCACATGAACGCGGCAGGGTAAGTCCTACGACTTCAACCTGCAACAGCGTGCTAGCCGCATTGGCGCTTAGGCGCCGTTAGCTGGCCACTCACCGCCAAGCATCTGAAGGAATTCGCCTTCGGAGACTACTTCAATGTGCTGCCCTTGATCATGAAGTTCCAAGACTCTGCGTGCTTTGCCCGTGACTCTGCCAGAGCGCAAGTCTGCCGCAACAAAACCATCCCCCACCACCAACACGTTAGTGCTTTTGGTCACCCTGCTATCTGGGGCAGCGCCTAGTTGTGCAGCGCGACGTTTGGCTTCCGGGCGCGGCAAGCCAAGGTTGCCGGTGAACACGATTCTTTGGCCAAACAGTGGATGCGCGGGGTCTGCATTGAGATTCGGTGCTGGGTTGGGGCCTTCTACTGGCCAATAGCCTTGCCTTACGCCTGCCCCGTATCCAGAGACAGTCTCGGGGGTCAAACTTCTGGAGAGTCTTTCCTCGAGTGCAGACCGGCTGGGCTTGGACAACTCATCAACGGCCGGATCGAAGGCTTCTTGACGAGGCTGTTGCATTCCCAAGGTGGAAAAGAGAGCTGGGACGCTGCTGGCTTGGTGGCGTCCGGCAATGTCGATCAGAATTCCGGCGCAAGCCCGGGCATCTTCCAAGGCGTCGTGGTGATTGAGCAAGGGAACACCAGCTTCGCGAGCCGCAAACGGGAGCGAGTTTGACACTAGCGAATAGCAACGGCGGGACAGGATCACCGTGCACACATAGTCAAAGGCCGGCCCAGGAAGCCCAGAGACTTCTAGCCCAGACCGGATAACCCCCAGGTCAAAGGCCGCGTTATGAGCGGCAAGAATGTCTCCGCCAATAAAGTCGCTGACTTCGTTAAACACTTCGCCAAATCTCGGCGCTTGGGCAACGTCTTCAGGGTAGATGCCATGGATTTCAATGTTTCGCGGCTCAAAGTGATCGTGCCCTTCAGGTGGTCTAATCAACCAGTAGGCTTCGTCAACAACTTTCCCGTCGCGAACTTTACTCAGGCCCACCGAACATGGCGATCCTCGGAATCCGTTCGCTGTTTCGAAGTCAATCGCCGTAAAGTCCAAAGCCACCGTAAAACTCTACCGCCCCAGCCCGGGCAGGGGCGCCTGTCGACGCAGTGATTTGCCAGACTCGTCCCGTATTCTGAGACGGTGAAACTTCCAGTAATGACTGACCTTGCTGTTGCTATGTTCGGCGGCGGCCCCATTCAGCCCAAGATGGCTTCGTTCCTGCCTCCGTGGCTTGACCCTCAACACTTCCTGGCCGATCCTGCGTTGGCACCATGGGTAGTGCTGTTGGTTTGCGGCATCATTTTTGCCGAGACTGGCCTCTTAGTGGGATTCTTCCTGCCGGGTGACTCGATGCTTTTCACAGCCGGGCTGCTGGTGGCCACGGGAACCATCAAGTTCAACATTTTTGCTTTGGCGGCTCTGGTGATTGTGGCTGCCATCATCGGCAATCAGTGTGGATACTTCATTGGGCGCAAAGCAGGACCGGCCATCTTTAACCGGCCTAACTCCAAGCTATTCAAGCGCGAAAACGTTGACAGCGCACACGCCTTTTTTGAAAAGCACGGCGGCAAGGCCCTAATTCTGGCTCGCTTTGTTCCGATCATTCGCACTTTTGTTCCGGTCATTGTTGGTGTGGCCCGAATGGATGCTCGCAAGTTCTTTGTGTTCAACGTCATCGGCGCCGTCTTGTGGGGCGGCGGCGTTACTCTTCTCGGCTACCTGCTGGGCGATCGTGTCCCGTGGGTCAAGGACAACTTGGATCTGATTTTTATCGTTATTGTGCTGGTCTCGGTGTTGCCGATTTTGATCGAAGTTATCCGTGGTTTCCTGGCCAAGCGCAAGGCCACCCGAACGGACTCCCCCGCCACAGAAGTTGAGCCTAAGTAGATTGCACGTGTGACTGCCCTGAGGGCTGAAAACAACCACATATGCTCGTCAGTTGGGTACAAAAAATGGCGCTCGCCCTTGAAGTAAATTCAGGGCGAGCGCCATTTTTTGCCTCATGCTGATCAACAGCGGGGCGATCGCTAGCTCAGAGCCCCAAGCTAACTCAGGACCTCAATGATGCGCGGCAAGAGCGCGCGGAAGGCCTGACCGCGGTGACTGATGGCATTTTTCTCCTCGCTAGTAAGCTCTGCGCAGCTTCGGCCCTGTCCCTTCGGCTGAAGAATAGGGTCATAACCAAATCCGCCTTCGCCGCGAGGCTCGCGCAGCAACGTTCCTTCAAGCTGGCCGTATTCAACTTCTTGACGCCCCGCGAAAACTTCTACCGAATAGCTCTCCGGAACTGCGAGCGCCGCTGCACAAACAAAAGCTGCGCCGCGGTGCTCGTCTGGCACATCGTTGAGCTGTGCCAAAAGCAGGTTGAGGTTCGCTGTATCGTCACCGTGTTTGCCGGACCAGCGTGCTGAGAAGATTCCAGGCGCACCTCCTAAGACGTCGACGGCGAGCCCAGAATCATCAGCGATGGCCACCAGGCCAGTTGCTTGCGCCACGGCTGTTGCCTTCAGCAGCGAGTTCTCCGCGAACGTCACACCAGTTTCAACAACGTCGGCAGCACCAGCGGAGCGAGCGTCCACTACTTGCGTGTCTACGTCCAGACCGGGAATCTGTCCGCGCAGGAGCTCACGCAGCTCTTTGAGTTTTCCCTCATTGTGGGTGGCTAGCACCAGTTTGGGACCCGTCATCAGACGCCCAGAGTCTCTCGCTGAATGCTGCTGAGCTCGGTGGTGCCAATCAGCGCGAGGTCTAGCAAGCTATTGAGTTCATCGCGGTCAAAAGGCGCGCCCTCGGCGGTGCCCTGAACTTCCACAAATTTTCCGGAACCGGTGACTACAACGTTCATGTCTGTCTCGGCTCGGACGTCTTCAACATAGGGCAAGTCCAACATTGGAACACCGTCAATGATGCCCACAGAGATCGCAGAAACTGTGTCAATCAGTGGTTGGGCGTTTTTGCTAATGAGCTTGTTTTCCTTCGCGTAAGCGATCGCGTCGGCGAGCGCCACGTAGGCGCCGGTGATCGCGGCTGTGCGCGTTCCGCCGTCGGCCTGAAGAACATCACAGTCCAAAACAATGGTGTTTTCGCCTAAAGCTTTGGTGTCGATGATGGAGCGCAAGGAGCGGCCAATCAGTCGTGAGATTTCGTGGGTGCGGCCACCGATTTTTCCCTTGACTGATTCGCGGGAGTTACGGGTATTCGTGGCACGCGGAAGCATGGCGTATTCGGCAGTGACCCACCCCGTACCTTCGCCCTTGAGCCAGCGCGGCACACCGGGAGTGAGGGAAGCGGTGCACAAAACACGGGTATTACCGAATTCGATGAGCGCTGAACCTTCGGCCTGCTTGGACCAGCCGCGGGTGATGGTGATGGGACGCAGTTGATCAGGTGCGCGGCCATCGGCGCGGACAATTGCAGCAGATGTTTCTTGGGAAGTCATGATCCCCAGCTTATCCGGCCCACCGCCGAGAAGGAGTACCGGCTTAGAGCTCGTAGTGGACGCCAGCCACGGCTACGGCCACCTCCGCGCCCAATGCTTCGCGAGCCTCCGCAGCCACGGTGGTGGTGGAAGTCCACACCGGTATATGGGTCAGGAGCAGCCTTTTTGCTCCGGCACGGCGTGCTGCCTCACCGGCGCGTTTTCCGGTGAGATGCACGTCCTTGATGCTGTCATCCCGGCCTTCTTCAAAAGCTGCTTCGCACAAAAACATGTCTGAATTCACTGCCGCATCTTCTAGGCCTTGGCATGAATCAGTGTCCCCGGAATAGCAGAGCACTTTAGTCACGGGCCCGTCAGTACCTAGCTCGGTGCATTCCACACGGAGAGCATAGGCCTCTTCAACGGGATGATTGACCGCGTAGGGGGTTACGGTAAACGGACCTACTGTTACTGATTCCCGCTCGGCCCAGTTGGAGAAGTCGAACTCTTCATGCATACCCGGGTCTAAATCCAAACCGTAGGCCGTGGCCATCCGGTCAGCCGTAGCTGCTGGCCCCCATACGGGGATCCGGCCGCGGTCCCATCCTCCGGGCTTCCAGCGGACGGCAACGTGGAGACCACACAAGTCCATGCAGTGGTCTGGGTGTAAGTGGGTCAAGAAAATCGCGTCGATATCTTCAAGATCGGTGTAACGCTGGATGGCGCCCAGTGCACCGGACCCTAAGTCCATCACAATCTTCCAGCGTCGCTCGCCGTCTTCGGCGGTTAACAAATAGCACGACGCCGGCGAACCAGGGCCGGGGAAACTCCCCGTGCAGCCCACAATGGTGAGTTTCATTTGGAGTCCCGCTTCACAAAGTGTGAGATGCGTGGTGCGGAAACGGCTTCCCGCGCTGCGACGATCATTTCCGGGGTGATCCGAGCAAGGCTACCAGTGGGGTAATACGCGGCCACATGATCTACGTGTTGAACGCTGAGAACTTCCGGCCCTAGGAAGCGCCGAGCCAACCGTTCAAAGGATGCAGCATCTCCTGTGGCAATAAAGCTGTGTTGCGGGGGCTCCGGTGAAGTCCGTTGCAAGTCGTGGCTCACCAAGGCACGGTAAACGTCTTTAGCGGTTTCCTCCGCGCTTGAGACCAGAGTGACGTCTTCCCCCATAACGTAAGAAATTACACCAGTTAGTAGCGGGTAGTGCGTGCACCCTAGAACCACTGTGTCCACCTGGGCAGCTTTGAGTGGCGCTAAGTATTCCTGGGCCACCGCCAAAAGTTCTGGACCGGTGGTGATTCCAGCTTCAACAAATGAAACGAATTCCGGGCAGGCGGCTGAAGTAATGCTCAGCTCTGGGGCTGCAGCAAACGTGTCTTCATAGGCGCGCGAGCCCACCGTGGCAGAGGTACCAATCACACCTACTCTGCCGTTGCGGGTTGCTGCCACGGCGCGCCGCACTGCTGGCTGAATGACCTCAATGACGGGGATGCCATACCGGGCCGTGTACCGCTCACGGGCATCCCGGAGCACAGCCGCTGAAGCCGAATTGCAGGCAATCGTCAGAAGCTTCACCCCGGAATCAACTAGCTCGTCCATCACCCCCAGTGCGTTGGCGCGCACTTCAGCAATCGGTAGCGGGCCGTACGGTCCGTTAGCCGTGTCCCCCACGTAAAGAATTGCTTCGCTGGGGAGCTGGTCAATCACCGAGCGGGCAACAGTTAGTCCTCCCACTCCGGAGTCGAAGATCCCGATGGGCCGCTCAGCTGCGTCAGTTGCGCCGCTAACCGGGTTGTTGAGCTGGCTCATGCGTTCCTACCCGTGGTGCGTCTTCGCGCCCCAAGACCCTCAAGCAGTGCCTGAAGCAGAGATTCTTGGAGCCACGTGACGAAGTTATAAACCAGGGCTAAATAGGCCTCAACATCTTCTGCCTTGGGCCAGTCTTGAACCAAGTGAATTGCCTCAGCGTCGGCTGCATCCTTGATGTTCAGTCGTTCGGCCAGCACTAAACGCACGTCGTTGAGGGCCGAGGAGAAGTACCGTGCATCGTCATCGCTGAGAACTAGTTCTTGACGATCCAGCACTAGTGCGGCGGCGCGTAGCGCCCCGGTTTTTGTGGACCGGATGGACCGTTCAGTCAACTGGCGAAACTCAAGTGCGGAGTCGGCGTCGTCCTTAATGGCGTCCGGAAGCAAGCGCTTTAGCGCGCTGTCCGTGGGAACTGAAACGTCCATGTCCAAACCCAACATGGCTGTCAGTGGGTCTTCAGACTCAGCTGTGGCGGGTTCTAGCAGCGAAATGACGTCAGCAAAAAGGTTCCGGAGGAGATCCCGTTCGTTGGTTTCGAGCTGACCCGTGATTCCTTTAAGGCCAGAAATAAAAGCTTTAGCCACGCTGTCCCCCATTTCCCTGTGAACCGCCAGCCTGTTCAACAGTGGCCCACAAACCAAAACCATGCATGGCTACCACGTGACGCTCAACTTGTTCTTTGGCACCGTGCGCCACAATCGCGCGTCCTTTGCGGTGGACTTCAAGCATCAATTTATTGGCCTTGGACTCGGAAAATCCAAAATAGCTTTGAAAAACGTAACTCACGTAGCTCATCAGGTTGACCGGATCATCCCAAATAACCAGATTCCACGGGGTGTCGGTGGCTGCAAGCTCCTCGGTCTGGCGGTGTTCTTCGGTCCTTGGTTTGACCGTCACTGCCGCACGAGGCAACAAAACGGCGGCGCGGTGGCGAGTGCTCATCTGTCCATTCTACGGTTGTGGACATTAGAGTAAATTTCGTGAGCACATCAGCCGGCTGGGACCACCCACGCGCCTCCTTGTACACCGACCACTACGAATTGACGATGCTTCAGGCTTCGCTGCACTCTGGCGCGGCGCACCGGAAGTCCGTTTTTGAAGCATTTGCGCGTCGATTGCCTGACGGGCGTCGGTACGGGATTGTGGCCGGAACCGGGCGTCTACTCGAGGGAATTGCCAACTTCCGTTTTACCGACGTTGAGCTAAACTTCTTGCGAGACACCAAGGTAGTCAACGCGGAGACGCTGGAATATTTAGCGTCCTACAAGTTCAGCGGCGATATATGGGGCTACCCAGAGGGTGAAGCGTACTTCCCGAATTCCCCCATTTTGATGGTAGAATCCACCTTCGCCGAGGCCTGCATCCTGGAAACCTATGTACTCTCGATCCTCAACCACGACTCCGCGATTGCCTCTGCCGCCTCGCGTATGACCACTGCGGCGGGTGGGCGTCCTTGCATTGAGATGGGCTCACGCCGAACCCACGAGGAAGCAGCCGTGGCCTCAGCACGCGCCGCGATCATTGCCGGATTCGATTCCACCTCAAACCTCGAGGCCGGCCTTCGCTACGGGGTCAAAACCGTAGGCACCGCGGCCCACTCATTTACGCTCTTGCACAACACCGAGCGTGAAGCGTTTGCCGCCCAGCTTGATTCCATGGGCAAGGAAACCTCGCTGCTCGTTGACACGTACGACGTCGAGGCCGCCGTCCGCACGGCCGTTGACTTGGCCGGACCTGAGTTAGGTGCTGTGCGCTTGGACTCTGGCGACTTGGTGACTCAAGCCCAATGGGTGCGTCGTTTGCTGGATGACTTGGGCAACGTCAATACACAAATTGTGGTGACCTCTGATCTAGACGAGTACGCCATTGCGGCTTTGCAGTCAGCCCCGGTCGATACCTACGGTGTGGGAACTTCGCTGGTAACCGGTTCCGGCGCACCGACGGCCAGCATGGTCTACAAACTCGTCAGCCGTACGGATGAGACGGGAGAGTTCGTCTCAGTTGCCAAAGCTGCCAAAAATAAAACCAGTGTGGGTGGTCGCAAATACGCGCTGCGTCAACTGAACGAACGTGGCGTGGCCACGGCAGAGGTGGTGGGCATTGGCCACCACCCGGCCGACGATGGCAACGACCGTGAGCTATTGGTGCAATTTATGAAAGATGGTGAGCTATTGCCTGGCTGGACGGGCAACGAAGGTGTCACCCGCGCCCAGCAACGCTACGAAGCGACAATGGCTGAACTGCCCGTGGTGGTCAACCGCCTTCAACGTGGCGAGCCCGCTATTCCTACTGTCTTCGAAACCGAGTAATACAGGCTATTTGCGGCCGATGAACCAGCCTTGCAAGCGAGCTATTCGAGCTTGCAATTGCTGTTCATTGGCTTGCGCCACCGCCGGGCCGCCGCACACTTCCCGCAGCTTGTTATGAATAACACCGTGTGGCGTCCCGGTGCGCGCTGACCAAGCAGAAACGTTTTTGGCTAAGTCATTGCGCAGGTCCATCAACATTCGGTGATCCGGAATACCGGGTGCGGCGGCTGGGGCTGCTGCCTTTTTACGGCTCTGTTGCTGTTGCTGACGTTGACGTAGCAATAGGCCCACTTGCTCCGCGTCCAATAAGCCCGGAATGCCTAAGAAGTCTTGTTCATCCTCAGAGCCGATGTCGCCACCAGTACCGAATTCGCCACCGTCATACAAAACACGGTCAAAGGACGCTTGGGAATCGAGTGCCTCGAATTTGCCCTTAGTGAGCGAGTCAGAAGCCTTTTCTTCCTTGTTGGCTTCCTCCATCAGATTCTCTTCAGGGTTAAAGAGCCCGTCAGAATCTTCCTTCTCTGGCCGGTCCAAGGCGTGGTCTCGCTCGAGTTCCATGGAGTTAGCCAGGGCCATCAATTGAGGCACCGAGGGCAGGAAGACGGAGGCAGTTTCTCCGCGCTTACGGGCACGCACAAAACGGCCCACAGCCTGGGCAAAGAACAAAGGCGTTGACGTAGAAGTAGCGTAAACACCAACGGCGAGGCGGGGAACGTCCACACCTTCGGAGACCATGCGTACAGCAACCATCCAGCGCTGTTCACCTTCGGCAAACGCTTCGATCTTGTTTGAGGCCTTTGCGTCATCAGAAAGAATAACGGTGGGCGATTCGCCGGTGATCCGTTTGAGCTGACCAGCATAGGCGCGAGCATCCTCGTGGTCAGTGGCAATGACCAATCCGCCGGCGTCGGGCACCGTTCGGCGGACCTCGCTGAGCCGCTTGTCAGCTGCGGCAAGCACTGCGGGAATCCATTCACCGGTAGGGTTCAGTGCCGTTCGCCACGCTTGGGATGTAATGTCCTTGGTCACCGCTGCTTCACCGAGGGACGCAGCCATTTCTTCGCCAGCACTTGTGCGCCAGCGCATTTGACCCGAGTAGGCCATAAACATCACCGGACGGACCACATGGTCTTTGAGCGCCTTGCCGTAGCCGTAGTTGTAGTCGGCCTTGGATCGACGAATACCGTCCCGGTCCTGCTCATACTCCACAAAAGGGATGGGCGAGGTGTCTGAACGGAACGGTGTACCGGTCAGGGACAAACGACGAACGGCGGGGTCAAAGGCCTCGCGCAGACCGTCACCCCAAGAGAGTGCCTCACCGCCATGGTGGATTTCATCCAAAATCACCAGAGTGCGGGCGGCTTCCGTTTTGGCGCGATGCAAAAGCGGTTTGCTAGCAACTTGCGCATAGGTCACTGCAACACCAATAAACCCCCGGCCATGCTGACCGTCTGAGTTTTTGAAGTTGGGGTCAATCGCTAAGCCAACTTTGGCCGCTGCGTCCGCCCACTGGCGCTTGAGGTGATCCGTAGGAGCAACAATCGTGATCCGGTTAACAACGCCTGCGTCGACCAGGGTGCTGGCAACCCGAAGGGCGAACGTTGTTTTACCTGCGCCGGGAGTAGCCACTGCCAAAAAGTCACGCGGAGCCAACGCCGCGTATTTATCAAGAGCCTCTTGCTGCCATGCACGCAGCTTGGGCGCTGTGCCCCACGCTGCTCGTTCAGGGTATGCGGGGGGCAGTACGGGGCCACCGAAGAGCGTCTCGGTCATTAAAAAAGCACCTATCGTTTCGGTTGAACGGACATACGCCGTGGCAAAGGCATCACGGCTTCAGCGGGTCTAACCGCTACTTGTCCTTGCCCGAATCTCCGCCATCTTTACCCGGGCGCAGCCCCTCATAAATTTCCTTGCACTGTGGGCATACCGGGAACTTCTGAGGGTCCCGCCCTGGCGTCCACACCTTGCCGCACAAAGCGATCACAGGCTCACCGCTCAGGGCAGACTCCATGATCTTCTCTTTGCGTACATAGTGCGAAAAGCGCTCCCGGTCCCCCGGCTCTACCTCTTGGCGCAACTCTTCGCGCTCGATAGTGGCCGTTGAACCACCAGTACCGGAGAGTTCGCGCATCGGATCGTTTTCGAAGGGATCAGGAGGCAAAGTCATGTGTTCCATCTTAGCGCGCCAAGCGGTGGAGGATTAGATGCCCTGCCAGCTCGGCTTGTTGTCGAAGGTGTGCCGGTAGTAGTCAGCCAACTTGAGTGAGGACGCAGCTGCCTCATCTACCAAGATGGTCACGTGCGGGTGCATTTGGAGGATTGAGGCAGCACACATGGCAGATACCGGGCCCTCTACGAACTCCCTAACTGCCTGGGCTTTCTGCGCGCCGGTAGCCACTAGAACCACGTGCTTGGCATCCATAATGGTACCCAGCCCCTGTGTCACAACGTGGTGTGGGACATCATCAATGCTGTTAAAGAACCGAGCGTTGTCTCGGCGTGTTTGCTCGATGAGCGTTTTGATCCGAGTGCGGGACGCTAAAGAAGAACCCGGCTCGTTGAAGCCAATGTGCCCATCAGTGCCTACACCAAGGATCTGGAGGTCCACCCCGCCCAGGGCCATCATTGAGTCCTCGTAGGCTTGGCAAGCTGCCGTAATGTCCTGGGCGGAGCCGTCTGGCCCGTGCACATTCTCCGGTGCGATGTTGACCCGATTGGTAAATTCCCGGCGGATGACTTCCTTGTAGGACTCATAGTGGCCAGCTTCAAGGCCCACGTATTCGTCCAGAGCAAAGCCATGCGCTTGAGAGAAGTCGAGACCCTCTTCTGTGTGGCGGCGGGCCAATTCGTTGTAGATCGGCAGCGGTGAGGAGCCCGTGGCAAGACCCAAGACAGCATTGGGTTTTCTGCGCAGCAACGCAGCTATGGCGTCCGCGGCCATGATTCCTATTTGTTTGGAACTAGGCAGAATAACAACTTCCATGGACAACAACCTTCTCTACACACGGCTCATCGAATCCCCTCGCTCTCGAGGTTATCCCATGTCCGATGACTTGGAAATACTTTGACGTGTCCTACTTGTTTATTCTGAGCTGGGCCAACAACTCAGGTGCCCGCGCATCCAACCAGCGACCGCCCACTCGGACGCCAAGAATCATCAGGATCCCACCTAGCAACGGCCCCACCAAAAGGTTGATCAGCCCTAAGGTTGAATCGTCAGTTCTAAGCTGCGTAATACACAGCACGAGTTCTGGCGCCACTAGAACAGTCAGAATACCCATCCCACCAAATTGAACCGCCATGGTCTGAGCAGTATTGCCTGCCGGTCTTTTGAAAGGACTCTCGCCCGGGTGCGGTACAGGAGTGGTGTACCGGGCCGAAACCACCGAGGCTAAGCCGAACCCGCTTCCAAGGACCCCGATCGAGGCCCCCAAAAGTCCCCAGACTAGATCCCACCGAGACGTTATGGCACACGCACCAAGTACAAAGACCAGGGTTACCGGCACTGCAAACACCGCGCACGCAATAACCCTCCCCCAGCGATCAGCCCGTCCAGCAGTCCCCGTGGCAACGTGCAAAGCAAAGGCCGTGTTGTCATAGGAGACGTCTGAGGAAATGGACCAGGCCAGCAGAAACGCTGTGAGTGGGCCCAAGAACAACAACTGACCAAAGTTGCCATTCTGGGTGCCGACGAAGTAAAAAAGCACCGCCATCAATGGCAACACCACCAGGGAACCGCCATATCGCGGGTCTCTGAACCAATAGCTCAGGCAACGAGCCGCAACTGCACCAGTCGGCGTCGAACTAAAAAGGTTGAAGTATCCCAGCTTGCCGCCAGAGCGTTTGACAGCACTATTGTGCGGAGGGTTGACCAAAGCGCTGTCCATACTGATCTTCCACAGCCATGCAAAGACCAACAGTGATACCAGCGCGATCAAAAATTTGAGCCCAGCAAAGCCCAGATGACCAGCGGCAAGCTCAGCTGGAATGGACCACGCGGCACCCAGCGGCGTCCAAGCAAAAGCCTGAGCCAGGGAAATAAAAACATCAGTGGATTTTTCGGCGGCTGTTGCAGTCGTTGCAACGATCGGCCCCAAAAGCATCAGGGGGATAAAAGCAATAATCCGGCTAACGTCACGGAATCTACGCGAAGCAGACAAATTGGTGGTGACGGTGGCCACTAGCCGCGAGAGCACCACACAGCTCAGAACAGCCATCAAAGAACCAACTAGAGCCCCCACAAAAACAAGTGGCCCACGTGCCCACGTAAACAAGGTGGCTAGGGACACTAAAAGGGTGGCAACCCCGGGAATTCCAATCAGGCCAGCGAGCGTCATCCCCATCAGCAATCTGGGCACGGGGATGGGAAAACTTGTAAATCGTGCCGGGTCCAGAGTCATGTCCACTCCCCCGGCGACCACGGGAACAATAGCCCAGGCCAGCATGGCAATAGAACCGCCAAGAACAACTGCGGTGCCAGCAACGGTGACGCTAGTTTGATGCAACCCAATGAGCCCGGCTACCAGCAGGGCCATCACAAAGAGGCCGTACACGCCGCCGAGGATGATTCCTACTAGCTGCCATGGACTTCGACGGAAGCCGTTGCGCAATAGGAGAAGCTTGAGCCTTAAGAGGTTCGCAACCATTCCAGTCCCCCTCCGTGTGTGCGTCCGCCAACCAATTCCACAAAGCGCTCTTCTAGGCTCTGCTCACCGCGCACTTCATCCACAGTTCCTGCAGCAAGAACTCGGCCACCAGAAATGACAGCGACGTGGTCACACATACGTTGCACCAAATCCATCACGTGGCTCGAAACAATGACGGTTCCACCTGAGGCTACGTAGTCCTCGAGGATGGATCGAATGTTCGCTGAAGAGACTGGATCAACTGATTCGAAGGGTTCATCCAGCACCAGAACCCGCGGAGCATGAACCAGCGCCGAGGCGAGGGCGATCTTTTTAGTCATACCGGCCGAGTAGTCAACAACTAAGGTTCCGGCGTCCCCCGTGAGATCCAGCGCACTCAGCAGATCGGCCGTTCGTTGTGCCACAACGTCCCGCTCCATACCCCGCAAGAGGCCCGAATAGGTGACGAGCTGCTCGCCGGTCAGGCGATCAAAAAGACGGACGCCATCCGGCAAAACTCCCAAAAGACGCTTCGCCTCTAATGGCTTTTGCCAAACGTCCGTTCCCAAAACAAAGGCTTGGCCAATGTCTGGCCGTAAGAGGCCAGTCGCCATCGACAGTGTGGTGGTTTTACCGGCACCATTAGGGCCAACGAGTCCGTAGAACGAGCCTGCCGGAACTTCAAGGCTGATAGCGTCAACGGCAATTTTTTCTCCGAAGCGTTTCCCCAAGCCGCGCAAAGTCAAACCAGGCACACGAGTGTGATGTTCTTGCGTGTCAGTCATGCCCTCCACGCTAACAAGCTCTGGAACGACTACGTGTCAATCGAAAGGACTACATTGGTGCTTACTTTTGGACGGACCAAAGGGAAAGTTCAAAAAAGCGTTTCAGAAGCTCTCTAGAACAACACCCTTGCCAACGCTTGGCGCGCCTTTGCCACACGCTCGTCCTGAGGGCCAACAACATCAAAGAGTTCCAGCAAGCGCACTCGAGCCGGTTCGCGGGACTCACCGAAGTTACGTCCAATAAAGCTCACAATGCGTGCGAATCCGTCTTCAACGTGGCCACCTGAAATATCGAGGTCGGCAACAAGCAACTGAGCGTCCAAGTCATCTGGTGCATCAGCAGCCTTTGCACGCAGTTCCTCTGCCTGAGGTGCTGTGACGTCCTGCAAACGAATCATCAGCTGAACTTGGGCTAAACCGGCTTTGGCATCACGGTCAGCCGGCTGCTCGGCAAGTGCCTTGCGATATGCCTGCTCTGCAGTGGCAAAGTCGCCCGCTTCAATGGCGTCGTAAGCCTCTTGGTGCAGGGGCGGCAACGGAACCTCAGCCGCGGCAGCCGGATCATCACCGAGCGCACCGTTCAGGCTGCCCGTTACACCGTTAGCACGAGCCACATTCAAGAGTTCATCCAAGAACGTCCGGATGCGATCGGCGTCAGCCGAGCCTTGGAACAATGGGACGGGCTGGCCCTTGACCAGCGCCACCACGGAAGGAACTGCGGTTACGGCAAATGCCTGAGCTAGCTGGGGAAACGCTTCAATGTCTGCAGCACCAAGGACTAGGGCACCGTTATAGCTGTCCACCTGGGCCTGAGTGGTGGCCAGCACCTGAGCGGACTCCGGAGAGTACTGAGCCCACATCGCCACAACCACCGGAACCTGTGCAGATATTTGCACAAGCTCTTGGAAGTTTTGCTCCGTGATATCAACGCGGTAGCTTCGCTGTCCTTCGGCTACCGCAGCGCCTTGGCCAGCGGGTTGGCCAGCACCCGGCGCGGAGCCGGCACTCGACGTAGCGCCAGTGCCCGCAGCACCAGGACGCGGGTTTTTCAACGGGGACAAGTCCACCGCCCCACGAAGACTAATGGGCTCAGAAGCCCCCGGGACGGACGGGCGGGATGGAGGCAAACTCATGGATCTACTCTATCTGCCGTGTGCTTACTCGAAGGTTGCGCCAACCAGGCCGCGGGTAGCGGCGATCAACTTCATAGTGTCTTTTGAATCCGAGCTCGGAACATAAACCGCCACTGACTCGTCGTAGGTAATGCGCAAGCTCTTGGTAGTTTCCTTACCGCCAGCGAGAACCGAAGCGCCGCCGTCGAGCAAGAGCTTATCGCCTGCCGACTTGGGCTTCTGCAGCACGGTGTACTTCAAGTGACCAATCACCAACGCACCGCCATCTTCAGTACGGAAGACCTTGGTATCAGCTGGCACCGCTACATGCGCAAATTGAGTAACGGCATCGGGGCTCTTGGACAGAAGATCCTTTTGGTAGGCCGCGGTGTCAGAGAAGTAGGCGTTCTCCGGGAACTTGGCCTTTGAGGCACCAACGTTATTGCTCAATTTATCGCCCAAGGTATTAAGGGCAGAGTTGGCATCCTGCTGGAGTTTGTCCTTGCTGTCTGCCTTGAGTACCGCCGCGCCCTTAGGGTCCGCATTGGGGAAGGTATTGCCAGGCAGTAGGTAGGAGGCCGAAACGAGCTTGTAGTTCTCGCGCGGTCCAGCTTGAGTCAGGGTCAGCAACTGGGGTACCGGGTTGCCGCTGCCCTGCGTGACGGCCATAATCTGGCGCGGCCATGCACGGGAAGTACCAATGACGGTGGTCAGTAGCTTACTCGACGTCACCGGAGCCACAGCTGTGTAGTTTCCAGACTGGGCACGAATTTTGTAGTTCTGAGTGCGAACCGTCAAAGCTGTTCCAGCAACTCGCCCAGTGAGCTTCTTAGCGTCCTTGGCCGCGTCAGCAGTTCCTACTGCGTTGACCGTCTGATCAAGGATGCGCTTGAGCTGCGTGTCGAGAACTACCGGCGAATCAGGAGCGCTGTCCTGCGCAACCGCCGTAGAGGAAGCCGAAGGCGCTGGCGTTGCGGTGTCTGCGGAAGCAGCAGAGGCTCCACCCAAAGCTGCTGCGCCTGATAGACCAAAAATAGCGATCAAAGCCAGAGTGCCAGTTCCGTTGGCCGAGCCAGCTCCCTTAGCGGGAGCCGCGTCTGTAACCGGCTTACTGCCGCCAGCAGTTGTTCCACGCTTGCCGTTGGAATTCTTGTTGAGCACAACCAAGGCGATACCTGCCAGGACCAAAATCCCACCGAGAACTATCAGTGGAATGGCCCAAGGTGTAGACGTGTCGTTGGCAACCGTGAAGGAGATGTCCTTAGGTGCGGGCTTGGTGCCGTCACTAGCAATCAGAAGGTCCCAGTCCCCATCGCCCGGGACCGTCCAGTTGTAGGTCAGCTCGCCACTGGCCGATTCGCTGCTTGCCCACAGGTCTGCACCTGCCGGATTCGGAGACTTCGCGTCGCCGTCGCTGTGGGTAATATTGAGCGACTTTTTGTCTTCTGAGATCGATTCGACAGTGTTGTGGGCAGTTTTGCCCACCCAAGCGTCAACGTCGTCGGGCCGGGCCGTAGCGAGCAAGAAATTGCCATCGCCTTTGACCTTGATCTCCACGGTTGAACCCGCCGAGGTCCGTAGAGCTTGTTTTACAACGGTCAGCGGAGCATCCTGAACGTCAGCGGAAGCGGACGCAGTAATGGTGCTCGACGGTGCCCAGAATGTCTTCTGGCCAATTCCCAGCAACAGCGTCAACAGCCCGAGCAATACGAGGGCCAGCGCAGATTTCAAACGCACAAATATACCTATCATCGGCGGAAAGTTCCCTCTAATAGTAACCGTTTTGTTACCGAAGAGTCAGGTCGAGCCCCACCATCGCACCGAGATCAGGGGCTATTCGCTGGCCAAGTACCCCTGTACTTCCCAGTGTTGGCAAGGGTGGCTGGTAGTCTTTGCGATGATCATCACTCGTGCCCTCGGACACGCGAACCACAAGAACCCAGACAAGCAAAGGCACCCAAAAGCCGTGACTCCTCCCCCGGATAACACCTCCAATGAGCCTGCGCACAGCGACACAGTGCCGGTATCAAATGCGCGCACAGCAGGACCACGTTCGTTAGTGAATCGAGTCCTTACTGCACTGCGCCGCCCAATCCCTGGAGCACAGCCTCGAATCCGTTTCGAGATGCCGCCTGAGTCCGAAGAATCCGAGGACCTAGAGCTTCAGACCGAGTCATCCGGCGCCGGAAACTTTGGTTCACCCGGCCCACGAATTTCATCCCAGCACCCGCTCTATTTTGGTTTTATGGGCACCGTAGGCGTGGGCATAGCACTGTTCCTCTACGGCATCGCGAGCCAGAATACGCAGCTGATCCTGTGGATTGTTGCAGCACTCTTTATTGCTCTGGGGTTGGATCCGGTGGTTCGCTGGTTTGAATCCCACAAGATCCCCCGCCCGGCTGGCATTGCCATTGTGCTGTTTATTCTCGTTGCCGGGGTGGGCGCATTCTTTGCCAGCCTGATCCCAACGATCGTTGACCAAGTCACCCAGATTGTCCAACAAGGCCCCATCTGGGTGCAGGATTTCTTGAACTCGGACTTCTACCGGAACCTTAATGAGCAATTTGGCATCAAAGACCGTATCACCGAGGAGCTCGGCAAATTCACAAAGGATTCAAACACCATCGGTGGCATCTTCGGTGGGGTTTTGGGTTTTGGATCCACCGTAGCCAATGGCTTGTTCGGGGCCTTGATTGTTTTGGTTTTGAGCCTGTATTTCCTCGCCGCCATGCCGGCCATGAAGCGTTGGGCCTACCGCTTGGCTCCGCGTTCGCGCCGCCCCCGCGTGGAGGCACTTTCCGAAGAGATCACCCGTTCCGTAGGCAACTACGTGATTGGTCAGGCGTGCGTGGCATTACTCAATGGAACTTTCGCTTTTATTGTGATGACCATTTTGCACGTTCCCTTTAGCGTGTTGCTCGCCTTTGTGGTGGTTCTCCTGGCCTTTATCCCTCTAGTGGGCGGAATGATTGCAGCGGTGGTTGTGATCTTGATATCGCTCACCGTTGGCTGGCAAACCGCTGTGATCTACGCGATCTGCTACTTCGCCTACCTACAGTTCGAGGCATACTTCATATCACCTCGAATTATGCAGCGAGCAGTTGCTGTACCCGGCGCCGTGGCCGTAATTTCCGTGATTGCTGGCGGAACTCTACTCGGCATTTTGGGCGCTTTGATCGCCATTCCCACGGCAGCTGCCGTGATGCTGCTGATGAAAGAAGTTTTTATCAAGCGCCAAGATCAGCACTAGGTGCTAATCCGCCGCTAACCGACGATTGCAAGAGGGCCTGTCCACGTTGTGGGCAGGCCCTCTTGGCCTGCACCAGCTGCTGTAACGTCGTCCACGATCTCGTTCAACACCCGCGCCGCGTACTTCTCTCCCACCCACAAGTGTTTGGCACCAGCCACTGGAACCAGGCGCGCTTGAGGCACCAGCGAAAAGCGTTGTGCGGCCTCCTTGGGTTGGAGGTAATCGTCGTGCTCAGGCACCAGAACGGTGAGGGGCTTACCGCTCTGCGCCCACCGGGCTAGGTCTTCATCTCCTGCACGGTGCAGCGGCGGAGATAGCAAAATGGCTCCTTCGATCTCGCTAGCCACCGGCTCGATCGCACCATATTTGAGCGCTAGCTCAGTTCCGAAGGACCAACCCACCAACCATCGGTTGGGCAGTGAACGTTCGACGGCGAATCGCACCGCCGCTTCAACGTCGAGACGCTCTGTTGTACCGCCGTCGAACTCACCTTCGCTGGTTCCACGAGGCGAGGATGTTCCGCGGGTGTTAAAGCGCAGTACCGCGACGCCAGCGAGAGCCGGGAGCCGGTAGGAAGCTTTGCGGTAGACATGGGAGTCCATGAACCCGCCGTGAGTTGGCAGTGGGTGCAGTGTGATGAGCGTTGCGGTGATTGGCCCCGAGGCAGGCAAAGCAAGTTCGCCGACTAAAAGTTTGCCGTCTTCGGTGCGGAACTCGACGTTCTCCCGGGTTGCTGGGAGAACGGTGGAGGCACGAATTTGTTGTTCCGTGGCGTAGTTTGCAAACTCAAGTGTGTCGGGATTAGCCGGATCAAAACTCATGCGCCTAGCCTAGAGGATTCTGCCTATATCGTGGCTCTAGCGCCGCCAATAGCTACGTCCCGTCCAACACTTTGGATGCCAGTGGCGGCGTTCGGCTATTCCGGTTTCCTCGCCAAAAAGATGATCATCCTGCCACACCACAAGGTGCGCAATGCCCGGCATAATGGCCCGCGAACAGCCTGGACAAACGTACTGTTTGGCTGCGTTACGTGCGGTGATGCTACGTACCATCCACACACCATCGGGGGCCTGCTCGCGCCGGGCAATCCCATTGCGAGCACGTTCAAGGTCCAGCTCCGCTACCACAGGTGTTTTGGCACGTGGATCGGTGAATTTCCGGCGCGGACGGTTGGAACGAGGCATGTTTCTATTCTGCCCTCTCCGCCAGCAGGTAAAGTTCTCTAGGTGCGTCTAGTTATTGCTCGTTGCTCTGTTGATTACGTTGGCCGGCTCAAGGCCCACCTCCCCTTGGCTACCAGGCTCTTGATGATCAAGGCCGATGGCTCAGTTTTGGTGCACTCCGACGGAGGTTCTTACAAACCCTTGAACTGGATGAGCCCGCCCGCCATGATGCGGGTGGCCACCGCCAGCGAGATTGAGCTCGAAGAAGGTGTTGGCGAGCAATGGAGCGTTCAATCCGCTAAAACCGACGACCGGCTCATCATCAATATCTATGAAGTGATGCATGATTCCGCTCACGATCTTGGGACCGACCCCGGGCTGATCAAGGACGGGGTTGAGGCAGACTTGCAGCGATTGCTTGCCGAACAGATTGAGACACTAGGCAGTGGCTATAGTCTCATTCGCCGGGAGTATTACACAGCCATTGGCCCAGTGGACATTTTGGCCCGGGACTCCTCCGGTGCCACGGTGGCCATTGAACTCAAACGTCGGGGGGACATCGACGGCGTTGAACAGCTCACGCGATACCTGGAACTCCTTAACCGAGATCCCTTATTGGCCCCTGTGCGCGGAATCTTCGCGGCTCAACAGATCAAACCACAAGCCAAGGTTCTTGCGAACGACCGTGGAATTGACTGTGTGACGCTGGACTATGACGCCATGCGCGGCGTCGATGACAGCGAATTGCGCCTGTTCTAAGGCTCTTGGAGTCCACGCCATAGAATCTGTTTATGGCTTTCCCTGAATCCTCCACAGACGTTCCCAGTTCCGCTTCGATTCGAAAGATCGTCACGGGCAGATTGGTCACAGACGGCGAGGTGATCGATGAGGGCTTGGTAGCTCTGGAAGCGGACCGAATAGTTTATGCCGGAACGGCAGCAGAATTTTCCCTACCTGGCTGGGATGCCAACGACGCTTCCTTGCAACGTCAGGCTCTCCCCCTTGAGCGAACCATTATGCCAGGTCTTGTGGACATCCACTGCCACGGTGGCGATGGTGGCGACTTCCCCGGCGGGGACGAAGATTCCGCCCGCCAAGCCATCGACTTCCTGCACAAAGCCGGGACAACCACCCTGCTTGCCAGTATGGTCACTGCTGCTGAGGCTGACCTCATCAAAGGCATTGAGCTCTACGTTCGGCTCAGCAACGAAGGCCTGATCCACGGGATCCACCTTGAAGGCCCGTTTCTCTCACACGCCCGATGCGGTGCACAGAACCCTGCCTTTCTTCTGAGCCCTGATCTTTCACTTGCGGCGCGTTTAGTTGCGGCCGGACAGGGCAAGCTCAAGACCATGACCTACGCCCCGGAACTGGAAGACGCTGGCGCCCTGGTGGACTTCTTGGCTGCCCACGGCGTCACTCCATCCTTGGGACATACCGATTGCGACGATCAGTGCGCCGAAGAGTCGCTCGCCGGTGCAAAAGTAGCCTTGAGCGCCACCTCCGCCGGTGGCCGTCCCACGGTGACACACTTGTTCAACGGAATGCCCCCCATGCACCACCGGGCACCAGGACCCGTGGCAGCATCCCTGCGGGCGGCTGCCTCCGGCCTAGCCGCGGTTGAGCTTATTGGCGACAACACCCATCTGGATCCGCGGACCGTACGATCCGTCTTCGAATGGGTTGGCGGCGAGAACGTTGTGCTGGTCACCGATTCAATGGCAGCCGCCGGACTTTCCGATGGCGCATATATGTTGGGCCCCTCTCCCGTGACTGTGACCGACGGCGTAGCCACTTTGGATGCCACAGGTTCCATTGCCGGTGGAACAGCAACGCTACTGCAAGTTATTCAGCGCACTGTTGCGGCCGGAGTGCCCCTTCCAATTGCAGTACGGTCAGCAACGGCCGTACCCGCCGCCGTCCTAGGTTTAAGCCACGAAGTGGGCAGCCTCAAAGCCGGCTACAGGGCTGATCTTGTGGTGGTCGATGCCCAACTGCAACTAGCTGGTGTAGTCCGCGGTGGAAGATGGCTGTGAGTTAACCTAGGCGTCACTAAACATTTAGACAATTGATTGTTGGAACCATTGACCACGGCTAGTCGCCGTGGAATTGTAGTTTTTGTCTTTGTGTACGTGTAATTCATGCTCGCAAGACGCGTTGCGAGCGTGAAGCGCCAACCGGAATGCATTCTACGAATGTGTCCAGGGTTTCTTCTCGCAAAGTAACTAGTGTTCAGGGCAAAGTGCACTGAACGAACGTTCCACAATGAGGAGAAACAAAATGGCACAGGGAACTGTGAAGTGGTTCAACGCTGAGAAGGGCTTCGGCTTTATTACTCCGGACAACTCTGACGGCGATGTCTTCGTTCACTACTCTGAAATTCAGACCGGCGGCTTCAAGACTCTTGAAGAGAACCAGCGGGTTGAATTCGAAATCGGCCAAGGCGCCAAGGGCCCGCAGGCTACCGGCGTATCAGCTCTCTAAGGGAGCCTTCCCTCAGGGACAGCGTTGAGGGACAGTGAGGTCCCCGAGACGAAAAAATAGTTGTGGCCCCCAAGGAAACTTGGGGGCCACAACTATTTTGACTTATGCAAACGTTTCTAGCGCCATGTTCCAACACCCACAACGGGGCCGGCTTCTAACCATGAAGACAGACCGGTGTAAGCATCAAAATCCATCGCCAGGAACAGTCCAGCGCCCTGGTAGTTCAGCTCAACCACCACTACGTCCGGTTGAATACTGCCTTGTTCGGCCTCAGTTGGTTCACGCCACCCCAAAAGCTCCAGCGAACTACGCTGAAAAGACATTTTGGGCCGCGGACTGAGCGAAAACAATCGGAACCATTCAAGCTCAGTGTCCTGATAACGGCAGACCCCCATCCGCCAACGGCCACCGGCCGGGCGAATGGAGGCATCCACCGTGCCCAGAGCGCGCCGCAAGGAGAAGCGACGCGCTCCGAAAAGACACAGAAGAACAATCAGCATTCCGAAGATGACTGCCAGAGCGATGAACGCAGTACTCGAATCGTTCATCAAGGTTGTGCTATCGAATCCCAGCTGTAGCCGCTTCGCCCAGATCGGCGTTGTCAGCAACAATCACAACTCGGTCATTGTCAACGGAGAAGAATCCGCCGTCCACCGTGACAGCAAGGCGTTCACCGCTTACCGGCACAATGGCCAGCTCGCCTTCCGCCAGGATTGCGAGCAGCGGTGAGTGGCCGGGAAGGATACCGATTTCACCATCGCTGGTGCGGGCCTTGACCATCTTGGCCGCGCCAGACCACACAAAATGGTCAGCCGCGACAATCTCTACCTCGAGCTCAGCCATATTACTTAGTCGATTCCTGGATCTTGGCCCACTGACGCTCAACGTCTTCCATGCCACCGACGTTGAAGAACGCCTGCTCTGCAATGTGGTCAACGTCGCCGTCGCAGATAGCGGTGAAGCCCTCAATGGTGTCCTTGATGGAAACCGTGGAGCCTTCAACACCAGTGAACTGCTTAGCCGTGTAGGTGTTCTGCGAGAGGAACTGCTGGATACGACGTGCGCGAGACACAACGATCTTGTCCTCTTCGGAGAGCTCGTCCACACCAAGGATCGCGATGATGTCCTGGAGTTCCTTGTTCTTCTGCAGGATCTGCTTAACACGGACAGCCGTGTTGTAGTGATCCTTACCGATGTACTGAGGGTCCAAGATACGCGAGGTTGAGGTCAGCGGATCAACGGCCGGGTACAGACCACGGGAAGCAATTTCACGGGACAGTTCCGTGGTTGCGTCCAAGTGGGCGAACGTGGTGGCCGGCGCCGGGTCAGTGTAGTCATCGGCAGGTACGTAGATGGCCTGCATCGAGGTGATTGAGTGACCCTTAGTGGACGTGATGCGCTCCTGGAGGAGACCCATCTCATCAGCCAAGTTGGGCTGGTAACCCACGGCGGAAGGCATACGGCCCAGAAGGGTCGACACCTCAGAACCTGCCTGCGTGAAGCGGAAGATGTTGTCGATGAAGAGCAACACGTCCTGGTTCTGCACATCGCGGAAGTACTCCGCCATGGTCAGAGCCGAAAGAGCTACACGCAAACGCGTTCCCGGCGGCTCATCCATCTGGCCGAATACAAGGGCGGTGTCCTTGAGAACGCCTGCCTCTTCCATTTCGACCCAGAGGTCGTTACCTTCACGGGTACGCTCGCCAACACCGGCGAATACCGAAGTACCGCCGAAGTTACGGGCAACACGGGTGATCATTTCCTGGATCAGAACCGTTTTACCAACACCAGCACCACCGAAGAGACCGATCTTTCCACCCTTGATGTACGGGGTGAGGAGGTCGATCACCTTGATGCCGGTTTCCAGCATCTCGGTGGAGCCTTCCAGGCTCGCGAAGGCCGGGGCCTTGCGGTGGATGGGCCAGTAGTCAGAAGCGTTGATCTCAGACTCTTCGACGTCGAGCGGCTTGCCCAAAACGTTGAAGATGTGACCCTTCACGCCGTCGCCAACAGGCACGGAGATGGGGGCACCGGAGTCCACAACGGTGGTGCCGCGCACCAAACCGTCAGTGGCCTGCAGGGAGATTGCACGAATGAGGTTGTCACCCAGGTGCTGGGAGGTCTCAAAGGTGATGGTCTTGGTCTCACCGTTGAGTGTGATCTCAGTGGTCAGTGCGTTGTAAATCGCGGGGATTGCGTCAGCCGGGAATTCGACGTCGACAACCGGGCCAATAACACGGGCGATACGACCGGTGGCGCCGGACGTGGCGGCTACGTGTTCGGTAGCTGTGGCAGTCATCTCTCTCACTTCACTCAGTAGATGGCGTGGGGTTCGGTTTAGCTAATTGGTGCAGGCCTAGGGCCAGCGAAAACGTGAGGTCAGGACGCCAAAGCGTCGGCACCGGCCACGATCTCGGAAAGCTCCTGCGTAATTTCGGCCTGACGGGCCGTGTTGCGCAGACGCGTGTACTTCTTGATCAGATCGCTCGCATTGTCGCCAGCCGACTTCATGGCCCGCTGACGTGCAGCAAGCTCAGAGGCAGCAGCCTGCAGCATCGCAGCGAAGATACGAGATTCGATGTAGCGCGGCAGCAAAGCATCAAGTACCTGCTCCGTCTCCGGTTCGAATTCGTACAACGGCAACAGTTCCGTTTCCGGCACTGCTTCCTGCTCAACTACCTCTAGCGGCAAAAGACGAATGACTGTCGGTTCCTGCGTCACCATGGACTTAAAGCGCGTGTAAACCACGTGAATCTCATCCACGCCACCGTCTTCAAAGTCGGTAGCGAAGGCTTCCAATAGGACCTTGCCGATCTCCTGAGCCGTAGCGAACTCCGGAGCATCCGTGTTACCAATCCATACCTGCTTGTACGGGCGGTTACGGAAGTCGAAGTATGCCTGGGACTTGCGACCAACGAGGTACGTGGTGACTTCTTTGCCTTCGCTAGCGAGTAACTCATTGAGGCCATCGGCCTGCTTGAGAACACCGGCGGAGTACGAGCCTGCAAGGCCACGATCGGAGGTGAGCACCACAACGGCGGCCCGGCGGATTTGCTCCGGCTCGGTCGTCAGCGGGTGGTCAACTTCGGTCTGAGAAGCGACAGCAGAAACAGCGCGGGTAATAGCGTTTGCATACGGCAGGGATGCTGCCACACGGGCACGCGCCTTACCAATACGCGAGGTAGCGATCAGTTCCATCGCCTTGAAGATCTTGCGCATCGACGTTGTCGAGGCAATCTTCTGGCGGTAGACCCGAATCTGGGCTCCCATACTTTTCCTTTCCTAAGATTTCACTGCCCGCTCCGGCCAGGGATTGCTCCCTGGCCGGAGCGTTGGGTGAATCTAGCGCTTCTGCTTGACGATCTGTTCCTGGTCAACGTCGCCATCCGAAAGCGCGTCGTGCGCCTCGTGGCCAGCACCAACCAGGTGGTTGTCGCCTTCGCCGAAGAAGCCCTTCTTGAAGTCCACAACTGCGGTCTTCAAGGCTTCTACGGTGTCATCTTCGAGCTTGTTGGTCTGAGCCAAAGTGGTCAGAATCGACGAGCTGTGCTTCAGGTGCTCCAAGAACTCAGCCTCGAAACGTCCAATGTCCTCAACCGGAACATCATCCAAGTAGCCGTTGGTGCCGGCCCAAATGGAGACAACCTGGTCTTCGACCGGGAACGGTGAGTACTGGCCCTGCTTGAGCAGCTCCATCAAACGTGCACCACGGGTCAGCTGCTGGCGAGATGCCGCATCCAAGTCCGAGGCGAACATTGCGAAGGCCTGCATGTCGCGGTACTGAGCCAAGTCAAGCTTCAACGTACCGGAGACCTTCTTCATGGACTTCACCTGAGCAGAACCACCCACGCGAGACACCGAGACACCAACGTCAACAGCGGGGCGCTGGTTGGCGTTGAAGAGGTCCGACTGCAAGAAGATCTGGCCATCAGTGATGGAAATAACGTTGGTCGGAATGTAAGCCGAGACGTCATTTGCCTTGGTTTCGATGATCGGCAACCCGGTCATCGAACCTGCACCGAGTGCGTCCGAAAGCTTTGCACAACGCTCAAGCAAGCGAGAGTGCAAGTAGAAGACGTCACCGGGGTAGGCTTCGCGTCCCGGCGGACGGCGCAGCAACAACGACACTGCACGGTAAGCCTCGGCCTGCTTGGAGAGGTCATCGAAGATGATCAGAACGTGCTTGCCACCGTACATCCAGTGCTGGCCAATAGCCGAGCCTGCATAAGGAGCCAAGTACTTGAAGCCAGCCGGGTCAGATGCCGGGGAGGCAACGATGGTGGTGTATTCAAGTGCACCGTTATCCTCGAGCGTCTGACGAACAGCCGCAATCGTGGATGCCTTCTGGCCAATTGCCACGTAGATGCAACGCACCTGCTTGGTGGTGTCACCCGACGCCCAGTTAGCCTTCTGGTTGATGATGGTGTCCACCGCGATAGCGGTCTTACCGGTCTGGCGGTCACCAATGATCAGCTGACGCTGGCCACGGCCGATCGGAATCATGGCGTCAATTGCCTTGAGACCGGTCTGCATCGGTTCGTGAACCGATTTACGCTCGGTAACACCCGGAGCCTGAAGCTCAAGTGCACGAGTGGTTTCAGCCTTGATCTCGCCAAGGTCATCGATGGGCTGACCCAAGGGGTCAACTACGCGGCCCAAGAATGCGTCGCCTACAGGGACAGAGAGAATCTGTCCCGTGCGGTGCACTTCCTGGCCCTCTTCAATGCCGGTGAAGTCACCGAGTACAATGACACCAATTTCGCGTACGTCGAGGTTCTGGGCCAAGCCCAAAGTTCCATCTTCGAAGCGAAGCAGCTCGTTCGCCATGACCGAGGGAAGACCCTCAACACGGGCGATGCCGTCACTGGCGGCGGTTACGCGGCCAACCTCTACGCGTTCCGCGTTACCGGGTTCGTAGGACGCCGCGAACTCGTTCAACGCATTACGGACGTCGTCGGCGTTGATGGTCAATTCGGCCATCTGCAGTCCCTGCTCTCCTGTTTCGTGATCATCGCTGTTCACGATGACCGGTTTTCTATGAGTTAAGTTGTGCTTCCCTGGACTAGCCAGCGAGTTGACGGCGGAGGTTGCCAAGCTTGGTGAGAACCGAAGCGTCTACGACTTCGTCCCCAACCTTGACTCGAATTCCGCCAATCAGTGTGGGGTCAACGGTGGTGTTGACCTTGAGCTCTCGCCCATACATGGCATTCAGCCCGTCTTGAAGCCGCCGCGACTGCTCATCCGTCAGAGGACGGGTGACACTAACGGAGGCAATCCAGCGCTCCTGGCGATTGGCAGCAAGCTCAGCAAAACGCTGCACCAAACGCGTGGGCTTGACACCCCGGGGGGCGGTCACTGCCTGGTTGATCAAGAGCTGTGCTTCCTCGCTGGCACCCGGAACAAGCTTGAGGGCCAGTGCAGACTTAGCTTGCGCCAATGCCTGCGGTTCCACGAGGGCGCGCTGCAACTCATGGCTTGAGTCGACTGCTTGGTTGAAGGAGAAAAGATCATTCTCTAACCCTTCCAGTCCGTTCAAACCACCAGTGGATGCTGCTGACTTGTTCTCCGCGATGGCAATAGCCACCGTGGCGGCAAGCGTTTCGAGTGCATCGCCGATATCACGGGTGTTTGCCCAACGTGAGCTGGCCAAACCTGACGTGATGTCCGCTGCGTCGTCGGAAACTTTTCCAACGAACAGCTGCCTGACAAGAGCAGACTTTTCCGCTCCCGTACGGGAAGGATCAGTCAGGGCGCGACGTAGGCTAGCGGAGCTGTCCACGGTCCCCAGGATGCCGAAGAGGTCCTTAGCCAACTGCAGCGATGCTGTTGGAAGCTTGGCTTCCAAAGCTGCCTGTGCTGCTGCCAGCGATTCGCTCGATACACCTGCCATTATTTAGCTGCACCTGCGCTCTGGTTCTCCAAGTCGGAGAGGAAACGATCTACAACGCGAGCAGAACGCTCGTCATCATTGAGCGATTCGCCAACGATTCGGCCGGCCAGCGTAGTGGCAAGGGTGCCCACCTCGGAACGGAGCGAGACAACTGCTGCCTGGCGCTCTGCTTCGATCTGGGTGTGGGCCTGCTCGGTCATACGAGCGGACTCGGCTGCTGCCTTTTCCTTCAGATCTGCGAGGATCTGGGCACCTTCAGCGCGCGCTTCCTCACGGATGCGGTTGGCTTCGGCGCGGGCGTCGGTGAGCTGCTGCTTGTACTCTTCGAGTGCTGCAGAGGCTTCTGCTTGGGCCTTTTCAGCCTTTGCGATGCCGCCTTCGATTGCTTCGGCACGCTCGGCAAAAGTCTTCTCGAACATCGGGACAACGTACTTGACCACGATGAACATGAGGACTGCAAAGCCAACGAGAACCACAAAGATTTCCCAAATATTGGGAACCAGCGGGTTGGCCGCAGTCTCACCTTCAGCGGCGGCTGAGATGATCAGCTGATTCATATTTCACCCGTCCTTATCTCTCGGTTTTGGATATTCGCTGTTGTTCTAAGGATTTACTTGAGAACGAATGCGAACACGAGGCCGAGGATGGCCAATGCTTCGGTCAATGCAAGACCGAGGAATGCGATCGGCTGAAGAACGCGCTGTGCTTCAGGCTGACGTGCAACACCGTTGATGTAGGCAGCGAACACGAGACCCACACCGATACCACCGCCGATAGCCGACAGGCCGTAGCCGATGAGGTTGAGGGAGCCGTTGATGGAGCCGTCCATTGTTTTTCCTTTCAAGATGCCGCTCTTTGCGGCAGGTTGTTTGGGTTGCTTTATCCCCGCGAGGGGAATTCTTTTTTAGCCTTAGTGGCTGTCGGCGTGAAGTGCGCCTTCGATGTAGATCGCGGTCAGCAGGGTGAATACGTAGGCCTGCAGAGCCATGATCAGTGCTTCGAGCATGTACATAGCTACGGCACCAACCAGAACCAGTACCGAGGTGCCCTTGAGCCAGATGTTTTCCTGCATCACCAAGAACTCAATACCTGAGCCGGCGATCATCACGATCAAGTGGCCGGCAAGCATGGTTGCGAACAAACGCAAGGAGTGAGTGATGGGGCGAACAACAAAGTTGGAGATGATTTCAATCGGGACCACGAGCGGCAAGATGTACATCGGTACACCTGACGGAACGGTGGCCAGCTTGAAGTACTTCAAGCCGTTCTTCTTGATACCAATGCCAATCCAGGTCACGTACACGATGGCCGCAAGGACATACGCGCCGCCAACGTGGGAGAAGCTGGGCAACTGGATTACCGGAATAGCACCGTAAATGTTGTTGACCAAGATAAAGAAGAAGAGGCTAAAGAGCAGCGGGACATACTTGATGAAGTCCTTACCACCGATGATGTCCTTGGCAATGCCGTTGCGTACGAAGCCGTAAGCAGCCTCGCCTGCAAACTGGAGCTTGCCGGGGACAAGCTGGCCCTTCCGTGCTGCGAGCAGGAAGAACGTGGCGATAATTACGACCGAGAGAATTACCAGCAGCATCTGCTTGGAGAATCCGTCTGCGGCGCCCCACGGCAAGATTGCCGGAAGGTGCATTTCTTCAATTCCGGGAGGTGTGAAGTCCCCTGAATCCTGGGCCGGGAGCGCAAGCGCGATCAACGCGTTTCCTCTCTGCAGTGTCCATCATTGGGCGTTGGTAGGGAGTACTCGACGAGATGCGCCGTGTCCCCCCGTGTGAAATTATTTGGCATTTCCGTGTCCATCCTCAGCGCCGTCATGTGACGGTGTTTTGGCTGGTTTGATTCCTGCGACCGCCCCACCGGCACGGGTCAAGCCGTGCATGTGAGAAAGGTAGAAACCTCCGAGTGCTCCAAGCAGAGCGCCTGCGAGCACCATCCAGCGAGTTCCAGACAGATGATCCAGACCCCAGCCTACCAAACTCCAGACGAGGATTCCGCCGGTGATGTAACTAAACACCGCAATTCCAGCGTTGTATCCACCGTCGCCTGAACCATTGATCTCGGCCGACTCTGAGTCTGCATTATTAGTGGCCATTCTGCGTCTCCTCCACCGGGTCAGCATAGATCTGCAGTCGCGCTCGGCTAAAGCCAAAGATTTCAGCAACTTGCCAAACAACAACTGCTACCACGGCGCCAGCAATGAACCAGGCGGACTCAATCCAGACGGGTGAGCCCACGAGCCACAGCGCCACGGCGAAGAACACAACTTTGATGAAGTACACGGCAACAAACGTTCCCATGGCACCAGAGGGATTATTGCGGCCCACAAAGTGACCAATCAGCAAGGAAATTCCGAAGAACACCATTACTAGTAGCCCCGAGAACCCCACGGAGAGGACTCGGTTACCAGCAGTGGAGCTTGGGCCGATGAAAAGGGCGAGGGCCGCCGTCGTCAAGATTGCCGCAGCCGTGACAAGCGAGCTAAGCCGAAGCAACTTTAGCCAGAGTGAGGAAGTGGGACCAGACGCGACAAGAGACGGTTGCCCGGAGGCCCGTCCTGGTGCGGCGTTGGAGGTCATGTAGTCCCAATCCTCAGGTCCGCCCGCTCTGAAAATATCCCACCTAAAGACTGTCAGACGACGGTCTGGGCGGTGACAAGGAGGGGCTGGGTGCGGTGAGTGGCGCTCTTCACGCCACTAGTGAATTCTACACGAGATAGAACTATGCCGCTGACCGGCTAGGAGCCGCTGAGAGTTTCGTCCTCGCTCTCCCCCGCATGACGGGAGAGATACGGCCAGGCAGTAACAAGGCCCAACACCAGCACTAGGAGAATGTTGGCGACAAGAACAATCTGCCACGGGAACACCGCAAAAGCTGCGCCGCCGAATGCCAAGATTGCTGTCCAGCCATACATCATCACAACGGCAGTACGGTGCGAGTGCCCTAGGTCCAAAAGCTTGTGATGTAAATGGCCGCGATCGGCTGACCAAGGCGACTGGCCGCGCGCTGTCCGCCGGACCACTGCCGAGAGCAGGTCCAAGAACGGAACAAAAAGAACAGTAAATGGCAACAAGATCGGGATGATGGTGGGGATACCGTTGGCCCGGTCATACAGGCCTGAGCCGATTTGGCCCGTCGCCACAATACCTGCCGACGCCATCAGCAAACCGATCAGCATGGCACCGGAGTCGCCCATAAAGATCTTGGCCGGGTACCAATTGTGCGGAAGGAATCCCAAACAACTGCCAATGATCACGGCAGTCAGCAAGGTGGCCAGATCGGAACGGTCTAGAAGAACAGCACTGCGGTGTACCCAGTAAGCAGTGAGAAAGAATGCGACACCGCCAATGATGGCAACTCCTGCCGCAAGCCCGTCCAGACCATCGATGAAGTTAAACGCATTCATGGTGGTCACGATCAGAAGGACAGTCAGCACAATTTTCAGTACTTCAGACTGAATCTGCACTGGCCCACCAAAAAACGGAATGATGGACATCTTGACGCCCCAAACCGCAACAACCCAAGCACCAGCGGCCTGGCCGATGAGTTTGATCCACCAGCGGAGATCTAATAAATCATCCGCCATACCCACGAGGACAATAACGCCGGCACCGGCCAGCACTCCCCAGGGAGCGTCATTGTGGCGGAAGATGTCTTTCACAAAAAAGGATTGGCTCGCCACCACTAGTGCCACCCAGCAGCCAAGGAATATTCCTAAGCCGCCAAGCCGAGACACTGGTTTGGAATGCTGATCACGGACACGAATCGGAGCGAAAAGTCGAAAACGATTCCCGGCCAAGCGCGCCACCCACGTCGCCAAGTAAGACACCACGGCAGCGGTCAGGACCATCAACGAATACATGATCATAGGTGGCCGCCAAGTTCAGAGCCTGCGCAATGCGAGCGACGGCGAGGGGTTTCCATGGTGCGCTTGAACGCACTATTGGTGTCCCGGCCCAGCAAGTTTGCGTATCTCAATGGTTGTGAATCTGACTCTCGAAGGATGAATGCCTCGATGACATTCGTAGTCGCCGGGCAGCGTGCAAGGCGGCTGTAATACAGTTGTCCCTAGTCAAGATACTAAAGTCAGCGGGTCTTTGGCTCGCCGCCACACGGCGCCCGGGCCGCATTTTCGCCTCAGGGCGGCCCTTCGGAAGGAAATATTTATGTCAGCATCGGTCGCAGTCGCCGCCGTGACCTTCGACCGTCCACATGAGCTTTCCATTCTTCTGGACGCCATCAACAAACAAAGCGCACCGGTGGCGACCATCTGTTTGGTGGACTCTGGAACTACCGCTTCACGTGCTGTGGCCGAGGCACACAGCAACGTCAGCTACCAACGTTCCGAGGCTAATCTTGGCGGGGCAGGCGGCTTTGCTTTTGCGATTCTGAAGGCACTCGCCACGGGCTCTGAATGGATTTGGCTGATGGATGACGACGCCGAACCTGCCGATCCAGATTGCCTCGCCACATTGCTTCGTGAGGCTACAGCCCGGGACCTTCAGGCGGTGGTGCCCTTAGTGATTTCTCCCGAGGACGAGACGAAGCTGTCCTTCTTTTTTCGCCTAGACGGGAAGGTCACCCATGAGCGGGCAGAAGTTGAAAAACGCGGATTCCTTGAGAACGAAGGGCACTTTTTTAACGGCGCATTAATCCGCGCGGATGTGTTTTCGATCGTGGGGCTCCCGGATATTCGCCTCTTTATCCGAGGCGATGAAGTTGATTTCACTTTACGTCTGCGTCAAGCCGGAATCCGTTTTGGAACTGTGACGTCGGCATCCATCAAACATCCCCATGCGCAGAATGAAACACAGCATGTATTCGGCGCCCGGTGGCACGTGATCGTCCCGGACTCAGCGTTCAAGCGCTATTTCTACTACCGCAATCGCGGCTACTTGATCCGCCGGTATTTCCGGGTTAAATCACTCGTGGCAGATCTTGGTGGTTATGGTGGCTATTTCCTCAAGCGCGGCGACTACAAGGGACTAGCTCAGTGGTTCCGCGCCTTCAGCCTGGGCCTGCGCGGCCGCGGTTTTGGCAGGCTAGAGGATCAAGAGTTCTAGCTCCAGCGGCACGGTTTCCATCTGGGTTGCCGAATGCTGCGTGTAGTGGACCCCATTTAGTAGTTGCGAAATGGCTACGACCGTGACTTCTTGAGTGCTCGCTGCTTTCTGAACCGCTGAATTTTTTTCCGGGCCAGAATGCATCCCAAGATCCAAGGCTCCACAAATACCCGGCTGGCAACGCGGCTGGGATGCAGCATCAGACGCCACGCCCATTCAAAGCCCATCCTGCCAAGCCATCGTGGCGCCAAGCGCTGCACTCCCCCAAGCTGATCAATGGCACCACCTACGGTGCAATAGGTGGCCGGCGGCAGGGCCTCCTTGTTGCGGAGCAATACATGCTCTTGCAGTGGCATCCCCAAGCCCAATAGGACCAACTGAGGCTTAAAGTCATGCGCCAAATTAAGAAACTGGCGCTCAAGGCCTTGATCCCAGTCGGAACCATGAAGGCCTTGAACTGTGGCATCTGGCAGGATTTCTTGAAGTCGAGCAACTCCCAAAAGATTTGCCTCTGGGGTAGAGCCAACAACCAATACACGCTGGATCTGGGGCAACCGAAAAAGCTCCGGGATCCAGTCTGTTGAGCCTAGACGGTACTCGACTCGCCGCCCTTGATGCTCATTGCGCGAACCCCAGAGGTACACCACCGGTGCCCCGTCCATCAGAACAACATCGCTGTTCTGATAGAAGTCAAAGAACGCTTCGTCACTGTGGCACAACGTCACGCTATGAAGATTATGCCCCGCAATGGTGTGAACTTGGCCGTCATTGAGAAAGTCGCCAATCACAGGGATCAGCTGTTCCACCCGCAAGGGCGTCACCGTGACTCCCAGGAACGGCACTCGTTCGCGAGCTAGGGCACTCACGCCTCGGGAGCCGCAGCTTCGGTAGCGGGTTCTTCACGCGCCGGTGACCACATGGCAGCTTCTTCGCCGAGACCCAATACGGATGGCACCACTTCGCGAAGCTGCTCGAGCGTCACTCCGCCTTGACGCACGACTTTGGCGCGCAGACCGGTGCAATCGACAATCGTTGAGGCCAAGCCTTCAGTCCCAGCAACCGGACGGTAACCGCCCTCGAGGTAGACCTCGACTGACTCGGCAAGTTGTTCCCGCGCCTCGGACGCCGTCTGGGCTGCTGGCTGCCCCGTGCGGTTCGCAGAGGACACCGCCAGAGGACCCGTAACCGTCAATAGATCCTGCGCCAAAGCATCGTCAGGCAAACGCAAAGCCACGGTGCCTTTGGTGTCCCCCAGATCCCAGTCCAGCGACGGCTGTGCGTGAAGAATCAGCGTCAGCGCTCCGGGCCAAAATTTCTCGGCCAGCTTGCGGGCATCCTCACTGATGTCCGTGGCCAAGCCATCCATGGTCTGAAGCCGAGGAATCAATACGGGGGGTGGCATGGTGCGGCCACGGCCTTTAACCGCCAGCATCAAGGTAACCGCCTGGGCAGAAAAGGCATCAACGGCGATTCCGTAAACAGTGTCAGTAGGAAAAACAATGCACTGCCGGGCAGCTATGGCACGCTGAGCATGAGCTAACCCTTCGGTGCGCTGTTCTTCTGTGGTGCAGTTATATGAAGTGGTCACGGCTCTATTCTTCCATTCACCAGTCGCTGGGACGTCACGAAATTTTGCATTACACGCAGATAGCGAACACTTAGGCCGGGCGACGCAAAATCGCCGAGGTGGCGCGTTCTCTTGAGTTGAGATCTTGATGGCTTTGCACATCGGTCCAGCAGCCCTGCGACCTCAAGTGCTCGGCGATCCACTCGGACTGAACTTCTGCATGTTCCATCACGAAGTAGCCCCCGTTCTGGAGTAGCCGAGCAGCTGTCGCGGCAGCCGCCGTCGGAAGTTCCATACCGTCCGCTCCGCCGCCGTAAAGTGCGATCTGCGGATCGTGGAGGGCCACCTCCGGTTCATGAGGGATAGCTTCAGCGGGAATGTACGGCGGGTTAGACACCACAATGTCCACCACTCCATCCAGCTCCTCAAAAGCTGTACGCAAGTCACCCTGAACTAGGTTGACACCAAGAGGCTTGAGATTTCGCTCAGCCCACGCGAATGCCAAAGGGCTAAGTTCCACGGCATAAACTTCGGATCCAGGAATCTCTGTAGCCACCGAAGCCGCAATGGCACCGGACCCAGTACCCAGATCTACAATGACAGGACGCCGGAGGCCCTGAGCGTGGTCAATCACCAGCTGGACTACCGACTCAGTCTCCGGGCGTGGGACAAATACCCCCGGCCCCACAGAAAGCTCCAAATGACGGAAGTAGGCAACCCCCGTGATGTGCTGCAAGGGTGTGCGGTGCGCCCGCTCAGCAACGAGGTCGGCATACCCCTGGGGAGCAGGTGTATCGGTGAGCATGAGGGCCCGTAAGCGCCCCAAGCCAACGCCCATCAAATGATCAGCCAGCAGTTCAGCATCATTGCGGGGGCTGGGTACGCCAGCAGCGGCCAGGGTAGCTTCCGCTTCCTTAACCGCCGCAGCGAGAGTTTGATCCAGGTCCATCACTAGTCGCCGATTGCGTCCAGCCGAGCCTGCTCATCCATTTCAATTGCTGACTGAATCACCGGTTCCAAATCACCGTTCATCACTGCGTCAAGGTTGTACGCCTTGTAACCAGTGCGGTGATCGGCAATCCGGTTTTCCGGGTAGTTATAAGTGCGGATGCGCTCGGAACGGTCCATGGTGCGGATCTGAGACTTACGCTGTGCTGAGTTCTCAGCATCGATGATGGCCTGTTGGTGAGCCAAAATACGGGCACGCAGAACACGCATACCAGCTTCGCGGTTCTGCAGCTGCGACTTCTCGTTCTGCATGGCCACCACAATGCCGGTAGGCAAGTGAGTAATACGTACGGCAGAGTCAGTGGTGTTCACCGACTGTCCACCAGGACCTGAAGAACGGTAAACGTCGATTTTGAGATCGTTCGGATTGATATCCAGCTCTTCAGGCTCGTCAACTTCCGGAAGGATCAACACACCTGCCGCTGAAGTGTGAATGCGTCCCTGCGACTCAGTCACGGGAACACGCTGAACACGGTGAACGCCACCTTCAAACTTCAACCGCGCGTAAACGCCTTCGGCAGGGTCATTCGAGTTGCCCTTGATAGCCATCTGGACGTCTTTGTAGCCACCAAGATCTGATTCGGTGGCGGAAATCATCTCGGTCTTCCAACCACGTGACTCGGCATAACGCGTGTACATACGCAGCAAGTCACCGGCGAACAGTGCAGCTTCGTCTCCACCTTCACCGCCCTTAACTTCGATGATGACGTCGCGTGCGTCGTCAGGGTCACGGGGAATCAGCAATCGACGCAAACGGGCTTGCGTCGCTTCAAGTTCAGCGGCCAGCACTGGAACTTCGGCTGCGAACTCTGGGTCTTCCTCAGCCATCTCTTGAGCGGCCTCGAGGTCGTTTTTGAGCCCTTCCCACCGGTGGTAGGCCTCAACGATGCCGTTGAGCTCAGCGGAACGGCGGCCCAGCTTACGAGCCACCGCGGGCTGCGCGTAAACGGCAGGGTCACTCAATTGGGCTTGCAGTTCGGAGTGCTCGTCCAGCAGTCCCTGTACGGACTCAAACATTTTCTAACCTCTTTCGACCATTCAAGTGTAGTGAACACAAAGGGACGGGTTCGCCATGTTGATGGCAAACCCGTCCCAGAGGTAGCTACTTTTTGTCGTCGCCCTTGGCGCCGAGAGTTGTCTGCTGAACCTGCATCAAGAACTCAACGTTGCTCTGAGTCTCACGGATCTTGGAGGTCAAGAGCTCCAAGCTCTGTTGAGTCTCCAAGCCCGAGAGGACGCGGCGCAGCTTCCACATGATCTTGACCTCTTCAGGAGAGAGCAAGTTTTCTTCGCGGCGGGTACCCGAAGCGTTGACGTCAACAGCCGGGAAGATTCGCTTGTCAGCCAACTGGCGGGACAAACGCAGTTCCATGTTGCCGGTGCCCTTGAACTCCTCAAAGATCACCTCGTCCATCTTGGAACCGGTCTCAACCAGAGCCGTCGCCAAGATGGTGAGCGAGCCACCGTTTTCGATGTTGCGGGCAGCACCGAAGAAACGCTTGGGCGGGTACAGAGCTGCGGAGTCCACACCACCGGAGAGGATACGGCCCGAGGCAGGAGCTGCCAGGTTGTAGGCACGGCCCAAACGGGTCATGGAGTCCAACAAGACCACAACGTCCATACCCATTTCCACCAGACGCTTGGCACGTTCGATAGAGAGCTCAGCAACGGTGGTGTGGTCATCTGCGGGACGGTCGAAGGTGGAGGCAATAACCTCACCCTTGACCGTGCGCTGCATGTCCGTGACTTCTTCAGGACGTTCGTCCACTAGCACCATCATGAGGTGAACCTCAGGATTGTTGGTGGTGATGGCGTTGGCGATGGACTGCAGGATGAGAGTTTTACCAGCCTTAGGCGGAGAAACGATCAAACCACGCTGGCCCTTACCAATGGGTGCCACGAGGTCGATAACGCGAGGACCGATCTTTTTGGGATCAGTCTCAAGGCGCAAACGCTCGGACGGGTACAACGGCACCAACTTGGCGAACTCAACACGATCCTTGAGCTCTTCAGGCGTTTTGCCGTTGACCGAGGTGACCCGGACCAAAGCATTGAACTTCTGGCGAGCTGACTGATTGCTGTTGTTGTTCTGGCTCTCGCCTTCACGCGGTGCACGAATGGCACCTACAACGGCGTCACCCTTGCGCAAGTTGTACTTCTTGACCTGGGCCAGGGAGACGTAGACGTCGTTGGCACCGGGCAAGTAACCCGAGGTACGGATAAATGCGTAGTTCTCAAGAACGTCCAAGATACCGGCAACGGGCAACAGGACGTCGTCGTCAGTGACCTCAACGTCATCAACGTCAGGGCCCTGGTTGCGTCCACGACGGCGTTCGTTGCGATCGCGGAAACGATCGTTGCGATCATTACGGTCGTTACGGTCGTTACGCGAGTTGTTCTCGTTACGATCGCGGCGATTGCGACGGTTACGGCGGTTGCCACCGTCGTCGTCGACCTCTACGCGGTTATCCTGCTGACGGTTGTCCTGCTGACGTTCGCCACGGGAGTTTTCCCGGCGGTTGTCCTGCTGGCGGTCGCCACGGGAGTTTTCCCGCTGGTTTTCCCGGCGAGAATCCTGCTGGCGGTCGTTACGCTGACGGTTTTGGCCGCCGTCGTTCTGGCCGTTGTTTTCTTCCGACGCTGCAGGTGCGGCTGGCGCTGATTCTTCAGCGGTTGCACCCTCGTTGCTGGCCGGGTTTTCCGAACGGCGACGGTTCCGTGTGCGAGGCTGACGACGATCGTTTGCCGGCTCAGCTGCGGCCTCAGAGGGGCGGCTCGCGCTCTCTTCAGTAGGCGCGCTTTCAGTCGCCGGTGCAGCGTTGCTAACCTCCGCAGTACGTTCGCCAGCAGATGTTACGACGCCGTCACTCACCGCGCGCCGTGAACGTCCCCGACCGCGTCCACGCGTGGTTTCTGCCGGGGCTTGCTCGCTCGACTCACCAGCGTTATTGCCGGTGGTTGCTGCTGCCGACTCGCTCGCCACAGGGGCGGACTTATCGGTGACCTGCGGCGCATTTTTCTGCTCAGTTGCTGCTGCCTTCGGCGCACGATCAGCTACTGAAGATCCACGTTGGTGTGCGGAAATTGCGCTAACAAGGTCTCCCTTGCGCATCCGCGAACCGCCGGAGATTCCTAGCTGGCTAGCCAGAACTTGAAGTTGGGCGAGCTTAAGCCCGGCCAATCCACTGCTCTTGGCTGGTGCTGCCTCGGCGGCAGCAGAAGTTGAATGGTCCACACCTGTTGCCAGGTCAGTGGTTTCGGTCACGAAGGATCCTTCCCCCTCGACGGCGTTCGGAACTTGAGCCGAACGCGATGATAATTGGGGCCTCAGTTCAGATCTGAAGCCTTGATTCCCAACCCAAGTGGGAGGCAATGAGCCTGCCGGGCTGGTATTACTCACCTTCCATATCCATCTGGATAAATGCCCGTCGCTGCACAAAAAGTTTCGGCAGAAATCTGGGGCATACCAAGGAAGATGGCACCGTTGAAAGAGCGCAGTAGAGGCTTAGAGACCAGAAGGATCCTTCAGCAAGCTAGCTTGTTAGAACGAATCGCGGCCAGCATCCAGTGCGGTTTTACCGCCGGTGCACTTCCACTTTAGCACCTTCAGGGTCAACAGAAAGCGCGTGAACACGCCATGTGCCCTTGCTTCTTTGATTCTCCGTGAGCTCGTGAATCAAGGCCGTCACCTCAAGCGCTTCAGCATCACTGTGCGTCAGCGTTAACACCGTAGGCCCAGCACCGGAGACAACTGCAGCATGACCACGTGCGCGCAGGGCCTGAATCAGCTCAGCGCTCGGGAGCATTGCTTCAGCGCGGTAGTCCTGGTGGAGGTAGTCCTGTGTTGCCGGGAGCAAAAGTTCAGGGCGGTGGGTCAGAGCATGAATGAGCAATGCAGCACGTCCTGAGTTCATCGCTGCAACATGGTGCGCCACGGAGGTAGGAAGTAGTGCTCGTGCCGCCTCGGTTGCGAGTTCAAAATCGGGAATGGCAACTACCGGAACAATGTTCGGGTTCACTTCGGCTCGCGTGCTGCTATAGCTCTCGCCGTCCTGCCATGAAAGCGCTAAGGCACCAAAAATGGCTGGCGCCACATTGTCAGGGTGACCTTCCAACGCACTGCAGAATTGCAGCACCCAGCTACTGGGCTTTTGGGCTTCCTCCGGCACCAGAGCGTTTGCTGCAACTACTGCGCCCACAATTGCCGAGGCGGAGCTGCCTAGCCCACGGCCCTGAGGATTAACGTTGTTGGCTGTAATCTTCAGACCATTGTGCTGGTAACCGAGTTCCCCAAGGGCGGCGTTGATGGTCCGCGCCACTAGGTGGCTGGCGTTTCGCGGCAGGGTCTTTGCCCCTTCGCCCTCAAGATCAAATTCGAGTGCACCGGTGTCCAAGGTTTCCACCGTCAGGGTGTCCCGGAGTCCAAGTGCTAGGCCCAAACTGTCATAACCCGGGCCCAAGTTAGCGCTAGTTGCTGGAACCGTGACCGTCACCAGCTGGCCGCTGGTGACGGTCTGAGGCAAGGAATTCGCGCCTGCGGTCGCGTCCATCTACTGGCTTTCCAATCCGAGGGCACTCGCAACTGAAACGACGTCGTTGCCAACCTTCACGGGCTCAACATCAGAACCATCAGCCATTCGAAGGGCCCACTGAGGATCCTTGAGACCATGACCGGTCACCGTGATCACAATGGTTTTGCCCGTGGGGACTTCTCCCGCAGCATGCTTTTTGATCAGGCCTGCAACACCAGCGGCAGAACCGGGTTCAACAAACACACCTTCCTTGGCAGAGAGCCAACGGTGCGCGGCGAGGATTTCCTCATCCGTAACTGCCTCAATTAGCCCGCCGGAATCGTCGCGAGCAGCTACGGCGGTATCCCACGATGCGGGGTTACCAATCCGGATGGCGGTGGCGATAGTGTCAGGCTCGGAAATGGGGTGTCCGGCAACAAACGGTGCAGCACCAGCAGCTTGGAATCCCCACATGGCGGGAGTTTTGGTAGCCACTGCATCCAAGAGGGTCTCCCCCGCTTGGTAAGGTGCCGCGTACTCTTGGTAGCCCTTCCAGTAAGCACTGATGTTTCCAGCGTTACCTACCGGCAAGACGTGAATGTCCGGGGCGTCCCCGAGTGCGTCCACTACTTCAAAGGCACCGGTTTTCTGGCCCTGAATACGGGCAGGGTTCACCGAGTTGACCAAAAAGACCGGGTAGGACTCGGCGAGCTTGCGCGCGATTTCCAAGCAGTCGTCAAAGTTTCCGTCTACCTGCAACAGTGTGGCGCCGTGGGCGATGGCCTGGCTGAGCTTGCCCATGGAGATCTTGCCCTCGGGGACCAGTACTGCACAGGTCAGACCTGCTGCTGTTGCATACGCTGCAGCAGAGGCCGAGGTGTTGCCAGTAGAGGCACAAACAACAGCTTTGGCCCCGGCCTCAACAGCGGCGGTCATGGCCATGGTCATGCCACGGTCCTTGAAAGAACCGGTGGGGTTCATCCCCTCAACTTTGAGGTAAACAGTGGAGCCGGTGAGCTCTGAAAGCTTCACCGCGGGTACCAGCGGCGTGCCGCCTTCGCCGAGCGTAATGATCTTGGTTTCCGCAGTTACCGGAAGACGTTCGGCGTATTCGCGGATTACACCGCGCCATTGCTGAGCCACTTAGACCCCTTCTACACGAAGTACAGATGACACCGAATTGATGACATCAAGTTTGCGAACCGCTTCTACCGTTGCGGCCAATGAGGCTTCGGAAGCGCGGTGGGTGACAATTCGAAGTTCTGCAGAGTTTGCTACCTTGGCATCGCCGCGGTGGATGGTCTGACGCAACTGCTCGATGGAGACGCCGTTTTCAGCGAAAATCTGCGCAATACGCGCCAAAACACCAGGCTGATCGGCAACATCCAAGCCAATGTAGTAGCTCGTGTTCACTGCGTTGATGCTCAACGCAGGCACGTGACCAGTGGTGGTCTCGGTACGGCCGGGACCGCCCAAAACAATTCGACGCGCGGCCGATACTAGGTCTCCGAGCACTGCCGAGGCAGTGGGGGTACCACCAGCACCTTGTCCGTAGAACATCAACTCGCCTGCGTTTTCTGCCTCAACAAAAACGGCGTTGAACGCGCCACGTACAGCGGCGAGCGGGTGCTCGCGCGGCAAAAGCGTGGGGTGAACGCGGACGCTCACTCCTTCGCCGGCGTCGCCGGAAATCTTTTCTGCGATGGCCAGCAGCTTGATCACAAAGCCAGCATCTTTTGCCGCTGAAATGTCCGCGGCACTGACTTCAGTGATGCCTTGGCAGTGAACGTCTTCAAGAGCAAAACGTGTATGGAAAGAAAGTGAGGCGAGGATGGCCGCCTTTGCCGCAGCATCGTGTCCTTCAACGTCGGCCGTGGGGTCCGCCTCGGCGTAACCAAGCTTTTGTGCCTCGGCGAGGGCGTCTGCGAACTGCGCGCCAGTGGAGTCCATCTGGTCCAGAATGAAGTTTGTGGTGCCGTTGACAATGCCCAGAACACGCGTGATGTGATCCCCGGAGAGACTGTCGCGAATGGGGCGCAGGATCGGGATGGCGCCTGCCACTGCGGCCTCATAGGAGAGCTGAACGCCAGCTTTGTCTGCTTCTTCATAAAGGCTGGGGCCATCTTGAGCCAGCAACGCCTTGTTACCGGTGATGACACTGGCACCGTTGCGAATGGCCGTCAGAATCAATGTGCGGGCAGGCTCGATGCCGCCCAGCAGTTCCACCACAATGTCGGCGCCCTTTGCGAGGGTTTCGGCGTCTGTGGTGAACAGCTCTCGCGGCAGTTCAACGTCGCGTGGAGCGTCGATGTGGCGGACTGCGATGCCGGTCAGTTCAAGACGCGCACCAGTGCGCGCGGCCAGGGCATCGGCGTCGTCAATCAAAATTCGCGCCACTTGTGAACCCACATTGCCGCAGCCCAAAAGAGCCACCTTGAGCGTTTGCAAATCAGTCACGTACTGCTCCCATGTCACGGTTCAATAGGTCTTCCTCGGTCTCCCCTCGGACAATCAACCGGGCGGCACCATCGCGCACGGCAACAACGCCCGGGCGGGCTACATAGTTGTAGTTGCTTGCGAGCGCCCAACAATAGGCGCCGGTACCAGGAACTGCGAGCAGATCCCCCGCTGCTACGTCCTCGGGCAGATATACATCTCTAACAACAATGTCTCCGCTCTCGCAATGTTTGCCCACTACCCGGGACAGCGAAGGCGCAGCCGAGGAAGCTCGGGAGGCTAATACTGCCGAATAATCCGCGTCGTAGAGCACTGGCCGGGCGTTGTCGCTCATACCGCCGTCTACCGACACATAGCGGCGCGCCAACGTAACGTTCTGTTGGGCGTCGACTCCATCTTCGGTAGGTGAAACGTTGGATGAAGCAGGTGCCTCAACCCGAACCGTCTTTCGTGTGCCGACCTCGTACAGCGTGAAAGTGGTGGATCCAACAATCGCCCGTCCAGGTTCAATCGAGATTCGCGGCGAGGTGATACCCAGAGCAGAGCAAGTAGAACGCACGACGGCGGCCATCGCCTGAGCGATCTCCGTCGCCGGCCGTGGGGTGTCCACAGGGGTGTAGGCAATGCCGTACCCGCCACCCAGATCCAGCTCCGGCAGTACGACCGAATAGTTGCGCTGCATGGCGTCCAAAAAGCGCAACAACTTCTCGGCGGCAATCTCAAACCCAGTCGCTTCAAAAATCTGCGAACCAATGTGGCAGTGCAAGCCCAAAAGTTCAATGCTCGGGGCGTTGATCGCAGCAGCCACTGCTTCTTCGGCAGCCGATATACCAGCGGTGGTTGAAGTGTCCTCAGCCATGGACAGCCCGAACTTCTGATCCTCATGAGCAGTGGCAATAAATTCGTGGGTGTGCGCGTGGACACCGGGAGTGAGCCGAAGCATCACCTTGGCGGTGCGGTTCAGTTCCTGAGCGATCTCGGCAACGCGTTCAAGCTCATCGAGGCTATCAACAACAATGCGGCCCACGTTCATCTCGAGGGCACGTGTGATCTCGGCGCGGGATTTGTTGTTCCCGTGAAGGCCAAGCTGGCTACCTTCGAGTCCTGCACGTTGTGCTACCGCGAGCTCTCCCCCGGAGCACGTGTCCAAACGCAGACCTTCTTCTGCTACCCACTGAGCAACAGTGGTGCACAGGAAAGACTTGCCGGCGTAGTAAACGTCAACACCGCCACAGATGTCTTCAAACGCGGTATCAAAGGCAGTTTTGAAGTCTCGTGCGCGGGCCCGGAAGTCAGGTTCGCTCATCACAAACAGCGGCGTCCCAAACTGTTGCTGAAGCTCGGCGACGCTGAGGCCACCAACTGCGAGTTCGCCGTCGTTATTGCGTTCAACGTCTTGTGCCCACATGGGTGCGTGGAGGGCGTTTAGATCCTCGGGAACGTCGAGCCACTCGGGTGCCAGCGCGTTTTTCGAAGCGACCATAACTACATCTTCTCCGGAGCCGAAACACCCAATAGACCTAGGCCGTTCGCCAGAACCTGGCTAGTGGCATCATTGAGCCACAAACGCGTGCGGTTCAGCGCCGTAATGGGCTCATCGCCCATAGGCGCCACACGGCAAGCGTCATACCAGCGGTGATAAGCACCAGCAATTACTTCGAGGTGACGGGCCACGCGGTGCGGCTCGCGGAACTCAGCGGCCTTAGCCACAATCGACGGGTAGCTCCCAAGGTAAGAGAGCAGCTCATTCTCCGTAGCGTGATCCAACAGGGCAGCATCAAACTCTGAGCGGTCCACTCCAGCCGCCACAGCGTTCCGGGCAGTGCCACATGAGCGTGCGTGGGCGTACTGCACGTAGAAAACAGGGTTCTCGTTGGTGTTCTTTGTCAATAGCTCGGGATCCAGCGTCAGTGGCGAATCTGCAGGGAAGCGCGCGAGTGAGTACCGAACAGCGTCCTTCCCGAGCCACGAAATAAGATCCTTGAGCTCAATGATGTTGCCGGCACGCTTGGAGAGCTTGGCGCCATTAATCGAAACCAGCTGACCAATGAGGACCTCGATGTTTACCTCCGGGTCATCGCCAGCGGCAGCAGCAATGGCCTTAAGACGATTGATGTAACCGTGGTGGTCGGCCCCTAGGAGATAGATCTTTTCGGTAAAGCCACGGTCCTTTTTGGACAAGTAGTACGCAGCGTCAGCGGCAAAGTACGTGGGCTCGCCGTTGGCACGGATCATCACACGATCCTTGTCATCCGTGAAGTCGGTGGTACGCAACCACACGGCGCCGCCATCGTCGAAAACATGTCCCTGTTCACGAAGACGCGCCACAGCTGATTCGATCGCACCAGCTTCATGGAGTTCCTTCTCGGAGAAGAACACATCAAACTCCACGCCAAATTCAGCCAGAGTCTTTTTGATGTCAGCCATTTGAGCTTCGTATGCAGCTTCACGAATTACCGGCAGTGCTGCTTCATCGGTCAGTTCGCGGATGGCCGGGTGCGCTTTGAGGACCTCATCACCGAGTTCCTTGATGTACTCACCCGGGTAACCGCCTTCCGGCACATCACGGCCGTGCAAGCGGGACAGAACTGAATTAGCAAAAACGTTCATCTGAGAGCCAGCATCGTTGATGTAGTACTCAGCGGTGACGTCGGCACCAGAGGCACGCAGAACTCGGGCGATAGCGTCGCCGAGCGCGGCCCAGCGGGTATGACCGATGTGTAGCGGACCCGTGGGGTTAGCGGAAACAAATTCCATGTTGATCACGTGGCCCGCGAGCGCATCGTTTGTTCCGTAGCTGGCACCCGCTTCCACAATGGCCTTGGCCAGGGCGCCGGCAGCGGCAGCGTCCAAAGTGATGTTCAAAAAGCCGGGACCGGCGATGTCCACCTTGGCCACACCCTCAGCCTTCGCTAACCGCTCGCTGAGAATCTGGGCAAATTCGCGCGGGTTGATGCCAGCTTTTTTGGACAGCTGCATCGCGATATTGCTGGCCCAGTCCCCGTGTTCCCGATTTTTGGGTCGGTCCACTCGGACGTGTTCCGGGATATCGGAAACGTTCATGGCAATGGCGCCGTCATGGACGGCGTCGTTGAGGCAAGCGGAAATGGCGGCGGAAAGCTGTTCTGGAGTCACCCTGCAATCCTACTTTGCACAGGCGCCGGGGCTAGAACTGTGTTCAGCGAAGTGGTCAAAGGCACTCGACACTAGTCGCTGACGCAGCAAACGCCGCTAGCTCCTTGCTCAAAGAAGGGCCCAGGCTCGGATGGTTTTTTGAACGGCCCGGCCTGCTGATAAGCTCTAGGACGTTCCGCTGGCTTTAGCGGAGACCCTGTTGCCCTCGTAGCTCAGGGGATAGAGCGGTTGCCTCCGGAGCAACAGGCCGTAGGTTCGAATCCTATCGAGGGCACGTTTTTCGAGTAACCCGATCCCACGGTGTGGGGTCGGGTTACTTTTTTGTTTGCCCCCGGAATCATTCCAGGAGCTACGAGACAAACCGCCTAGGTGGACGGCTAATACTGTCCACACCCGGCACAGTAGACTGTCTAGGCCATGACTTTTCACATTTCTTACTCTGCGGCTTTGCCGGTTTCCGAACGCCGCGAGGACATCATGGCGGCTATCGCGGCCAACCAGGTCACCATCATCGCTGGGGAGACCGGTTCCGGTAAGACCACTCAGATCCCCAAAATGTGTCTAGAACTGGGCCTTGGTGAGAAAGGCATGATTGGCCACACCCAGCCGCGCCGACTCGCTGCACGGACAGTTGCAGAGCGAATCGCCGAGGAACTCGGAGTGGAGATAGGCCAAGAAGTTGGCTTCCAAGTCCGGTTTACCGGCGAAGTCAGCAAACAAACCAAGGTCAAAGTGATGACCGACGGTATCTTGCTCGCCGAGATCCAACGCGACAAACTCTTGCGCCGTTACAGCACCATCATCATCGACGAAGCTCACGAGCGCAGCCTCAATATCGACTTTATTCTGGGATATCTCAAACGACTCCTCCCCCAGCGCCCGGACCTCAAAGTCATCATCACCTCGGCCACGATTGATCCACAACGCTTTGCCGAGCACTTTGGTAGCGCCGAAGAGCCATCGCCCATCATTGAGGTATCTGGGCGAACTTTCCCGGTAGAAATTCGCTACCGCCCGCTTTCCCAGGCCAACAACACCGATGCCGACGCCTCTGACGACGATCTCGAAGAGGACCGAGATCCTCTCGATGCTGTGTGTGACGCAGTGGACGAGCTAGCCAAAGAAGCGCCCGGCGACATCCTGATCTTTTTCTCCGGCGAACGTGAAATCCGCGACGCTGCAGAAGCGCTCAAGGGCCGAATCCAGTCCAATAGGCGACTTGCTGGCACAGAGGTACTTCCGCTGTTTGCTCGCTTGAGTTTGCAAGAGCAACACGCGGTTTTCAACCCGGGTTCCAAGCGTCGAATTGTGCTGGCAACCAACGTGGCAGAAACGTCACTGACCGTTCCTGGCATCAAATATGTAGTGGACACCGGCACGGCTCGCATCTCCCGGTACTCGCACCGGACCAAGGTTCAACGATTGCCGATTGAACGAGTCTCGCAAGCCTCAGCCAATCAGCGTTCTGGCCGTTGCGGGCGCGTCTCTGACGGCATCGCTATCCGCTTGTACTCCGAAGAAGACTTTAATTCCCGGCCCGCTTTTACCGATCCTGAGATTTTGCGGACCAACCTCGCCGCTGTCATTTTGCAAATGACAGCAATGGGCGTTGCTCGCGGTCCCAAAGACGTAGAAGACTTCCCGTTTGTTCAGCCGCCAGACTCCAAAGCAATCAACGACGGCGTCACTCTCCTCCGCGAACTCGGGGCCTTGCGCGCCGCTGGCGCGAAGAGCGGCGGTGGGCTCACCGCCGTGGGCCACCAATTAGCGCAATTGCCGGTAGATCCACGATTAGGCCGCATGATTGTTGAAGCTGGCAAGCGTGGCTGCGTCAAAGAAGTGATGATCCTCGCCGCCGCCTTGACCATTCAGGACCCACGCGAGCGCCCTAGCGATAAGCAGCAACAAGCTACGGAAAAGCACTCCCGTTTCCGCGACGAGAACTCGGACTTTACTGGGTTTTTGAATCTCTGGAACTATCTTCAAGAGAAGCAGGCTGAACTCTCCTCTTCGCAGTTCAGGAAGTTATGCCGGGCGGAGTTCATCAACTATTTGCGAGTGCGCGAATGGCAAGATCTCTACGCCCAGTTACGCCAGATGGCCAAGCCGTTGGGAATTTCCGTTGACGGGCGACGTGACGCAGACGCCGTGGGAAACCACGAGTCCGTCCACATCAGTCTTTTGTCCGGGCTCCTCAGCCACATTGGTCTTTTGGACGAGCGCAAACGCGAATATGCCGGTGCACGCGGTAGCCGCTTCGCCATTTTCCCCGGGTCCGCGCTGTTTAAGAAGTCGCCAACCTTTGTGATGGCAGCTGAACTTGTTGAAACCAGCCGGCTGTGGGCTCGTGTAGCGGCAAAATTTGAACCGGCTTGGGCCGAACTCGTGGCTCCTGATCTAGTCAAACGAAGCTATAGCGAACCACATTGGTCTAGCCGTTCTGGCTCAGTGATGGCCTATGAGAAGGTCCTTTTGTACGGTGTGCCAATCGTGGCTCAACGTCGAATCAACTATGCGCGGATCGACCCAGAGTTGTGCCGTGAACTCTTTATCCGCCACGCCTTGGTGGAGGGTGAATGGCGTACACACCATAAGTTCTTCCACCGCAACCGCGCCCTGTTGCAAGAAGTTGAAGAACTTGAGACCCGGATGCGGCGCCGGGACATCTTGGTTGACGACGAGGCGCTCTTTGAGTTCTATGACGCTCGGATTGGCAAGGAAGTTGTCTCCGAAAGGCACTTCGACAAATGGTGGAAAGAAGCACGCGCTCAGGACGCCGCACTTCTAGATTTTGATCAGTCTCTGTTGATCAATCCCGAAGCGGAGGCTTTGGATGACACCGCTTACCCCAAGGTGTGGCTGCACAAAGGCTTCGACCTCCCCCTGAGTTATGAATTCCATCCAGTGGCTCCCGGTTCTACCCCTCATCCATCTGACGGTGTAACGGCTGAAGTCCCGGTTCTGTTCTTGAACCAACTGGACGACACTGCTTTCCGCTGGCAGATTCCTGGCCAACGCGTAGATCTGGTCACCGCTTTGATCAAGTCACTGCCCAAACAGGTACGGAAGAATTTTGTTCCAGCCCCGGACGTGGCACGCCAAACGGTGCAGCTATTAGAACAGGACTTTGATCCCTCCGTGGATAATCTCGAGGCGTCCCTTGAGCTTGCCCTGCGTAGGCTCAAAGGCCATGTCATTCCTCCTGGTTCTTGGAATTGGGACGCTGTTCCCCCACACTTGCGGGTTAGTTTCAAAGTTGTGGACTCCGCAGGCAAAGTCCTCGACGAAGGTAAAGACCTAGCCGCCCTCCAAGCTGCCCTAGCCCCTGCAACGCGCCGCGCTATTGCGGAATCTTTGGGTGCTACACCGGCGAGCAATGCCGCAGCCAACAAAAAAACTCAGGCTTCAAACCCTCGCGCGGGCCACTCTCAAGGCACCGGTAGCTCTGTTCAACAAGTAGATGCCGCACCTGGGGCATCCGGTGCTGGGGTTCCGGAGCAGGGTGGGCTCACTTCGTGGACTATGGGCAAGATTGAACGCTCGGTAACTCGCTTGGTTGCTGGGCACAGTGTGACGGGCTACCCGGCATTAGTCGACGAAGGTAGCACCGTAGCGTTGCGGATCTTCCAGAGTGCTGCAGAGGCGAATACCGCAATGCGGGCCGGTGTGATCCGCCTTTTGGTACTCCGGGTTCCCTCGCCTGCGCGGTATGTGCTGGAGCATCTGTCCAATACCGAGAAATTGACCTTTAGCCAGAACCCGCATGGCTCGGTTGAATCGTTGATCGCCGATTGCACTCAAGCGGCCGTGGACAAGCTCACACCCCAAGAACTCCCTTGGGATCAGGCCAGCTTCGAGACGTTGTATGAGTCAGTCCGTGCTGATCTGATCGATACAGTTTTTGCTGTCACGGCCATTGTGGAGCGAATTCTGGCTAGCAGTATGCGGATTGGCAAAGCCCTGCGCCAAACCTCGAGCTTGCCCCTCATTAGCGCCCTGAATGACATCAAATCCCAATTGGAGCAATTGGTGTATCCGGGCTTTGTAGCACGCACGGGCTATGCCCAATTGAGCCAATTGCCACGCTATCTGGCAGGGATTGAAAAGCGCCTCGAGAAGCTCCCCAACAACGTGGCGCGTGACGGCGCGAACATGAGCGTTGTCCAGCGCCTCGAGGATGATTACGACGACGCCGTGGCGGCTTTGGCACCTGGCCGCGGCACTACTGCCGATTTAACTCATGTGCGCTGGCTGATCGAAGAGCTTCGCGTCAGCTTCTTCGCCGTTGAGCTTGGCACAGCTTATTCAGTGTCCGAGAAACGTATCCGCGTTGCCCTCAATAAAGCCCTATCCCCGGTGTAAAGGACCCCACATGAAAAAGCTGACATTCCCCGCGCCGAACGCCGGGTCTGAAATTCTTGGCCTAGGCCACGCCCAGCCACAACGGGTCATGGATAACCACGAACTCGAAAACATGATGGACACCTCTGATGCGTGGATCCGTCAGCGCACCGGCATTGTCACCCGGCATATTGCGGGCGAGGACGAGTCCGCCAAGGATCTGGCCATTACTGCCGCCCGTATGGCACTCGAGGATTCCGGCGTAGCAGCCGAACAGATCGATCTAGTGATCGTTGCAACCACCACCGCCGTAGAACGGACCCCCAATACCGCTGGACGAGTAGCCCAAGCTTTGGGCCTTGGAACCGGCGAACAAGGGCCCGGTGTGATTGACGTCAACACCGCGTGCTCCGGCTTTGAATACGCACTTGGCCTGGCAGACCAGTCCATCCGGACCGGATCAGCCAAATACGCCTTGGTTATTGGCTCAGAGACCCTCTCCAAGGCCACCGACTGGACAGACCGCAGCACAGCAGTTCTCACGGCCGACGGCGCAGGGGCCATGGTCATCGGAGCCACTGACGAGCCCCGGATTGGGCCAGTGGTATGGGGTTCGAAGGGCGATCTAGCGGACGCCGTATTGATCTCACCACCGAGCAATAAGTTCTGGCAGAACGGCCGTGAAGTCCTCCGCTGGGCGCTCAAGGACGCCGAGCGGCACGCCCGTGCCGCCGTTCAAGCCGCTGGCCTCGAGATGGAAGACATCGAGGTGCTCCTCAGCCATCAAGCCAATCTGCGCATTATCGAACCCCTGGCACAGGCACTGGGCCTAGCCGAGAAGGTGGTCATGACGGACGTCATCGAATCCGGCAACACCTCCGCAGCCAGTGTTCCGCTTGGCTACAGCAAATGGTGGCACGCCGGTAAAATCCCTTCCGATGTCCCAGCCCTGCTCTTTGGATTCGGTGGCGGATTTACTTACGCGGGAATGGTGGCAATGACCCCGCGAAAGGCTCACTCTGCCGGAACAGACTCGCTGTAACCGGCTGCTCGCAGACCTTCGCGGAGCTTTTCCGCATTGGCATCAAGCTGCGCTGGATCTGGATTGTTGTCCACCGAAGCGAAGTCATAGTCAGCCATAGTGTTTGAAGGCCACACGTGCACGTGCAGGTGGTTAACCTCGTAGCCGGCAACCAGCAAGCCGGCGCGCGCAGCACCAAAGGTTGCTACCTGTACGGCACCAATTTTCTGTGCAACGTCCATCACCCGGCTCCACGTTTGAGGATCTGCATCGGTCCAGCGATCCACTTCCTCAACCGGAACCACCAGAGTATGCCCATCTGCGAGGGGACCAACCGTCAAGAACGCCACAACGTCCTCGTCACGCCACACAAAGCGGCCGGGAATTTCACCGTTAATGATTCGAGTGAACAACGTGGGCATGTGCTCTCCTAAGTCTTCGGGGTATAACAAAAAACTACCGTCCAGAATGGAAAATCTTCTAAGCGGGCTGATCTCCGGTGGCTACTTCATTCATCCGATTCGAAGACCACTGTGAGTAAGATCCTGGGTAAAGTGCCGCGGAAATTCCGGCAATCTCCAACGCAAGCACGGTGTGAGCCGCCGTAACGCCCGAGCCACAATAGGCTGCTACTTCTGTGCCAGGGTCAACACCCAGCCCCGCAAACCTCTCACGCAACTCAGCAGCTGCCCCAAAGCGTCCATCCGCAGCAAGGTTCCCTGCCGTTGGGGCGCTCAGCGCACCCGGGATGTGCCCGGGCCGCGGATCCACGGGTTCTACTTCGCCGCGGTACCGCTCGCCAGCTCTCGCGTCCAGTAGTACCTTCCCAGAACCACTGGTCCAAGCGCCCGCCTGTTCTTGCGAAATAGTTGCCATCCCGGCCCACGGATTCTGTGTATCGAGTGTTAGTCCCGGACCAGGCGCCGGCGTGACGGAACCGGACTCGAGCGGTAGTCCCGCTTGGGACCATGCCGCCAATCCGCCGTCGAGCACTAAAGTCTCTGCATGGCCAGCTGCACGCAAAAGCCACCATGCGCGGGAAGCGGCTAGAGAACCGGTGTTGTCATAAACCACCACCAAGCTACTGGGCGTTATCCCCCACCGACGGGTGGCCGTTTCAAAGCGGTCCACGGAGGGCAGCGGATGCCTACCGCGTTCGGGTGTGGCGGGGTCCGCCAGCTCATGGTCAAGGTCAACAAACACCGCACCGGGCACATGAGCTTCAGCGTAGTGCTGCGCCCCCTTCGGATCGCCCAATGCCCAGCGAACATCCAAGAGAACAATGCTTGCTTCGCTTTCCAGGCGTTGAGCAAGGCTAGGAGCGTCGATGAGAGGATTCATGCTCCGACTCTAACCGGAAGAGATCGTTATAGGCTTCGAGGGTGAGTCATATGAACCGCCAAAACCGTGTTTGGACTGAGGAAGCCATCCGCAAGATCGAGGCCGAAACCAAACGCTCGGCGGACACCCACCTATATTCAGTGCTTTTGCCGGAGTCTTGGGACATACAGTTGTATCTCAAAGATGAGTCCACCCACCGCTCGGGAAGCCTCAAGCACCGGCTGGCACGCTCGCTATTCCTTTTTGGCCTGGTCAATGGCTGGATACATGAAGGCACCACCATCGTGGAAGCAAGTAGCGGCAGCACTGCTGTCTCCGAGGCCTACTTTGCCTCACTCTTAGGTTTGCCCTTTGTTGCGGTGATGGCCAACACCACCAGCCCCGAGAAGATCCGGCTCATCGAGAACTTTGGCGGTTCTTGTTTACTCGTGGACCACGCCGCACAGGTTTACGAGGCAGCACAAGAGATGGCAACCAAGACTCGCGGGCATTACATGGACCAGTTCACTTTCGCCGAGCGTGCCACGGATTGGCGTGGCAACAACAACATTGCCGAATCAATCTTCGGCCAGCTGACCCATGAACCTAATCCCATACCACGGTGGATTGTGGTGGGAGCCGGAACCGGTGGAACCAGCGCCACCATTGGCCGGTACTTGCGCTATTGCCGTCACCCAACAGAACTCACTGTAGTGGACCCTGAAAACAGTGCGTTCTACCCGAACTGGCGGGAGCCACAAGGCACTCCCTGCACGGGGAAACCTTCACGCATCGAAGGCATTGGCCGGGCACGGCTAGAACCAAGCTTTGTCCCAAGCGTTATTGACCACATGATCCAGGTGCCGGATGCCGCATCTATCGCGGCGATGCGGCACCTGCATACAGTTGCCGGTCTCCACGCCGGCCCGTCTACGGGTACTAATCTGTGGGGTGTCTGGATGCTCATCTCAGAGATGATGGCCAAGGGTGAAACGGGCAGCATTGTCACCTTGATGTGCGACGGCGGAGAACGCTACGAAGGCAACTATTACAACCAGGAGTGGATCAGCGCCCAAGGCTTGGATCCTGCACCTTACGAAGCAGCGATCGCCGAGTTCTTCGAGACTGGAACATTGCTGCCAGTCACACTCGCCTAAATCAGGAGTATTAGATCTCCACGGATTCCAACGTTGCCAAGTGCCGGAACGTTGTTCCAACCGTTGCTGCGAGCCGTCCGACGTGTGACTCCACTAAGCCCAAACCTAGCTGGTTCAACAGGGCATCATGCATTTGGAAGGCTTGTTTTGCACGAACGCTCAGGACAAAGTCGATCACTTCACTGGACTTAGACCACGGCGCGTGGACCGGAACCAATAGTGCCTCAACGTTGTGGCCGTCCGGAATCGTAAACGAATCCCCCGGGTGGTAAACAGCATCGTCCACGAGGTAGGCAACATTGGCCACCATAGGAATGCTCGCATGAATCAAGGCATGCTGGCCACCAAAAGTGCGGATCTCAAAACCGCCAGCCGAGAAGCTCTGCCGGGGTTCGGCGTTATGAATGCGTTCCGCTGCGGCTGGGTTCTCGCTGCGCAAGGTCTCGGCTACCCCAACCGGCGCCCACACCTGAAGAGCTGAACCTTCGGCTGCCAACGCTGTGGCCAAGGCTTTGGAATCAAAATGATCCTGATGCTCATGCGTGATCAAAACCGTCTGGGCGCCAGCGAGGGCCTGATCGGCCTCGGAAAAGGACCCCGGGTCAAGCACTAAAACGGCCGGTTCAGCTGAATCAGCGGAGGACTTCTCAAGGCGAATACAGGAATGCGTAAATTTAGTCAGCAGCATCATCCCAGCCTACGGTTCTTCCCTGTCCCAAACCATCATCTAGCCTGAAAATTCGCTGCTGGTTGGCGGCTGACTGATAGGCTGGATTACCGCGGAAGGGGACCCGTTTCCTCTGGATTCACACGTGAACAATTCGCGAAAGTCACCGTGGAAGGTAGGTTCGGCACATGAGTAATGCACACGGCAATCGTGCTGAGGAACCGGCAATTAAAGAGCAGCGAGTCACCAAACAGCGCATTGCTGTGGGGGCCGCTTTGGATACCATCGATGACTTTGTGAGTACACAAGAATTGCATCGAATGATGTACGACGCCGGTTCTCGCGTTTCGCTGGCCACCACCTACCGCATTGTGCAATCTATGGCCGAAGATGGCCAGGTGGACGTTCTACGTAACGCTGAAGGGGAAGCAGTGTATCGCCGCTGCGCGGCTTCCACTCACCACCACCACTTGTTGTGCAGGAATTGTGGCAAAACGGTGGATATCGAAGCCCCGGCTGTTGAGGCTTGGGCCGCCAGTGTTGCCCAGGACAACGGCTTCACTGAGGTAGCGCACACGGTGGAGATCTTTGGTTTGTGCCCGGAGTGCAGCGCGGCGAAAGCCGCAAAATAACAGCTACCCGGCTATTGCGCTGGTGCCGGTCCGGGGCTGGGCAGAACACGATTATTCAGGCCTGCACGGCGCCGAACGCTCCCAATAATGCGGCAGACCACGTAGATCAAAAACGAGATGGTGGTGACATACGGGCTGATCGGAATCCGGCCACCGAGTGCTAGCAGGATTCCACCTACGGTTGAAGTCAGCGCGAAAACCACACTCAATAGCAAGACCAAGCGCGGTGATGCTGTGACCTGTAAGGCCGCGGCAGCAGGTGTAATCAGCAGCGCTAGTACCAGCAAAGCTCCAACCACCTGGATGGAAAGTGCAACGCTGATGCCCAGCAAGAACATAAACACTAGCGAAAGTCCTCTAACCGGTACACCACGAGCCTCAGCCAACTCCGGGTCAACGCTGGCAAACGTGAGCGGACGCCACATGATGATCAGAGCGATCATCACCACTGCAGCGGCGGCTGCTAGACCTTGAAGTTGGATGGTATCCACCGAGACGATTTGCCCAGTCAAGAGCCCGAATTTGTTGGCTGCTCTACCTTCGTACAAGGCTAGGAAAAGGATTCCGAGGCCTAGGCCAAAAGGCATAATCACTCCGATAATGGAGTTTTTGTCTCTGGCCCGGACGCCCATAATGCCCAGCAGAAGCGCTGCCAATATGGAGCCTGTGAGCGAACCGATAATCACATCGGCACCGATGAGAAGTGCAAAGGCCGCGCCAGCAAAGGAAAGCTCTGAGATGCCGTGAACGGCGAAAGCTAGGTCACGTTTGAGGACAAAAACGCCGATCATTCCGCCGAGGATTCCTAGTACGGCCCCGGCCCAGACGGAATTCTGAACGAGGACTAGCAGCTCCCCATAGTTGTCAAAGTTAAAGATGGCGCCAAGCGCATCATTGAGATTCATCTACTCGGTCTCTTCTTCTTCGTGGTGAGGCCCGTCTGGGATACCAACCACCACAATTCGGCCGTTGCTATGGATCGCTTCTACATGGCTGCCGTAGAGCTCGCTGAGGACTGATGTGGTCATCACCTCTTCTGGCGGACCAATCCGAAAGTCACCACCGGCTAGATACAAAACGCGATCAACGTAGTCGATGATCGGGTTGATCTCGTGGGTCACAAAAACAACCGCTGCATTGTCCTTGCGGCAGCGTTCGTTGACTAGGGCGCTGACTTCTTGTTGATGCCGGAGGTCTAGAGAGAGCAAAGGCTCATCGCACAAGAGGATCTTGGGATCCGAGGCCAGCGCCTGAGCTACACGTAGTCGTTGTTGCTCCCCGCCAGAGAGTTGACCCACCGGAACCTTGGCATAGGCGGATGCACCCACCACCTCTAGCAATTGATCAACTTTTTTGTTGACCTCGGCGCTGCGCCACCGAACACCCCACCGGTGGCCATCAACGCCTAGCGCTACTAGGTCACGAGCTCGCAGAGGTGTGTCCATACCTAGGGATTTTTGCTGCGGGATGTACCCAACGCTGCGACTGCCCCGCGTGACTGGAGCACCATCCATCAAGAGTGTTCCGCCGCTGAGTGGCTGAAGCCCCAAAAGAACTTTCAGGAGGCTAGTTTTCCCGGATCCGTTCGGGCCAAGAACCGCGAAGAACTCCCCCGGCTTGATCTCAAGGTTCAGCCGGTGCCACAGCGTTCTCTGGCCAAATTTGAGCTCGGCATTGTGCAGCTCGATAGCGGCCTTGGTCATAACGTCCTTCGCGGTTCTATTTCCTTGAAATGATGAATCTCAGCCTAGTGGGTACCTAGCTTTTGGCTTGCTGAAAAGCACTCTCCAGGGAGGAAACGTTCGCTGTCATCCACTGAAGGTAGTTGCTCGATTCCGGCATGGTTTCAGTGAAATTGAGGACTGGAATTCCGGAGTCCTCAGCAGCCTGTTTGAGGGCCTGAGTTTGCGATCCCTCAGTTTGCTCGTTGTAGGCCAACAGCTTTACCTGATGTGAGCTGAATAGTTCCAAGGTGCTGCGCAGAACTGTGGCTGGCACGTCTGTGCCTTCTTCAATAGCGTGACTGAACGCTTCTGGAGTTTTGTTTTCCATCCCAGCTTGCTCTACCAGGTAGAGCGGAACAGGCTCGGTGATGGCCACTGCGGTCCCCGGGTGCTCACTCTTGATGGTTTCAAGGCGAGTGCCGAGCTTTGTCAGCGAGGATTTGAACGTCTTCGCGTTGGAGCCGAATTGAGCAGCATTAGTAGCATCGAGTTTGCTCAAATGCGCTGCAACAGTATCAGCGACTTTGCCCATCGTCTCAAGCGAATACCACACGTGCTCATTGAAGTCGGTGTGACCATGAACTGCGTTTGTGCTGCCTTGAGTACTGGACGAATCTAGGCCAGAAACGTCGACGGCGGAAATAACGTTTGCGGGGTCTACCTTGCTTGCTTGGGTGAGACCATCCATAAACGAGTCGTAACCGCCTCCATTTTCGATCACGAGCTTTGCATGCGAGAGTTTCAAACGATCCTGGGCTGTGGCTTCGTAGGAGTGCGGGTCCTGGCTGGTTTTGGAAATAATCGCTTCCACAGTGACGTGTTCGCCACCAATCGTTTTGGCAATGTCGCCATAGACGTTGGTGGAGGCAACCACATTGATCGCCCCTGAGGCGGAGCTCGTTTTTGAATCCGCAGATGTTCCGCACGCGGTCAAAACTAGGGAAAATACCGCGAGGGCGGCAAAGGAAGTTCGGGCGGCTCGACGTCGCACGGAAGCCTCAGTTCTACTCAGATGAGAATCAGTAACAATAAGTACTCATCGAGTGTAGCGCTAAATGGGAATGATTCCTATTTAGCGCTACACCGAGCGGTCTAGGCTTCCTGCTCGCCTAGCCGGCGGATACCGGTGGCCTGTGTGGCATCACGAATTTCGCCCACCAATTGTTCAATAACGTCTTCGAGGAAAAGCACTCCCACCGTCACACCGTCCGCGCCCACTACACGGGCCAGATGGGAGCCGGTGCGCTGCATCGTGGCCAGAGCATCTTCAATTTCTTCCTCTGGACGCAGGTTCGCCAAGGTCCGAACCCGACTCACGGCAATCGGCTGACGGTACTGCTCAGCATCGATAGAGATGACGTCTTTGATGTGCAAATAACCTGCAAGCACCGAATCCTCGTCCAGGATCGGAAAACGCGAGAAGCCAGTACGCCCCACAGCCTTTTCAAACTGGGACGGCGTAGTGCTTGCTTTGAGAGTTACTAGGCGATCCAGGGGAACCATAATGTGCGCGGCGGTGTGCTCAGAGAATTCCAGAGCTCCGCTCAACAACCCGGACTCGTCATCAACAAGGCCCGAACGCGTGGACTCCTGAACGATGGACTGAACTTCCTCAAGGGTGAAACTCGAGGACACCTCATCCTTCGGTTCGACTTTTAGTAGACGAAGAATATGGTTAGCCATCCAGTTCAAGCTTGAGATGACTGGCTTAAACACCCGGCCAAGGGCAACCAGCGGCGGCGCTAACAACAGTGCTGCTTTGTCAGCGGCGGACACTGAGATGTTCTTAGGGACCATCTCGCCAAATGTCACGTGCAAAAAAGTCACCAGCAACAAAGTCAGTACAAACGCCACGACGTCGGCGGCCTCCACCGGGATACCCAACAGTTCCAGCGGTCCAGCCAGAAGATGGTGGATGGAGGGCTCCGCAACTTGGAGAATCAACAGTGAACACACGGTGATGCCTAGCTGCGCACACGCCAACATTAGTGACACGTTTTCCATGGCTTTGAGCGTGGTTACTGCACGCTGGGACCCGGAATCAGCCAACGGTTCAATCTGGCTTCTGCGGGCAGACATAATGCCGAACTCTGCAGCAACAAAAAATGCGTTGCCCATCAAGAGCAGCACTAGCCAAACGATCCCCCACCAATCACTCATGGCTAGTCTCCTCGCCGTCGTTAGTTTCCACACGTTGAACAAAGCGCATCCGGTCAATCCGGCGCCCGTCCATCCGGGTTACTACCAACGTCCCCGCGGGTAGCTCTACCTCGTCTCCCACTTCTGGGATGCGGCCGAGCTCGCTCATCACAAAGCCACCGACCGTTTCATACGACGCCTCGTCAGGGACCACCAAAAACGGTACATGCTCAGTGACTTCATCCGGGCGCATCAGGCCAGGGAAGTACCAATCACCGCCCGCGCCTTGCAAAACGCCTGGCTTGACCTTGTCGTGTTCATCGGAAACTTCGCCAACGATTTCTTCAACAAGGTCCTCGAGCGTGGTGATACCAGCCGTGCCACCGTATTCATCGAGCACAACAGCTAGCTGAAGATTGCCTTCGCGAAGCTCAGTCAACAAGGCGTCCAAATGCATGGTTTCTGGAACGCGAAGAACTTCAGTCATAATCGCGCCAGCTTCAACGCCTTCACGGCGATCGGCTGGCACAGCGATTGCCTTCTTGATGTGAACAACACCCTTAATGTCATCGGGCGAGTCACCAATTACAGGAAACCTCGAGTACCCAGTGCGTCGAGCAGCTGCAACGACCTCAGTCAAGGGCGCATCGGCGTCGATAGTTTCCATTCGAATCCGCGGAGTCATCACATCGGCGGCATTGCGGCCAGAGAATCTCAGTGTGCGGGCCACAAAATTCGCAGTTCCGGCATCCAAGGTGCCCATCTCAGCCGAACGGCGGACCAAGGACGAGAGCTCCGCCGGTGTGCGTGCCCCGGAAATTTCTTCCTTGGCTTCGAGACCAAAAATGTTCAAGATCCGATTCGAGAAACCATTAAGCAATACAATCGCTGGTCGAAACGCCGCTGTAAACATTAATTGGGGACGAGCCACAGCGCGGCCAATCGGAAACGCCAGTGAAATAGCCAAGTTTTTAGGCACCAATTCGCCTAACAGCATCGACAAAAAAGTCGCCAAAACCATTGCCACAACCAAGGAAATCGCCGCAGCGCCAGGCAAGCCGATGGCCGTCAGTGGACCCTCTAGGAGCTTGCCCACGGACGGTTCCATCACGTAACCGGTCAGCAACGTGGTCAAGGTGATGCCAAGTTGGCAGCTAGAGAGCTGAGTGGAAAGGGACTTGAGGCAGCGCAAAAGCGGAACTGCACCCTCGTCGCCGTCGTCCACTGCACGCTGCACTGTCGCTTGGTCAAGGGCCAACATCGAAAACTCAACAGCAACGAAGAAGCCGGTCCCCGCGATCAGCAGAAGTCCGGCAACTAGAAGCAACCATTCCATTTAGTTGGCACCTCGGCTTAGAGCGCCAGCAGCACCGAATCTCACTGCTCGCAAGGCGGGCTCCAACGGAGAAATAGCGATGGGCTGAGATCGGGCAGGCGGAGGATGATCAGCGGAGGCCGCGGCAGCCCCGGCGGCAGAGTCCTGACTAACTGCTTCATGAGGGGCGCGTGAACGGGGTTTGCCGGCAACTGGGGAACTCGGCGCTGTGCTTGCGTGAGCAAGACGGCGAGCGGCTCCGGGCCGGCACCTAGAATTAGGGTCCATAAGGCTAACAGTCTACAGGAGCGCGTGACAGGCCCCTTAGTTCTGAACGTCAAAGTCGCGGCACGGTCATCTCCATCACAAAGATTGGCAGTTAGCCCGTAAACCTCACTAGACTGGCAAAGTCTGGGTTGCGGCTCAGACATAAGAGCTCCTACCGGCACAGGCGCCGGGACTCATGCCAGCGGGCAATCAGATTTATGGAAGAGGCGTATTTCACGTGCCAGAGCAGCCCAATCACCGTCTACCCGAAGAATTCGGCGGAAATGAATGGCTCGTCGATGAACTCTACGAGCGGTATCAGCAGGACAAGAATTCGGTGGACGCAAAATGGTGGCCGCTGTTCTCTACCTTTGACTCGGGAGATAATTCCAGCTCCAAGGGAGCTACCTCAAATGGCACCTCGGCTCACCCGCCGACTCGCGAGCTTCCGGTAGTCAAGGCCGACGCCCCCGCTCCAGCGGCACAGCCGGCAAGTGCTCCAGCAAGCTCTACGCCTGCTGCTGCAGCACCGAGTGCACCCCAAACACCTGCCGCTAACGCACCTGCTGCACCGGCTGCCGCAGCACCGAAGCGGCCCGAGCCGCGTGTAGTTGCCAAGGACGGCAACCGGCAAAACGGTGGTACCGCAACAGCCCCGATCCCCGCTCAACTTCCCAAGAGCGCCAAGGCAACTACGGCACCGGAAGAGGACACCGTTTCCGTCTTGCGCGGCCCGGCCAAGGCCATCGCAACCAACATGGTGTCGAGCCTCCAAGTCCCCACTGCAACCAGCGTGCGAGCCATTCCGGCCAAACTTCTGATCGACAACCGCGTGGTGATCAACAACCACCTCTCGCGTGCTCGTGGCGGCAAGATCTCCTTTACGCACTTGATCGGCTACGCAGTGGTCAAGGCTCTGAGCCAGTTCCCGTCGATGAACGTCTACTACGACGAAAAGGACGGCAAGCCCGTAGTTGTGCAGCCCGCACACGTCAACTTCGGTATTGCCATTGACATGCCTAAGCCCGACGGCACACGCTTGCTGATGGTGCCGAACATTAAAAAGGCTGAAACGCTCAAGTTTGCTGCTTTTTGGCACACCTACGAGGACCTCATTAAGCGCGCCCGTAATGGCCAGCTGACCGCTGACGACCACTCAGGCACCACGGTTTCTTTGACCAACCCCGGCGGAATTGGCACCGTTCACTCTGTTCCTCGTTTGTCCAAGGGCCAGGCCGCCATCATTGGTGTTGGTGCTTTGGAGTACCCGGCTGAGTTCCAGGGTTCTTCTGAAATCAAGCTCGCAGAACAGGCCATTGGCAAGATCATCACTTTGACCTCCACCTATGACCACCGCGTCATTCAGGGTGCTGGCTCGGGCGAATTCTTGCGGATTGTCCACCAGTTGCTGTTGGGCGAGCAGAACTTCTACGACGAAATCTTTGAAGAGCTCCGCATTCCTTACGAGCCAGTCCGCTGGAGCCCTGATATTCAGGTAGACCCCGCAGGCCAGATCAACAAGGTTGCTCGCATTCAGCAGCTCATCCACTCGTACCGTGTACGTGGTCATTTGATGGCTGACACCGATCCGCTCGAGTACGTCCAGCGAAAGCACCCTGACCTCGACGTTTTGAACCATGGTTTGACGCTGTGGGATTTGGACCGCGAATGGCCAACAGGCGGCTTTGGTGGCAAGCCATTCTTGAAGTTCCGCACCATCCTTGGTGTCCTGCGCGACGCTTACTGCCGCACCACCGGCATTGAGTACATGCACATCCAGGATCCTGAAGAGCGGCTTTGGTTCCAGGACCAGTTGGAGCACCCCTACTCCAAGCCGAGCCGTGAAGAGCAACTTCGGATCGTCTCCAAGCTCAATGCAGCAGAGGCATTCGAAACGTTCTTGCAAACCAAGTTCGTGGGCCAGAAGCGTTTCAGCCTCGAAGGTGGAGAATCCCTGATCCCGCTCTTGGACGCACTCATTTCTGACGCTGCAGACCAGGGTATGGATGAGGTTGCCATTGGTATGGCGCACCGCGGCCGTTTGAACGTCTTGACCAACATTGCCGGCAAGACGTACGCCCAGGTTTTCCGCGAATTTGAAGGCACCCAGGACCCCCGCTCCGTGCAGGGTTCCGGCGACGTAAAGTACCACTTGGGTACTGAAGGCACCTTCACCTCGGACAACGGCAACGAGACAAAGGTTTACCTTGCCGCTAACCCCTCACACCTTGAGGCTGTTGACTCCGTACTTGAAGGTATTGTCCGCGCCAAGCAGGACCTTTTGGACCAGGGCGACTCGTTCCCGGTACTGCCAATCCTAGTCCACGGTGACGCTGCCTTCGCAGGCCAAGGTGTTGTAGCTGAGACTCTCAACCTCTCCCAGCTGCGCGGTTACCGCACGGGTGGTACCGTCCACGTCATTGTGAACAACCAAGTTGGATTCACTACCTCACCTTCATCATCGCGCTCGTCTACGTACTCCACGGACGTTGCCAAGATGATTCAGGCACCGATCTTCCACGTCAATGGCGATGATCCTGAGGCAGTAGTTCGTGTGGCACAGTTGGCCTTCGAATTCCGCCAGCGCTTCCACAAGGACGTTATTATCGACATGGTTTGCTACCGTCGTCGTGGTCACAACGAGGGCGACGATCCTTCGATGACGCAGCCGCTGATGTACAACTTGATCGAAGCTAAGCGCTCCGTTCGTAAGCTGTACACCGAGGCTCTGATCGGCCGTGGCGACATCACCGAGGAAGAAGCCGAGCAGCTGCTGCGCGACTACCAAGAACGCCTTGAGCGCGTTTTTGCGGAAACCCACGCTGCTCAAACTTCACCGATCCCGATTGTCACCTCTGATTCCGCAGCAGTGTCCGGAATCGAGCGTCCGCTCTCTCAGCGCGGCGATTCGGTAGTCAACTCCCCCGCTTCCACGGCAATCACGGCGGAGACTTTGGCCCACATTGGCCAGGCGCACGTGAACATCCCTGAGGGCTTTACGGTTCACCCCAAGCTCAAGCAGCTCCTTGAAAAGCGCGAGCAGATGTCCCGCGAAGGTGGCATTGACTGGGGCTTCGGCGAAATCGCAGCCTTTGGTTCCTTGATCATGGAAGGTGTTCCGGTTCGCTTGGCGGGTCAGGACTCCCGCCGTGGAACCTTTGTGCAGCGTCACGCAGTATTCCACGACCGTGCCAACGGCAAAGAGTGGACGCCGATTTCCAAGCTTTCTGACAACCAGGCGAAGCTGTGGATCTACGACTCCCTACTCTCCGAATACGCAGCGCTCGGCTTCGAATACGGCTACTCCGTGGAACGGCCTGACGCACTTGTCCTCTGGGAAGCTCAGTTCGGTGACTTCGTCAACGGCGCTCAGACCGTCATCGACGAATTCATCTCCTCGGCCGAGCAGAAGTGGGGCCAGCGCTCTTCACTCGTGTTGATGCTCCCGCACGGCTACGAAGGTCAGGGACCGGACCACTCCTCGGCACGCATTGAGCGCTTCTTGCAGATGTGCGCCGAAGAGAACTTGATTGTGGCTAACCCCACCACGGCCGCCTCGCACTTCCACTTGTTGCGCCGCCAAGCCTACAGCCGTCCGCGTAAGCCACTGATTGTGTTCACACCCAAGCAGTTGCTCCGCCTCAAGGCTGCAGCGTCTCCGGTTGAGGACTTCACCAATGGCACCTTCAAGCCGGTCATTGGCGAGCACGAGTCCCTCAACGGCGCCGATGTTCAGCGCGTATTGCTGGTCTCCGGACGTTTGTACTACGACCTCTTGTCCACACGCCAGAAGTCCGAGGACAAAACGACGGCGATTGTTCGGCTCGAGCAGTTGTACCCCTTGCCGCTGGCCGAGATCGAAGCCGAACTCGCCAAGTACCCGAACGCTGAAGTTGTTTGGGCACAGGACGAGCCAGCCAACCAGGGCCCGTGGCCGTTTATTGGTTTGAATTTGGCACCCCAGCTGGATCGCAAGGTTCGTCTGGTTAGCCGCCCCGCATCGGCGTCGACCGCTGCTGGTTCCATGAAACGCCACGCTGCCGAGCAGGAAATTCTGCTCAAATCGGCCTTCGGCCAAAAGTAGTCACACAAACTGCCCGGCGGCAGCGCTGCAAATGCGGCGCCGTAGCCGGGCAGTTCTGTTTAATAGCTAGAAGAACCAACAGCAACGGCACGCCTGTTCCTAAGAACGGTGGCGTCGACGAGGTAAAGAGGTACCAGTGGAGGACAGAAGAGTGCGCATCGCCGCCGTGGGTGACGAGCTGCTTGCGGGATTGGGTGACCCACGTGCCCTTGGCTGGATTGGCAGAGTTTTAGCCCGGACCCCACAAGAGCACGCCAGCATTGAAAGCTTCTCCCTGCCCTGCCCGGAAGAAGGCACGGAGGGGCTCGCTGCTCGTTGGCAAGAGGAAGCTGGCCGCCGTTTCAGCGCCTCAACTGAGAACAAGCTGGTGATTGGCCTCTCGGGCAGAGATGTGGAATTCGGTCTTTCAACAGCACGCAGTCGGCTCAATCTGGCCAACATCCTCGATTCGGCATCTCAGTCCAACATCGGCGTTTTTGTAGTGGGTCCGCCGCCCACTTTGGATCCTGCGCAGAACCGTCGCTTGGCTGAGCTGAACACCGCCTTCGCCGACGTCACCACCCGCCGCAAGCACTTATACGTTGACACGTTCTCGCCGTTGCTCAACCACGAGCAGTGGCGTACTGATCTGGCCGCCAATGCTGGTACCCCGGGCCAGGCCGGCTACGGTTTGATGGCTTGGCTGGTACTGCACCGTGGTTGGTTCCAGTGGTTGAACGTCCCTGAGAATGTCTAAATAACTATCAGTACTCGTCATCAAGGGCTTGGCAGAGCGCTTAACCAGCATCTGCCAAGCCCTTGACGCGTCTCAAGACGCGATATATCGTGAGTTACATAACGCGATATATCGCATCTCGTCTTGGAGGTTTTTGTGGCACAAGAAGTGTGGTCAGTTACCGGCCCCCAAATCATTGATCTCAGTGGTGTTACTTCGCTCAAGCTGGGCATCGTTGCCGGCCGATTCGACGTTGTAGCCCAAGCCGCTAACGAAGGTGAGGACTTTCAGGAACCCGCACGCATCGAAGTATCTGAGGTGGTTGGCGATCCACTTGCAATCACCTTTGAGGACGGGCGCTTAGAAATCCGCCATCAAATTCAGGGTGCGCCGGGGTGGTTCAAAAACCTGATGACCTCAGTGACCAACAACAATGACAACCGCGCTGTCATCACTATCTCAGTACCCGCACAGACCACGGTCGAGGCCGGCACAGTTAGCGGCGATGGCCTTGTCCAAGGCACCACAAAAATCACTAAACTCAACACCGTGAGCGGTTCCGTCGTTGCCGATGCCACCTCCGGGGAGCTGAACGTTAATACCGTCAGCGGTGAAGTGATCATCCGCCGTCACAATGGACTTCTTTCCGCCAAGTCCGTCTCGGGCGAAGTGACAGCCTCCGGAGAGCTAAGCCACGTCCGTGCTTCAACCGTCAGCGGCGAGCTGAGCCTTGATCTGTTGGGATACACACAGGACGTTGGCACCAACTCAGTTTCCGGGGACGTCACCATACGGCTTCCGCATGACCTTGGGGTAGACATCAGCGCCAACACAGCCTCGGGAACAGTTATTATCAACCACCAAAAGTACGTGCCGTCTTCTGGGCGAGTACGAACCATCGCTGGGCCCGACCTACAGTTGGTCACAATGCGTACGAATTCCGTCTCTGGCCACCTCACGATTTTGCACCGAGCAGAAGCAGAAACCCATGCGCAGGAAACACTCCCATCAATAGGGGAAGCATTAGAAGGACAGCAGTGACTCCTCCTGTCTTCCCACACGGCGCTTTACGCTTGTACTTGCTGGTTTTGCTCGAAGAAGGCCCCAAACACGGCTACGAACTCATAAAGGAACTTAGCGAAAGATTTGGTGGTAGCTACAAACCAAGCGCTGGAACCATCTACCCGCGTTTATCAAAGCTCCAAGAAGAGGGCCTGGTGGCCACGGAAACCGAGGGCCGCCGAACGCGATACTCGGTCACCGAAGCAGGCCTGACTGAGATCCAAAACCGCCGGGCCGAAATCGAGGGTGTCGAAGAAGGAATCGCTGCCTCTATGCGCCGTCTGGCCGATGATCTCCGTACGGATATCACCACCAATATGCGAGCCCTGCGTGCAGATCTCGCAGCAACCGCAGAAGCTGCAAAGTCGGCTGCACGGCGTAATTCCGTCCGCCAACCAGAGAACCACTCCGGCCCAGGTGCACCCCTGAACCCGGTCAGCCCGGGCCCAGCCAATATCAGCCCAGCTAGCACCGTGCCAGCGAGCAACACGCCCGCCAATAACAGTGGCGCATCAATTCAGCGGCTCAAGCACAGCGAAGTTCTCCTTCAGCAGTTCCGAGACGATCTGCGTGTTGAACTCCGCTTGGCCTCGCGTGAGCAAGCTATTTCTCAGGTGACGGTGGAGACCATTCGCACAGTGTTGGAGCAAGCATCGATTGCGGTGCGGAATTCTTTGCGGCATTAGCGGCACGAAATATGGAGCCGAGCGCTTGCTCGTTTCGTCCCAGAGGATGGTGTGTGGGAGACTAGAGGGCAGCTCTTTTGAGTACAAGAATAAGGAGGCCAGCTATGAGCAAGCGTGCACGCAAGCGTCGTGACCGTAAGCGTGGCGGCGCGAACCACGGCAAGCGCCCCAACACCTAAGTCAACGACTTAGCGTAAAGGTTCTAAAAAGTAAGGGCCCCAGCCAAACGGCTGGGGCCCTTACTTTTAGGTTTTCTATTAGCTAGCTGCACGAGCCGCATGGATGCGGTCAAGAATGCCCTGCTTAAGCTTCTCTGGCGCCGCCTCCGTGCACGAACGCTTGACCATGGTGCGGATCATGCACTCCAAGTCATGCTGTTCCAAGCAATTTGGGCAGCTGTCCAGGTGCTCTTTGATCTCTTGGACAGCACTCTTGGGGAGCGCTCCATCGAGGTATTCATAGATGCGTTCCATGCGCGTATCGTCGCAGTCGCCCAGTCCCTGGCAATCGCTCATTTTTCTTTCTCCTGTTGCGTGCTGTTGTTCGCAGCTGAACTCGATGGTTCTGCCGACGAATCTTGAGTCCCGAAACCACGTTCCGCGGCGTATTCCGCCAGCATCTCTCGCAGCATTCGTCGCCCACGGTGCAGTCTGGACATCACCGTGCCGATCGGGGTGTTCATGATTTCTGAAATTTCTTTGTACGCGAACCCTTCAACATCCGCGAAGTAAACCGCTAGGCGGAATTCCTCGGGAATGGACTGGAGTGCGCTCTTGACGTCCGAGTCCGGCAAGTGATCCAAAGCCTCAGCTTCCGCTGAGCGCAGACCTCTGGAGGTGTGCGACTCCGCGCGGGCCAGCTGCCAATCTTCGATGGTGTCCGAGTTGGACTGCAACGGCTCACGTTGACGCTTGCGGTACAAGTTGATGTACGTGTTCGTCAAAATCCGGTACAGCCAAGCCTTTAGGTTGGTGCCCGGCTTGTACTGGTGGAAGGCAGAAAACGCTTTGGTGTACGCCTCTTGAACCAAATCTTCGGCGTCCGCGGGGTTTCTAGCCATACGCATAGCTGCCGAATATAGCTGGTCAACATATTGCATGGCGTCACGTTCAAAGCGAGCTCGACGCGCTTCAACGCCCTCGGTAGCGATATCCAGTTCAGCGGAATCGTGTTCGAGAGCAGAGGCTGCATCTTCATCCATGGCCATACCGGCCGGGTCCACAGTAGTCATCAAGCTCAAGTCTACTGTTGGCCGTCCGTCAAGGCGTATGTTCACCGGTGCTTCACGAACACGTTCATTCAGCAATACCAATATTTACCTCCTGAAGGGCGCGAACTTCTTAATGAACTGTTGATCACAACCAGTGCGGCCGGGCAATTATTCCGCAAAAGTGCAAAACTAGAGTCGTTGTGACTGCACTTGAACTATTTGCTCGCACTACAAATGTGGTGGGGCTGCCTTCGAGGAGGAACTCTATGTCTATCGTCCGTTTTCTCGCCCGCCCCATGCTTGGCTCCAGTTTTGTGATCGCCGGTCTGGACAAGATCAAGAATGTGGACGACACTGCGCGGCAGCTCTCCCCCGTGCTGCGACGTGCCTCCGACGCTTTGCCTTTCCCAGCTGATGAGAAGCTCATTGCCCGAGTGATTGGCGGTGCACAGCTCGGTGCCGGTGCTTTGTTCGCAATCGGGAAGTTCTCCCGTTTTTCGGCATTGGTTCTTTCCCTCACCTCAGCCCTCAACGGCTACGTAGAGTGGCGCTCAGCGGACGCCAGCACCAAAGAAGGGCGTGCCGCGCGTCGCGAACAGTTGCTCAAAAACGTATCTTTGACCGGCGGCGTATTGCTCGCATCGGTGGATACGGCCGGGCAGCCTAGCCTTGCTTGGCGTGCTGAGCACCTGGTCGCGGACACCAAAAAGGCAAGCAGCAAGCAGCTCCGCAAAGCAGACAAAGCAACCCGTAAAGCAGTCGACAACTTCGTAGGAGCCTAAGCGCCAATGACCGCTCGAACCGAGGCACCCGCTGGGGGCATCGCCAGTAATGCTCCCAGTGCGTGGCCGGCACCGTTTGCCGAACGCCCCGTTAATGCCACAGTCACCGTTCCCGGTTCGAAGTCTTTAACCAATCGCTATTTAGTTTTAGCCGCGCTGGCTGAAGGCCCCTCCAGGTTGCGCGCCCCTTTGCACTCGCGTGATTCGGCGCTAATGATCGCGGCATTAGTGCAGTTGGGGGCCGTAATCCAAGAGATCGACGGCGATTCAGCCTTTGGTCCTGATCTCTTGGTGACGCCCATTCCTGCAGGCCTTCCTACCGCGAGTACGAACATTGATTGCGGCCTCGCCGGAACGGTGATGCGATTTGTTCCGCCAGTGGCCGCTCTTCGCAACGGCGTTACGGTCTTCGATGGCGACCCGCACGCGCGCAAGCGCCCCATGAACACCATCATCTCGGCGCTAGGCGCCTTGGGAATTCAAACGCAAACGCCCGACGGCGAGGTGGCAACTTCTCTGCCATTCGCTGTCTCCGGAACGGGTGAAGTTAAGGGCGGTCACATTGTGATCGATGCGAGCGCCTCTTCTCAGTTTGTCTCTGCGTTGTTGTTGGTAGGTGCCCGTTTTACCGAGGGCCTTCACCTCGAACATGTGGGCCAGACGGTCCCAAGCTTGGATCACATCAACATGACGGTGGAGGTTCTTCGCCAAGTGGGTGTGACAGTTGATAACTCGGTTCCTAACCACTGGGTGGTGGAACCGGGAGCCATCAGCGCTTTCGACCAGCGCATTGAGCAGGATCTTTCTAATGCTGGCCCCTTCCTGGCCGCTGCACTGGCTACGCATGGCACCGTCAGGATCCCCAACTGGCCGGAAAAAACCACCCAAGTGGGTGACCAGTGGCGAAGCATTCTTGCCCAAATGGGCGCCACCGTAACGCTCGACGGCGGGACACTCACCGTAACTGGCGGGCCCGAGATCAAGGGGTCCACCTTTGATGAAACCAGCGAATTGGCTCCTACAGTTGCCGCATTGTGCGCCTTGGCTAACAGCCCCTCGCAATTGACCGGAATCGCACATTTGCGCGGTCACGAAACCGACCGGCTGGCCGCCCTTGTGGCGGAAATTAATCGCTTAGGTGGCGATGCCGAGGAAACCAGCGATGGCCTGATAATTCGGCCCGCCAAGCTCCGTGCCGACGTCGTACGTAGTTACGCTGACCACCGAATGGCGACCGCCGGTGCCATCCTTGGCCTCGCGGTACCCGGCGTTGAAGTCCAAGACATTGGCACAACGTCTAAAACCATGCCTGATTTCCCCCAGTTGTGGCATGCGATGCTCGCCCAGCACGGTGGTGACTAGCATGGCCCGTAGTCTGCAGTCCTGGGACGAATCCGATGTTCGGGTCCGGCCCAACAAAAAAGGTTCACGTCCACGCACTAAGGACCGCCCGGATCATCTTGAAGCGGTCATCGGGCGCATTATCACTGTTGACCGTGGCCGCTACACCGCGATCGTTGATGAGGACACCAGCACAGAACGAACAGTTATAGCTGCCCGAGCCCGTGAACTGCGGCGTAATCCCGTGGTTGCTGGAGACTTCGTTGCGCTAGTGGGTGATGTCTCTGGAGCGCCGGACACACTAGCCCGTCTGGTGCGAGTCGAAGAGCGACGCACCCTGTTGCGCCGTAGCGCTGATGACACGGACCCGGTGGAACGCGCTGTGGTAGCCAACGCAGACCAACTGGTCATTGTGGTGGCCGCAGCCAACCCAGAACCTCGTACCGGTTTTGTTGACCGGGCACTTGTTGCAGCGTATGATGCCGGAATTGCGCCGTTGCTCTTGGTCACCAAGGCGGACGTCAAAGATCCAGCACCTTTCTTGGCCAATTACGCGAATCTGGATTTGGAGATTGTGATTAGCCGGACGGCGGACAATGGCGCCTCCGGTATCGATGCCCGCTCCGACGACGGACTCTCAGCAAGTCTCGACGAGGCAGCTGTGAAGCAGCTTCGCAGCTTTTTGGACGCCAAAGTCACGGTGATGATCGGTCACTCCGGTGTTGGAAAATCCACCATGGTTAATGCCTTAACTGGTTCCCAACGAGCCACCGGCGGGGTAAATGCTGTTACTGGTCGCGGCCGCCATACTTCCAGTTCGGCCCTGGCACTCAGGCTTACTGATTCGCCAGCGGGAAGTTGGATTATCGACACCCCCGGCATCCGCTCCTTTGGTTTGGCTTTGGTTGACCCTGACCGGATCATCCGCGCTTTCCCTGACCTCGAGCCGGGTACCGATTCTTGCGAACGTGGCTGTAAACACAACACCTCGGCTGTAAATTGTGGTCTTGACCCGTGGGTTGCTGAGGGACATGCCGGAGCGGCCGGTGCTGAGCGCCTACTGTCCTTCCGCCGGCTATTGGGTACAGACCCCCGCCAAGAAGCCCGCGAGGGCAAGGAATTGGGCACCGTCAACTAGGCGTTACTTCGCTCCAGAGCTCCCACCTCCCAACCCTCGGGCGGATTTACCGGTAGCGTGGAAACATGACTCTTGCGCCACAAAGCTACAACGATGACCTACGCCTGGCCCACGTTCTTGCTGACTCTGTAGACGCCCAGACCATGGCCCGCTTCAAAGCGCAGGACCTCAATGTTGAGACCAAGCCGGACATGACGCCCGTGACGGACGCTGACAAGGCTGCCGAAGAATCCATTCGCGGCCAACTCTCCCGTTCCCGCCCGCGCGACGCTGTGCTGGGTGAAGAGTTTGGCAGCTCAGGTCATGGGGCACGACGCTGGATTATTGACCCGATCGACGGTACTAAGAACTTCATTCGCGGTGTTCCCGTGTGGGCAACGCTGATTGCCCTTGTTGACGAGGGTGAGCCGGTTGTTGGGGTGGTGAGCGCACCGGCACTGGGCAAACGCTGGTGGGCAGCTCAGGGAATGGGCGCCTATATGGGCCGTTCCTTGGCTTCCGCAACTCGTTTGCGGGTTTCTAATGTCACAGAGCTCTCCGACGCTTCGATGTCTTACTCGAGCCTGAGTGGGTGGAAGGAACGCGGAAATCTCGACGAGTTCCTAGCGTTGACTGAAGACGTATGGCGCACCCGGGCCTACGGAGATTTTTGGTCCTATTGCATGGTCGCCGAAGGTGCAGTGGACATTGCCTGCGAGCCGGAATTGAACCTCTATGACATGGCCGCTTTGGTTCCGATTGTTACTGAGGCCGGTGGGCGTTTTACCTCGCTCGATGGCGCTGATGGCCCCTTTGGCGGCAACGCCTTGGCGACCAACTCGATTCTTCACTCCGAGGTTCTGCACCGTTTGAATCCCGAGTTGGACGACCTCTTGAGTAACTAGCACCTCGAAGAACTGCGGCTCAGGCAAAGCGGGCGTGGAAACACGCTTCACACAACACGTAACATTTCCCGGAGGCTTGAGCTCGCCGGGATGGGTACCTTAGTGTTTTTGGCAGGTCACGAGTGCCAGCGCTAAACCCCGGTTTGCTGGTCGGCAACCCTCCTATCGCGGTGGGGTGCCCCGGGTGACGACCTGGCTGGCAATGAACCGTTGCTGGCAAGCGCGAACCCCTCAGGGGTTCCTCTCCGATGAGGTCACACATGTCTCTTGCTCGCCTGTCCCCCGCCTTCACTGCCGAATACTCTGCTCAGCAGGCTGTTTCTGCAGTTCGCCCGCTTGCTGCAGTCACCGGTGCCGAAATTGTTGCCCCACTGATCCAAGGTGGTGGTGTCCGCTACGCCAACTTGGACTACGGAGCTTCCGCTCCGGCGCTGAGCGTGGTTTCCGCCTACTTGAATGAGATCCTCCCCTATTACGCCAGCGTCCACCGAGGCGCTGGCTATGCCTCGCAGATCAGCACCTCGGTGTACGAAAATGCTCGGAACATTGTGCGTGACTTTGTGGGCGGCCGTCCTGATGACACGGTGATTTTCACCCGGAACACCACCGATTCACTCAACGTCTTAGCCGGCTCCCTACCAAGCGTTCATGGCAGTCCACTCGGCGAAGTTCTCTACTTGGATATTGAGCACCACGCCAATCTGCTCCCTTGGCAACGGTTGCCACACCGCAGCGTAGTGGCGGAGTCAACGATTGAGGCGACTGTCCGGGCCCTGGATGCTGAACTCGCTAACGGCGGGATTTCCTTGCTGGCAGTCACGGGCGCCTCAAATGTCACCGGCGAAGTTCTGCCGCTACAGCGACTAGCCACACTCGCTCACCAGCATGGTGCACGGATTGTTGTGGATGCTGCTCAATTAGCTCCGCACCGCCGAATCAATATTTCGGAACTGGACGTTGACTATCTCGCGTTCTCCGGCCACAAACTGTATGCACCGTTCGGCGCAGGAGTGCTGGTGGGACGCAGCGACTGGCTCGATGAAGGCACCCCGCTTCTTGCCGGTGGCGGTGCCGTCAAGGAAGCTCGGCTGGATTCGGTGACGTGGACTACCGGTCCGGCTCGCCATGAAGCTGGCTCGCCCAACGTTTTGGGTGCAGCAACCTTGGCCCGGGCCACCCAAATTTTGGCCAGTCTCGACGAATCACAGTGGATCGGTCACGAAGCGGCCATCCGTGACCACCTTGTTGAGGGCTTGAGCTCCATTAGCGGGGTGAAGGTTCACAAGATCTTCCCTCAGGATCATCTGGACACCATTGGTGTAGTGAACTTTTCGGTAGAAGGTTACGACGCCGGACTGGTGGCCGCTTACTTATCTGCAGAGCACGGAATTGGGATTCGTGACGGTAAGTTCTGCGCTCACCCCTTGTTGAAGCGGCTTGGGCTGCCAGCTGGATCATTGCGGGCCAGCTTCGGCGTTGGATCCCGCCTTGAGGACGCAGAACGGCTTATCAAGGCTGTGACCGAACTTCGCAGTAGTGGCTTGGGGTGGGACTACGTGATCGACGCTGGTCGTTGGGTTCCTGCCAACGATTCCCGCAACTACCCCGATTGGGCGCCGAATACTCCGGGAACAGCCGGTGCAGCACCCTGCTCGGTCTAAAGTGGAAGCGGTATAAAACTCGCCCCACTTCTTGGAAGGATAGCCACGCGTGATTGGCGGTCCCAAAATCCACCACGAACGTCGCCGTGAGCTCGGCAAGGCCTTCGAAGATGGTGCCGAACACTACAACGAGGTGCGCCCTGGGTACCCGCTTGAGATTGCTCAGTGGCTTGTGCCTGAGGGCGCACGGCGGGCTGCAGACTTGGGCGCCGGGACGGGTAAATTCACTGCCCGCTTAGTGGAGCTTGGACTCGAAGTCAGCGCCGTGGATCCTTCCGATGACATGCTGATGCAGTTGAGGCTGGTCCTGCCCACGGTGTCGTCCTATCTGGGCACTGCAGAATCCACTGGCCTGTCCGCCCAGACATTCCAAGTAGTCACTGTTGCCCAAGCGTGGCACTGGGTTGACCCGCACCTTGCGAGCGAAGAGGTTGCCCGGATTCTGACTCCGGGTGGGGTGTTAGGGCTGGTGTGGAATCAACTGGACACCACCATCCCCTGGGTTCATCGCCTCTCACGGATTATGCATGCTGGTGATGTTCTAAAACCCGACTTTCGGCCCGCCGTCGGATCTGAATTCGCGGCCCTCGAATCTCTCACCATTCATTGGGCGGATCCGCTGACGCCCGTGGGCATCATCGAGCTGGCGAAATCGCGCAGTTTTTATCTCTCTGCCAATGACAAGTCTCGTGAGCGAATGCTGCACAACCTTCACTGGTATCTATATGAGCACTTGGGGTACTCGCCCACAGATTCAGTGCACTTGCCGTACCGCTGCCACGCTTGGCGAACACTCAAGCTCTGAGCGGCACTGGGCATTGCCTTCTTATGTCTGCCCAGCTAAAGTTTCGGTGAATCTAAATATTTTATTAAGGAACATCGAACTAGTGTGCGCTCGCCCTCGATGACGATGGCGACTACAAGGAACATTCACCATGAGTCAGCCATCCCCCACCACTATCTCGGTACAGACGCATCGCGTTTCTCGCCGTGCCCTCCTGGGCCTTTTGGGCCCGGCATTCGTTGCGGCCATCGCGTATGTAGATCCTGGGAATGTGGCGGCTAACCTCACTGCTGGCGCAAAGTACGGCTACCTACTGGTGTGGGTCCTCGTCGCGGCAAATGTGATGGCGATGCTGATCCAATACCAATCAGCGAAACTTGGAATTGTGACCGGGAAGTCGCTACCCGAACTGCTCGGCGAACGCCTTCCGCAAACGGCTCGGCGCGCCTACTGGCTCCAAGCGGAACTCGTTGCCGCCGCTACCGATATCGCCGAAGTTGTTGGTGGGGCGCTAGCCCTATGGCTATTGTTCGGCATTCCACTGCCGCTGGGTGCCTGCATTGTTGGGGTCATCTCCATGATCCTGCTCCTCGCCCAGGGAAATAACCGCCAGCGCTCCTTTGAACTAATCATTGTTTTCCTCCTGGCGATCGTGACAGTAGGTTTTTTGACCGGGTTAGTCTTCAGCCCGCCCGACGCCGGTGGCGTAGTTGCCGGGTTAATCCCGCGCTTCGCGGGCCCGGACACTGTACTGCTAGCCGCGAGCATGTTGGGCGCAACGGTGATGCCACATGCGATCTACGTACATTCGGCGCTGTCCCGAGACCGGCACCGCCCCAGCCCTCACGTCCACGTCCCCCCAGCCGCCGTTGCACGACTTTTGACAGCCACTCGAGTGGACGTTTTAGCCGCATTGGCGCTGGCTGGCGTGGTAAATATTGGCATGCTGCTCTTGGCAGCATCCACCTTGGGTGGTCAAGACGGTACTGATAGCATCCCGGGTGCACACGCTGCGATCGTAGCTAGCTTGGGCCCGGTGGTGGGAGTCATTTTTGCCGTAGGTCTATTGGCTTCCGGACTCGCTTCAACCTCCGTTGGTTGTTACGCCGGCGCCACAATTATGGCTGGGCTACTAAAAATCCGTATTCCGCTTTTGGCCCGCCGAGTGGCAACACTATTGCCTGCGATCGTCCTACTGGCGCTTGGAGTGGATCCCACTTGGGCGCTCGTTTTGAGCCAGGTAGTGCTCAGTTTTGGGATTCCCTTTGTTCTAATTCCACTGATTCGGTTGACGGGAAACGCTGAAATTATGGGCAAATTTGTGGACCGTTGGCCGCTGCGCATTGCTGCCATGACCAGCGCAGCACTCGTAGTGGGGCTCAACGGGGTTCTGTTGTGGCTCACCGTGGTTGGCTCCTAAACCCGGTAGGCTGGAACTCGTGAAGACCCCTGTTACCTCATCCTCAATAGAGGACTACGTGAAGGTCATTTACAGCTACACGGAGTGGCAGGAAAAACCCATCACTTCCTCCCAACTAGCTGTCAGACTAGGGGTGGCCAACTCCTCGGTATCGGAGATGGTGCGCAAACTCAAGGAGCAAGGCCTAGTTGATCACCAGCCTTATAGTGCCGTAACACTGACTCCAGAGGGCCTCCGCTTAGCCTTGGCTATGGTTCGGCGGCACCGTTTGATTGAAACGTTCCTAGTTCAGGAACTTGGTTACAGTTGGGACCAAGTTCATGACGAGGCCGAGCAGCTGGAGCATGCTGTCTCTGACACCTTTATTGACCGGATGGCTGAAAAGCTCGGCAACCCCGCCAGGGACCCCCACGGCGATCCCATCCCAAGCGCCGACGGAACCATCATTGTCCCGCCTGCTCACCAACTGTCCGCGCTCGATGCCGGCCACCTGGGGCAAATCACTCGCATCAGCGACGAGAATCCTGATCTCCTGCGCTACCTTGCCGAAGAATCCATCGCCGTAGACACCAAAATTGAACTAATTGGTCGCCGTCCCTTTGGTGGGCCACTCATGATTGGCATCGGCACTGGTAGGGACCGCCGCGAAATTGATCTTAGCGATAGTATAGGCGCCGCTCTCTGGGTTAGCAGCACCACTGCACATGCTGGCTGCACGCTTTCGGAGGCAATCAGTCCTGCCAGACACTCCGCTGAGAGCACCAAAGCGTGAAGGGCCAAGTGCTGACTGCAGTAGGCGGGCACTCTCGCCGTACTTGGCTCGCCGTCGCCGTAGGTGGCTTCATAGGCACCGAGATACGTTACGGGCTGAGTCTCTTAGAACCGCACACCACCGGAATCCCCTGGATCACCCTGGCCATCAACGTTGGGGGTAGCTTTGTCCTGGCTGTCTTGAGCACGTGGTGGATAGCCCGCCCCGGAACAGCCATGTGGATTCGTGCAGGCATCGGCCCCGGGACCCTAGGCTCGTTCACAACATTTTCCGCTGTGGCCTTGAGTCTGAATACCTTTGCCAGCACGGGGAGGATCGGCTTATTTTTGGGCTATTTGGGGCTTTCACTCGTCCTGGGGTTAGCGGCGGCCGGTGCAGGTTGGATCACAGGGCAACGCATAGGCGCTGGCACAAGCCCTCTAGATTCTGACAACCCAGCCCTGGGCGCCCCAAGCAAAGATCAAATTCCGAGGGGCCGGGCATGAATCCCTTGCTGCTGACTCTCGTGATCGGCTTCGCGGGCACACTTGGGACGCTCGTCCGGTTTGCTCTGGACGGTTACTTCGCGTCCAACCACCCGCATCATCGGCACTGGCCGTGGGCAACGTTCTGGGTCAATGCGGTTGGTTCGTTACTGATCGGCCTAGCGTTTGGGTGGGCTCATTCCGGGCACCTAAGCAGTGGCTGGCAGCTTGTCATCAGCACCGGTTTGGCTGGTGGTCTGACCACGTTTAGCTCATGGACTACTGCAACTGTGCGTCTCATCAGTGAAAAACGCGTTGTGGGTGCCGTGCTGAATGTCGGCGCCAACTTGCTCGTAGGCATCACTGCTGCTGGAGTGGGGATCCTGCTGGGTGAGCTGCTCTAATGCGCCCGCCGGTACAAGTAGAAACCCAAAGCCACATGCACCACAGCCAGAATGGTCATCACCAGCGCCAATACCGGTAGGGAAGCCAAAAGCAGCAACAGTGCCGCGACTAAAAAGAGGCCCAAGGTGGCGACTGGCAGCAGAGGCCAGCTCAACCGTCGTCGTGCTTTAGGTGCCAAGAACCCTCCCCAGACACTGACCACAATCGCCGCGACAACCAGGCCAAGAACAATTCCCCACGGGCCTGGGACCAAACGAATCATTGAGAATCCGAAGGCGGCCAGCATGGCCACTTCGAGGACAAAAGACAGCACCGCATGGAAGACGTCTAGAGGCTTCAACTGCAGAACTAGAGTGTTTCGTTGGCGTCGTCTGCGCTGCTCCACGTCTGGTGTCCCCCTTGGCTTGGGTAAGAATCACGGATATATGAATCCTACCCAAGCGCCTACCAGCGGTGAGCTACATCTATCACCACGCGGCTGCCTGCGCCAGGGCCATCCAAGGTGAAGACCCTAAACGGAAGCCTGGCCCGCACGCCCAGCCCCAAGGTAGTTTGCCCCTCGAAAGAACCAGCAAATGCTACTTGGCGGAACGTTTGGTAGCCCAAGACGCTGGTGAGTTCTTTGCGGTTAATGGGGTTGTACGAGGAAGCCCCCGTTGACGTGTACGCCGGAGCTCTGAGCACAACGTTCAAAAAGGCACCACCCCGCAAAGGAACCACTAGTCCCGATCCTTCTTGGTGCACGGCTGACACGTAGCTCACGGAGTAGCCAGCGCCCTTGCCGGAAATGTCGATCACCAGACGGTCAAAACAGTCATGGTGGCCGGTGCGTACATTCGTTAGGGCAGCGGTAGTTGAATGCTGCTGCGTTTTGGTGAGCGACCCCCAATCCACGCTACAGCTGACCGTTGCTCCGTTTGCCGGAGCCGAGACCACGCCAAGACCACCCGTGAGCAAGACGGCTGCGGCGATGAACCTCCATACTTTTTTCATGATTTCCACCTCACTGAGCGATTAGATAGCGCCAGACTAATCCCGTTCTGAGAACAAGGATCCGGTGGAAAATGGATGCACCAGAATCGTTATGGGTGTTATAAACCGGTGATGCTAAGGCACGAATATCATGCAAGGTCAGAGCGCTAAGGGGATCTTTTATGTTGCAAATTAGCTCGCCTATGGTGCACCCGCTTTCGAAGCGTAGTCCCACCCGTAATCTTCTCTGCGGACACAAAGAAAGCCCCCAGATCAAAAGGATCTGAGGGCTTTCAAAATGTGGAGATGGGGGGAATTGAACCCCCGTCCGATGTGGTGTTGCCAGGGCTTCTCCGGGCGCAGTTTGCGTCGGATTTTCTCGGCCCCGGCCATCCTGCAAACAGGTAGCCGATCCGGGCCCAGTCATCTAAAAGTCCCAGCTACTCCAATGACAAAAGTAACTAGCAGTGGCTATCTTAATGACGCCAGTATCCGGAGCGATAGCATCCCCGGGCTGACGGACTGTCTTACTGCTTAGGCAGCGAGAGCGAAGTCAGTGCGCTTTGATTCGGCACTTATTGGTTTGCAGACAGCGTTTACGAGATAATTCTGCATCCTCGGCCCGCTTCACCTGGCGCGACGAACACCGTCGAAACCGATCATCCCCGTATTTTGTTACCAATACCTGACGTGCACCGAAGTGTCCAGCAGGACTTTTCAGTATAGCGCGGCACAGGGCACCCCGCCACCTCAGCCGGCAGAACGGCGCAGGCCTTGAGGAAACAAACTGCCCTTGGCCTTCCAGCCAGGAATCTTAGCTACCGCGGTTTTTTTCGCGCATGGCGCGCAACGCCTCGCGCTTGTCCTGTTGCTCACGCAGCGTTTGGCGCTTGTCATAGTCCTTTTTACCCCGGGCAATGCCAATCTCAACCTTGGCCCGGCCATCTACGAAGTACAGCTGAAGCGGCACTATCGTAAAACCGGATTCACGAATCTTGTGGCTGATTTTGATGAGCTCTTCGCGATGCAAAAGCAGCTTCCGGCGCCGGCGTGCTGCGTGGTTGGTCCAGCTGCCTTGGTTGTACTCCGGGATGTGGATGCCTTCCATCCACAACTCATCGTTGTAGAAGGTGCAAAAACCATCAACCATTGAGGCATGGCCTTCACGCAAGGACTTCACCTCGGTCCCCATGAGGGCAATACCAGCCTCATAGGTATCAAGAACGTGGTAGTCGTGCCGGGCCTTGCGGTTGGTGGCCACTACCTTCCGGCCACTCTCTCTGGGCACGGTAAAACTCCTTAGAACGAATTGATTCCCACTAGTTTACGCGCAGAAAACCTAGAGCAGGGTCATGGGGTCAGCCGGCGAGCCATTAAGCCACGTCTCGAAGTGGGCATGGCAACCAGTGGAGTTACCTGTGGTGCCCGAATAGGCAATGAGCTGACCTTGGCTGACGCGCATCCCGGGAGAGACCACAACACTGCTGTTGTGGTAGTAAACCGTGGTCAAGGAGTTGCCTTGGACAACTCCGTGCGAGATCATCACCGTGTTGCCGCCACCGTAATTGGTCCAGCCACCCACGGTGACCTCACCAGCCGCTGCAGCGTACACCGGGGTGCCACATGCCGCACCGAAGTCGATACCGGTGTGCATGTATCCACCGGTGCCATAGAAGTCGATGGTGCCAGGCGGTGTTGCGCGCCAACCGAACCCGGAGGTGATGGGAATGTCACCACTGAACGGGTGCCGGAGACCAAAGGCCGACGGCGAACCCTGGCTTGGGGTGTAGGCCGGCGGGGTCGGCGGGGCCGGCGGAGCTGCTTGTCCGGCTTTTGCCGCTGCGGCCTCCGCAGCAGCTTGTGCTGCCGCAGCGGCTGCGGCAGCCTCGGCAGCTTTGCGGCGCTGTTCTGCTTCCCAAGCTTCGCGAAGCTTACGATCGCGTTCCTTGATCTGCGCTGCAACTTCGTTTTGCGCACTTTGAACACTGGCAAGTTTCTTCTGGATGCCAGGTTTAGCAGCTTGAAGTTGGTTGTTCAGCGCGGTGGTGTCTGAAACAAGTTTGTCCACAGCGGCCTTTTTTGACGCTGCATCATCACGCGCTGCCTGCTCACGAGCAAGTGCAGCGTCGGCCTTAGCTTTAAGGTCTTTGATCTCAGCCTCAACGGCAACAAGACGGGCTTGTGAGTTCACGTTGGTGGCGTTCTGCTGGGACAACTTGTCCATGGCAGAGTTTTGAGCTCGCAACGCTTGATCAGCAAGATCCATGGTGTCAGTCAAAGATCCAGTGCCGTCTGCTCCGAAAAAGAGTGACAGATCAGAGGGCACTCCCCCGGACTTATAAGCCTGCGATGCGATCTGACCGATGAGCTTTTTGGTTGACGCCAGCTTCTGCTTGTCCGTGTTCATCTGCTCGGTGATTTTGGCTTTGTTCTGCTGAGCCATATCTACTCGAGCCGCCATGGCCTGAACTTCGGAGGTAGCGGTGGCTACGCGGCCTTGGGCTGCAAGGAGGGCCTGCTGGGCGCCGGGAAGCTGTCCTTGGTACACCACCAAGTCGCCGGCAGCCTTGGCAATCTTGGCATCAACGAACTCGAGAGAATCTTGAACCCTTGCTGCCTGATCCTGAAGAGCCTTCTGTTGATCTTCTAAACTATCCGCATGCGCTGCTGGCACAGCTCCAAGGCTGAGGGTCAACGTAAGGACTAGAGCAGAACCCATCACCTGGCTTGCCCGGCGAACAGCCCTACGTGAAGTGCTGCGAACAGCGCCGCTGCCCTTGAATGCGCGCATCGAATAATCCTTTATGGAGATCATGTCTAAACCTTCAGATAACGTCGCAGCGTCAACAACGAGGAAACGCCAGCCAAGAGGACACCTAGGGCAATCAACGCGGGAGCCAAAATCAACGTTTGGCCAGCCGAGATAAACGCAGTCTGGGGGTACTGCTTGGCAAGGACTTCGCCAAGGAAGAAGTGCGCTACTGCCCAAAGCGTAGCCGAGGCCAACACTGCGCCAATCACTGCTGCAATAACACCTTCAAGAACAAACGGCAGTTGGATCACGGTTTTGGAGGCACCCACCAACCGCATAATTCCCGTCTCGCGCCTACGGCTATAGGCCGAAAGCCGAATGGTGGTGGCAATCAGCAAGATGGCGCAGACGATCATCACACCGGCAATCGTCACCGCTACCAGGGACGCTGCATTCATCGCAGAAAACAGCTTCTCTAGCAATTGACGCTGGTCCGTCACGGACTCAACGCCTGGCTGAGAAGAGAACGTCTCAGAGATGATCTGGTACTTCTGCGGGTCTTTCAGGTTGATCCGGAACGAAGAAGGCAGCTGGTCTGCAGTGACCGAGTCAACGATCGGTGAATTGGAGAACTGCTCCTTGAAGTGCTTAAAAGCCTCATCCTGGGACTCAAACTGGAAGTCGTTGACGTACTGCTTGACGTTGTCAGACTCCAAGAGTTTTTGCAGATTATCTTTCTGCTCCGCAGTCACCGGCCCGCTCGCGCAACCAGTCGCCGTCGAACCGTCACTGCACAGGAAAATGGCAACCTGGACCTTGTCGTACCAGAAGCCTTTCATCTGGTTGATCTGCAATTGCAACATCCCCGCGGCGCCCACAAATGTTAGCGACACAAAGGTCACAAGAATGACAGAAACCACCATGGATAGGTTGCGCCGCAGGCCCCCGCCGATTTCACCGAGGATAAACGCGAGCCTCACTTCTGGCCCTCCTCATCGGTGCGGTTCGAACCCGTTGAACTGTCTGAACCTTTTGAACGGCTTGGGTCCGTTGACCGGTCGGTGGAGCGCGAACCGGAATCCGGACGTTCCCCACGAGCGCTGACCACCGGGACCATCGACGTGTACAAAGCCTTCGCTTCGTCACGGACAACCAAACCATTTTTTAGCTCGATCACACGCCGGCGCATTTCGTTGACAATATCGTCGTCGTGCGTGGCCATAACAACCGTGGTGCCGTTCTGATTAATCTTGTCCAAAACAGCCATAATCCCCATCGAAGTGGTGGGGTCAAGGTTTCCAGTGGGCTCGTCAGCGAGCAGAATGCCCGGCTTATTGACGACGGCGCGGGCGATCGCCACGCGCTGCTGCTCACCACCAGAAAGTTCGTGAGGCATACGGCGTTCTTTGCCCTCAAGACCAACCGTCTTAAGCACCTCAGGCACTGTCTCGCGGATAACTGCTCGACTCTTCCCAATGACCTGCATAGCGAAGGCCACATTGGCGAAGACATTTTTTTGCGGCAACAAGCGGAAATCCTGGAACACCACACCGATGCCACGGCGCAGCTTGGGCACACGCCAGCTGGAGATGTTGTCCACGTTTTGCCCGGCGACATAGACGGACCCGGAGGTGGCACGGTCCTCTTTGAGGACCAAGCGCAGGAACGTGGACTTACCTGAACCGGAAGCCCCGACGAGGAAGGTAAATTCGCCTCGGTCGATCTCTAGGCTCACCGAATCCAGTGCAGGACGCGCCTTTTGGTCATAGACCTTGGTGACATTTTCGAAACGAATCATGACTCTTCGTAAACCCGGCAGGAGAGCGCAAAAAATTGCCCTGTCCAGCTACCGGTGCTCGGGCTTTCGCTTGGGGGAAGTAGGCTCCGGCCTTTCGACTATAGGCATTGAACCCACCCTTGGCCCCCGTTTAGCGCGGTGTGTCGCCTAATCGGTGATCAACCGTGACTACTCGGCCGCGTTGCGATTATCCGCGCGCCAGCGAATGCCTGCGTCAATAAAGTCATCAATGTCGCCGTCCAAGACCGCGGAGGTGTTACCGACTTCGAAGTTAGTCCGTAAGTCCTTGACCATCTGGTACGGGTTGAGAACGTAGGAACGCATCTGGTCCCCCCAGGACGCCTTGATGTCTCCAGCGAAGGCTTTCTTCTCAGCGTCTTCCTGCTCTTTTTTGAGTAGCAGAAGCCGCGACTGAAGGACCCGCATGGCTGCTGCACGGTTCTGCAATTGCGATTTCTCGTTTTGCATGGACACCACGGTGCCGGTGGGAATGTGTGTCAACCGGACAGCTGAGTCAGTGGTGTTCACGGACTGTCCGCCGGGGCCAGATGAGCGGAACACGTCAACACGGATTTCATTGTCCGGGATCTCGATCGAGTCTGTTTGCTCAATCAGAGGAATAACCTCCACCGCGGCGAAGGACGTCTGCCGGCGACCCTGGTTGTCAAAAGGACTGATCCGAACCAAACGATGTGTCCCTGCTTCAACGCTCAAAGTTCCAAAGGCATAAGGCGCTTTGACCTCGAAGGTGGCGGACTTGAGCCCAGCCTCTTCGGCATAGGAAGTGTCCATCACGGTGGTGGGATAGCCATGGCGCTCCGCCCAGCGTAGGTACATACGCATCAACATCTCGGCAAAGTCAGCTGCATCAACGCCACCGGCACCGGAGCGAATAGTTACTACGGCTTCGCGCGAATCGTATTCGCCGGCCAGCAGCGTCACGATTTCTAGCTGAGCCAGCGACTTACGGATCGATTCCAGTTCCGCAGCGGCCTCATCCATCGAATCTGAGTCGTCTTCGTCTTGGCCCAGTTCAACCAAAACTTCAAGGTCATCGATTCGGTCAGCCAGAGTAGTGAGACGTTCGAGTTCGCTCTGGCGGTGAGAGAGCTTTGAGGTCACGATTTGGGCTGCCGCAGGGTCATCCCAAAGATCAGGGGCACCAGCCTGATCGGACAAGTCTTCAATATCCTCACGGATTTGTTCGACGTTGGAGACCTGTTCGATGGAGGTGTACGTGCTTCGTAATGCGCGGATTTCCGCGGGAAAATCTATGGCAGCCATGGTCAATCCAGCCTACGCTATAGCAGCGCGTGGCGTGTTTATCGCACCAGCCTAGACCGCGCCGTCGAGCTCGCTTCAATTCTGATCCCGTCTGGGATGAGAAAGTTCACTACTGGTGGATGTACGACGGCGGTGAGGACAACGTTCGCAGTTCGTCCGTCGGTGCTGCCGGTCCTTGGGTCAAGAGCAAGGGCGTTAAAGCGGACCGTGGCGTTGTCCTTAACCAGAAAATCTTGGGCCGAGTTGTAGACGCGTTGCGAGTTCAATTCCGCCACCGGTGAAGAGCCGCCTTGATTTTGGCCAAGGGAATAGCTGTCCGCTGCGGCTACTGCAGCACTGTCAGCAACCGAAAGCAGTTTCTTGTGCTCGATGTACACATTCGAGATGGCCATAACAACGGTTGCCAGAAGTAGTGAAAGGAGCACGTACCCAATGATCATGACCATCAGCTGGCCGCCTTCGTTGGATCGCTCTCCGTCCTTGGTGTTTGTTGACGGGGTGAGAGCTTCTCGAATTTTGGGACTCATCACCGGAAACGTCCCACGATTTGGCTCGCCGATGACGAGACCTTCCCGACGTTGAGACGGTTGCCGTTATCAAAGGGCATCAATGGCAGTGGAACGCTCAGATCCAAACTCACGGTCACGATCGAACCAGAATCTGAACAACTGCCCGGGGCGCACGTAATTGACATACTGCCTGCTTCTTGACCGAACCCGTGGTCCGCGAGCGCAAGCATTGCCGCTTGCTGTGCGGCTACTCTTCCATCTGCAGGGTTGGCCTGGGCGACGTAAACCTTGGCAGCTTGATCCGTGGCGCCAACCGCAGCAAATGAAGCGGCCTGAAGTTGAGCCACGGTCAAGATGAAGTACACCACTGGAACCATAAGCAGCACGGACAAAAAGGTGAACTCAACAATGGCGTTGCCAGCCTGGTTCGCGGCGGTGGCCCGTCCGTGTGCATCGCGGCCCAGCGCGAGTAGGAGCCGATGTTTGAAGCGTTCAACGCTAGCGCTGCACTGCTGCATGCCCTGTCACCTCCAGCGCCGCACTAGGACCAATGAGGCCAATGACAGGCAGCGGGGCAGAAATCCTAACTTCCATGGTTCTTACCCCCTGGTATTCAGTCTCTGACACCGTAACGTCTTGAGCGAAGTCCGCATTCAGTGCCGAAGTTGTTAAGTCCTTAGCGCGTTGAACCGCATCGGCGGGGCCTCGGTCAGCGAGCGTTCCGTACCGCGCACCGGAAGCCGCAGCATCAATCAGAGTGTTCCGGATATGGAGAACAAGCGTGAGCTGAATAATCGCCAAAAAGAACATGGTGAGCAGCGCTCCAACGAGGACAAAGTCCACAACGGCAGAGCCCCGCTCCGAATCCCGGCTGGCCGTAGATAAAGTCCCCTTGAGGAACTTATTTCTTGCCGACACTATCCATTGCCTGATTGAACAACCCTTCCAATGCGGGGCCGGCGATCGCTAGCAAGAGTGCCACGAGAGCGGCAGACATCAGTGTGATCATGACCCAACCGGGAACATCGCCGCGTTCGCTGTTTTCAGTCCGGTCCAGCGGGCTTGTATTTGCTCCGGGCACGGACTGACCCAGCGATCCGTTCAGTCCGAGTAGTGCAGTGAGTGCGAGGGCGATCAGTTGAGCTGACGCCCGGTACATGGTCAAGGTAGTTTGCGTGATTGTTTGGATTTTCATGGTTTCTTTCCTTGCTAGTGATGAGATTTAATCTGATTTTTGAAATCCGGTTAGCCCGTTAGGGATTGAGCGAGATGGCAGCAATACCAGGGAATATTGCGAAAATGACGGTCAGCGGCAATACCCCGAAAACGAGCGGAACCATCATGGCAATTTCTTTTTTGCCCGCAGATTCCATCAGCTCGCGTTTGGACATGTCACGCACATCCTGCGCTTGAGCTCGTAAAACCTCGGCTAGTGGGGTCCCTCGCTCCACGGCCACAACGATCCCGTCGACAAACCGCACAAGCGGCGCAAGGTCAGTGCGTCTGGAAAAGTCCTGGAGCGCCTCAACAAGTGGTTTTCCCGCCCGAGTTTGAGCCAAAATTTCCGCGAATTCCGAGGCCAACTCGCCCTTGGCCGAACGGCATATCCGCTCCAAGGCGCCGGTGGCGCTCTCCCCCGCACTGACTGCGAGCGCCATTAGTTCCGCCAGACTAGGAAATTCTGAGAGCATCCTGGCTTCACGGCGTCGGATGGTCACCCCTAAGACATAGTCGCGCGCTACAAACCCGGCTAAGGCGCTTCCCACCACGGCTATAACCGCTATTAAGGGATTGAATCGGCCTGCCGCGGCCGAACTCACAATGGCCACTACGCCCACGACAAATCCCGCTCCTGCCCAGAGCAGCTGTTCTGCCCGGAAGTCCACTGCGCTCTTTTTGATGCCAGCTTGGGCTAGGCGTCGGCTAAGTGCCGAGGCGCCTGTATTAAACCGTGCCATCCAGTGGACTGCGTCCCGGAGCGCGGGAGCAAGAATCCGTTCCAGGGCGCCGAAAGGTGTGATGTTCTGTTTCGCCGTCCGGAGTAACCGAGACTCGTTACTGGCTGAACGCAGCTGCGGGGCAATGCGGTCTGTGAACGTAGTGGCTCGCATAAACGGCAGCCTGACCATCACCAGCCAGAGCCCACCTCCCAGGACAACCCCACAAAATACCGCTGACGCGTTCAGCGCACTCACCGGAGCACCCGCTCATCTTCTGGGAGGGCACCAATCCGCAGCATCACGCGATAGCAGACCACGGAGATCACTAAGCCGCCAACAAGGACAAGCAAACCGAGGGTGGAGCTGTAGGCTGTCACTGCCTCGCGCCGCGAAGCCATCAGCAGCAGAACTATCCATGGTGCCGCAACAGCAAGTCTGGCGGCGTTTACTGTCCACGACTGGCGCGCTTCAAGCTCGCTCCGGGTTCTGCCACTATCACGCAGGAATTCTGCGAGGGTGCCCAAGAGCCGGCCCAGGTCTGAACCGCCGACCTCCCTTGTCAGACGCAAAGCTTCAATGATCCGGTCTGCCACTGGGTCAGCAATGCGAGCCTTCAGGAGCGTGAGCGACTGATCGAACTGCCCACCTGAACGGTAGTCAGCAGCGAACTCCAAGAAGAGGGGCCTCAACTCCTCCGGACCTTTGGTGCCCAATTGCATCAGCGCTTCCGGAAGTGAGAGACCAGCCCGGATGGCGGAGCGGAGGTGGTCAACGACGTCGGGCCATAGCTGGCGTAGCACGGCCGTGCGCTTTTTGGCCCGCCAGCTCACTAAAGCCAGCGGGAGCCACCCGCCGAATAGGCCAAAGCACGCAGCGATCTGCCACGAGCGTGTGAAAACAAAGAAAACCAAAAGCACCACAAGCCCGACTGCGAAGCAGGAGACGATTAGGCCCGTTGCGCTGACCCGTTCGATCCCGGCGCTCAGGAGCATCAATTCGAGCCGTGATGGTTTAGCGTCACGTTTTGGCTTTGCGGGCACAGCCCAAAATGACCACCAGATCAGGAAGAGCCCGGCACCAAAAAGAAGCCCCCAAGCCGCCGACATTAGCGAACCTCCAAAAGCGAGGCTGCGTCGTAACCTGCCAATGCAAGCTTGTCTGCTGAAGGCAGCCCAGTCCCGGTTGGGGCTAGTTCGCCATCTTTGATTGAGAACACCATGGTGGACTCAATCACACCGTTTTCGACTCGACGTCCCAACGCGAGTATTTCCGATACTCGCCGGCGCCCGTTAGCGAGTCGCGTGCAGTGCACTACTAAGTCAACACAGGACGCTACGGTGGGCACCACAAAGTGGCTGGATATGTTGGCTCCGGCTAGCAGCGGCAGGGTACAGATCTTGGTGACAGCGTCATGCGCGGAGTTCGCGTGGACCGTACACATCCCAGGCAGGCCACTGTTCAAGGCGATCAGCATGTCTAGGCTCTCGGCTTCACGAACCTCTCCCACGATCAGCCGGTCGGGCCGCATACGCAGAGCTTCTTTAACTAGCCTGCGTAGCGGAATCTCTCCTTCACCTTCGAGGTTTGCCTGCCGGCATTGGAGGCCCACTACATCGCGGAGTGGAAGCTTGAGCTCAAAAATTTCTTCAACAGTGACCACACGTTCACGCGAGCCAATGCTGGCGGCAAGGCAATTGAGCATGGTGGTCTTCCCCGCTTGAGTAGCTCCCGAGACCAGTACGTTCAAGCCGCTACTCACGGCCGCTCCGAGGAAGCGTGCGGCCTGCGGGGTGAGTGTGCCGAATTCCACAAGGTGTTCAAGCCGGGTTGCTTTGACCACGAACTTTCTAATATTTACTGCCCAATGCCGGCGGGTGACATCGGGGATCACGACGTGGAGACGGGAACCATCAGGCAATGCCGCATCCACAAAGGGCGAGGAGAGGTCCAGTCGTCTGCCGGAACTCTTCAGCATCCGTTCCACGAGGTCTTTGACCTGCTGGTCCGTCAGCGAAATGGAAGTCAGTTCAGACTCACCGTTACGCGCCACGAATATTTCATGAGGCGCGTTGAGCCAAATTTCTTCAATGCTGGGATCGTCCAAGAGCGGTTGCAGGGCCCCAAACCCGGCAACAGCATCGAATACTTGGCGGCGCACGGTCTCTGCGTGTCCCAATGGTGGCACCGCTCCCAGCATCGAGCGTTCGTCGTAGTCGCTAACCGCCGCCTCAACCAGACGACGAACGTCGCTCGCTTGCGTCAGAGGATCTAGGCCACGCCGTCTAATCAGCTCACGGACCTCATCCTCGACAATAGCTATTGCATCCACGTTTCCCCCGTACGTCTTGCGCCGTCGACCTGCTGGCATGTCCCCTATTAGCCAACACGGTAAGCCAGCACAGAGCTGAATAAAAGTCATACGAGATTGCCTGTGGAAAACAACCAACTCAGAAGTCGATCGATGCGCCGTTCGTTTAGTCACTCGAGTCACATGGATCACTCTGGTCACATCAGGCGCGAGGTGTTAGGGTATTCGCGTTAGCCCCTAGAGTTTGCAAAACACCTGTCGCAACTAGCGGCCCGTAAAGTTTCAGTGCAAGCTGAGCTCCTCCCCGTACTGCCCCGGAGTCATCCATGATTAAGCCTGCACTTTCCCGCCGCCACCCGAGCGCACTTCAGTCTCGAACACTCCGCGGCGCCGCATTCGCCGCCGTTTGCGTCACCACACTTGGACTACTGTCGCCGGGCGCGGCTAACGCCGATTCGCTGACCAGTTCAACGTCGTCGCCCAGCCCCACAGCATCCGCCACGAAAACCAGCAGCGCGGCGACTGTTTCGCCGTCGGCCTCCCCCGCCGCCACCGCACAAAGTACGACGACGGTTGCGCCCACTATGTCCCCCACCGCAACCGCAACGGCCTCTGCGGTTCCAGCACCGGCCGGAAGTAAAGAGGAACAACTCCTCAAAGCCATCGGCCCAGCTGGCGCCACAATGGAGACCAACGCTTCAAAGAAGTACGTGTCCTCTGGAACCAGCGGCGTGCTATCACGGCAAGCCGTGAGTGCTGAGGCCTTTAGTGCAACGCATTGGCGTCCCAGCTTTGGAGTTCCTGGCCAAGACGTCAGCGCCTATCAGGGAAATGTGGATTGGGCATCGCAGTGGTCCCAGGGTTCGCGCTTTGCCTATGTGAAGGCCACCGAGGGTAGTTTCTACACCAACGCGAACTTCGCTCAGCAATACAACGGCTCGCGCCAGGTTGGTATGACGCGCGGCGCATACCACTTCGCTATTCCCAACTGGTCCTCTGGAGCTTCCCAAGCCAAGTACTTTGTGGCCAACGGTGGTGGATGGAGCGCCGACGGTTCCACACTTCCTCCCGTGATTGATATTGAGTACAACCCCTACGTGGGACGCACAGACCTCGGGTACAACACTGGAAATGTTTGCTACGGGATGACCGCGAGTCAAATGGTTCAGTGGCTCAAAGAATTCGGTACCACCATGAAATCGCTAACCGGACGTATTCCGGCGATTTACACCACCACTGACTGGTGGACGCAATGCACAGGAAACTCTGCTGCTTTCGGTGACTACCCGCTATGGCTGGCCGCATACCCGCTCTCCGCGAGCAACGACGCAGGCACCCTGCCCGCAAGCTGGAGCACCTACAGCATGTGGCAATACAGCAGCACCGGACCATTCTTGGGTGACTCCAACGTTTGGAACGGTGATTCCGCTGGGCTGAAGCGTTTTGCTGGCGCCAGCGCTCCGGCTCTGTTCACAAAGGTACAGCGCCTCACATCAGGTGATTACACCTCAGACGGACGCGCCGATCTGTTGACGAAGACCGCTGACGGAAAACTGCTGCTCCAGCGAGGGCTCGCAGATGGGACTTTCGGTGCAGCGACCGTGATCGGCACAGGGTGGGATATCTACGACGTCGTCACTGCCACCAAAGATTTTAATGGTGACGGAAACGCTGATCTCCTCGCGCGCGACGCCAGCGGGAATTTTTGGTTTTACGCCGGTGACGGTCAAGGAGGACTTCGCCCACGAACACAAGTTGGCTCTGGGTGGAGCATTTTCAAGTCTGTACTCGCGCCGGGTGACTTCAACCGCGATGGGTTTAACGACCTCGTAGCCGTGGGGACAGACGGGGTGCTATGGCTTTATGCCGGGAACGGAAAAGCAGGATTTAAGCCTCGGATCAGCATCGGTCAGGGCTATCAGCAGTTCGCTTCTGTCCTTCCTGCCGGTGATTTCTCGGGCGATGGGAAGGCAGATCTTTTCGCCATTTCCACGTCCGGAGACCTGTATTTGTACTCTGGGAATGGTTCTAACGGTTTCGCATCTCCCGCTATTGCTGGCCGCGGTTGGGGAGCGTTCGATTCTGTGCTCGGTGGCCTCGACATCAATCGCGACGGTAAAAGCGACATCGTCGTTCGTAACTCCAGCGGCGCACTCACCACGTACTTAGGCGGCGGTAAGGGCAATTTTGCGATGTCGGTGCAAGTTGGCAGCGCATGGCAGGTATTCGCGAGGGTGCTAGAGGCTGGCGACTTCGACGGCGATGGGAACACCGACGTTTTGGCCGTCGCCAAGACGGGGCAACTCTATCTCTACCCGGGCAACGGGCACGGCGGATGGTTGACCCGGCGACAAGTTGGCGCCGGATGGCAAACATTCACCTCTGTTTCAGTGGCCAAAGACTTTGATCGAAAAGGCGGAACGGCCCTGCTGGCCAGGGCCGTCGATGGCACACTCTTGCTCTACCCGACTGACGGGCGTGGGAACTTCCTAGCGCCTAAGACGATCGGTAAGGGCTGGCAAATCTTTGCCTCCATCGTCGCGACAACCGACTGGAATGGTGACGGCTCCGGGGACATAATGGCCCGAACGTCGCAAGGGGCACTTTTCCTGTATCCCGGCAACGGCTCAGGAGGATTTCTTTCACGACGACAGATCGGAAGTGGATGGGATATCTTTTCCGCGGTAGTGGCCACTGGAGATTTCAATGGTGATGGCAAAGCCGATCTTCTGGCGAACACCTCGTCCGGCACAAATTGGCTCTACCCGGGAGACGGCGTGGGAGGCTTCAAGCCACGTACGGCGCTTTCAGGACCATGGCAAACAGCAGATCAGAAGATGCCCGCATTTGGCTTCACCTCTGGTCAACAGAAGAATATTTTGCTTCGGCGCACGGACGGTTCCGTGTGGGTGGCAGCCGGCAACGGTAAGGGCGGAATGCAAAATGTCTTGCTAAGTTCGGGCACCAGCTAGATACAGACGGGACAGGTTCGCTCATGCAATGTGTCGTATCCTTGAATGCGGTCGCTACTTCGCAGGCCCACGCAGTTCCATAATTTCTCTCAAAAGGAGTCCGGTCCGTAATGGATATCCAGAATCACTTCTACGGCCACTCCGCGGTTTTAGCCGGTCACGCAGGTCTACCCCGCCCACGCCATATGCGAGGGCTGCTTCAGCACGGCTGGACACCCGTGACACCAATTTCAACGCACTTTGCCGATCTAGCCAGCGCTGCCCCCGCAGGCAATCTCTTTGTGTGGACCCACGATTCTCGGGGGTGGACCGAAGAAGAGTCGGTTCGCGAGACGGGCTTTAGAAGCACCGCAATCGGCGCCCCCGCCCTCTATTTAGCCGAGATGGTCAACCGCAGTGGACCTCCAATAGAACGCACTATCGACGCAGTCGTTTTCCCTTTCCACGGCACACGATTGGTGTCCGTGGACGGCGACCAGAACGCATATGCCCGTGAAATTTTTGAGCGCGAAGGATCGGCTCTCGTGTGTATGCACGTCGACGACCTTCAAAAGCCAGAAATCGTCAAGGCCTGGACAGACGCTGGTCACACCATTACCAGCGCAGGCGAACGGCGCGACTCAGCATTCCTGGCTCGAGTTATGTGGTTACTCATGAGCTCCAAGAAAGTAATTTCCAACCGTTTGGCAACGGCGCTAATTTACGGGGCTGCGGTAGAAACGCCGGTGAGTATCTACGGGCCCCATTTCCAGATCGCCGGTATTCAAGAAACCTCTTCCGAAGAGTATCTCCGGCGCTTGTGGCCTGAATTCTACGAAGACGCCACCGATGGCCCAACACTCTTGTCCGTTGCACGGGCGGAGTTGGGCTACGAATATATGCAATCGCCCGAGGAACTTCGGCACACGCTCGGGTGGGACACGCCCTCCGTTCGGGCATTCGCCGACTACTGGGTTGGTGCCCCAATTGCGAAAGCTCAAGCGATCCTAGGGCTCAAGAAGCGCGAAGTCGGCCCGTTGGTTAACGACGTCAAGCCATCTCCGCTTCACTTCCTTCGTGACCCATTTGAGCACCTTCCGGACCGACTAGCCCGTTCGTCCTCCACCACACTCGTTGCCCCCAAAATGGACTACTTTGGCTGATTCAGCAAAAGCACCGGTATCTCACACGAGGCAATCGGTCTACTACCTGCTTGGAGCAGCGCTACAGGGACTAGGCGCCCTTTTAGTACAGCCGTTCTCCATTCGAATCCTGGACTCTGCGGAGTGGGGGCGCGTAGGTTTTTCCGCAGTAGTGTTGCAAGTTGGCCAGGTGGTATTGTCCGCAGGGTTGCCCCTAGCTATTACCCGCGCGTACTTCCAACCAGAAAACGGTAAAGCCCACGCTCGGGCTATACACGGAGCAAACCTGATCCTGAGTTTCGGTATTTCTCTGATCTCCGCACTATTTGTCTATTTTTCAATACCGGACAGTCACGTTGGGGCGACTTTCGCTTTTGCTGTGGCGTCCACTGGTCTGCTCAGTATCGTGGTGAGTTCCCAAGCCATTCTGCGAAGCCAACGTAGAGCTCTGGCCTTCGTGATGTTGAGTGGGGCTGCGTCTCTGGGAGCGCACCTGTGTGGACTTATTGCGATTAGTTTGTTCTCAGCCGACTCCGCCACCTACATGGCCGCGTTCCTCATTGGGATGGCAATTACCGCTGGCGTGTCCTTCAAGCTTGCACCACCACTGTGGCCCGGAAAAGCATGGATTGCGGTGAAATCTGCGTTCAAGCTTGGCTTGCCTCTGCTTCCCCACAGCATTGCCATGATGCTGATGATGCAAGGCGATTCGTTCCTTGTACAACACTTCCAAAATTCTGTAGGCTCCGGACGATACGTTGCCGCAGCAGCATTTGCCCTGGGCCCGTTCGCTGTTCTCTCGAGTTTGAACAATGTCTGGACAGCGAGGCTCTTCGAAGCGTCCCACAGCAATGGGCTGCTCGTCGTGGCACGGCAGCTTTCGACTCAGGCAGCTCTCATTGCCGGTGGTCTTGTGCTTTTGGGCAGCTCCGGAGCGACAGTGGGAATGCTCGTCCTGAAGGGGAACGACCCCGAAGTCATGATGCTAGCAAAGGTGCTGCCCGCAGTCGGCTGCGGTTATGCACTCTACCTGCTGGCAATGTCAGTGTTGTTCGCTAAACAGGAAACCCGTTCGTTCACGTGGGTTACACCGTCTGTGCTGGTGCTAGCTGGCCTTGTTGGCCTGTTCGCTGCCCAGACCACCAACTACTGGGAGCTTGGTGCCGTCAAAGTCGGCGCGTTCGGTATTCTTGGCTTGGTGTATGCGGTGCTTGCAGCCAAAGCGTTGCGAGAGGCATTCCCGTGGCGTCCATTTGCGTTGACAGCAGCTGGAGCAATAGTGGTTGTCGGCCTGAACTTTCTAGTGCCGAACACACTCCTCGCCGGATTGATCAGCATCGTTGTCGCGTTGGGCGTTTGCGCCGCCGGTTTTATGCTGGTGCGCAAACGGGTCTAGCATCTTTGTAGAAACTGCAACCACCACTGCGGATTTAAGTACGCCATCGAGATAGGTACGAAATGCATTCATCCTACGAAGTAGCCGGTCACAAAATCGGTAGCACCGAAAAGCCATTTATCATTGCTGAAATGTCTGGTAACCACAATGGGAGCCTTCAGCGGGCCTTGGACATTGTGGACATGGTGGCGGACTCTGGCGCACAAGCCGTTAAGCTGCAAACCTATACCGCAGACACCATTACGATCGACTCCAATAAGCCTCAGTTCCAAATCGGCGAAGACCATGCTCTCTGGGGTGGCAAGAATCTTTACAAGCTGTACACGGAAGCGCACACACCGTGGGACTGGCATGCTCCGATTTTCGAACGTGCGCGTGAACGCGGTCTTATTGCTTTCTCCAGTCCTTTCGATTCCACTGCCGTAGACCTCCTGGAATCCTTGGACGTTCCGCTGTACAAGATCGCTTCTCTGGAGATCGGGGATCTGCCTCTGCTCCGCTTGGTTGCACGGACTGGCAAACCAATCATCCTCTCCAACGGCGCAGCAAGCCTTTCTGATATCGATACGGCTGTCAAAACCATTCGGGCTGAAGGCAATGATCAAATCGTGGTTCTTGCGTGCACCTCTTCGTACCCCGCGTCGGCTTCAGAGTCCAACCTTCGGACTATTCCAGTACTGCGCGATGCCTTCGGCGTTCAGGTTGGTCTTTCCGACCACACTATGGGCATCGGTGCCGCCATTGCTGCAGTTGCACTTGGCGCAACTGTCATCGAAAAGCACGTCACGCTGAGCCGAGCTGACGGTGGCGTTGATTCTGATTTCTCCTTAGAACCCCACGAATTGCGCTCCCTTGTTGAGGAGAGCCGCACCGCGCAAGAAGCACTCGGCTCCCCCGTGATCCAACAAACCACTGGCGAATCCGCGAGCCTCAAACTTCGCCGTTCCTTGTACATCGTCAAGCCGGTGAAGGCTGGCGAGATTGCCACCGCGGAGAATGTACGTTCGATCCGTCCCTCCGGCGGCTTGGAACCCGCCCTATACGAGACTGTGCTTGGGCGCCCCTTCCGCGTTGATGCCGAACCCGGCACTGCGCTGACCTGGGATGTTATCTAGTCACATGAAAAAGAGCGGCCAGTGAAACACAAGGGAAAATTGTGTTTCACCGGCCGATCTTTTGAACCCTGTCTAGCTTAATTTGGGGTTATAGATGCCGCAGTTTTGGTCAATCGATACCACAACTCGCCATCAATTCGCTCGAGTTCCCCAACATAACCGGCACCCTGAAATAGTTTGAACGATTGCACGTTCGATTCCAGCATTGCCGCTTGAAGGATCGCTTCTGGATGATCGACGAAGAAGTGTACTTCAGCCGCAGCGAGAACTGCAGAGGCCATTCCGCGCCCTCGCATCTCTGGTGCGAGCGTAATAGAGGCTTCCCAAACATTGGGTTCCACAACATGAAACCGGACAGTACCAATTCGAGCACCCTCAAACTGTGCGATCAACAAACAGACCTCGGGGTTTGCAACTGCGCGGGTTACCCAGGCAACATGGTCACCCCAGTGCAGCTCGCCCCTTTGGCGCGAAACCGCTCGTACGGAGGCTTCGTTTCTCCAATCGAACAGAATCCCTGCATCTTCGACCGTCGCCGGTCTAATCGATAGCTCCGATGGCTCATCCATTAGCTGTTCCCATTCCGTCACGATTCTGTCCGCCCCAGCGCCATCAAGAAGTTCGGTTGACTGAGTCGAGAGTTTCCGGCGGAGTGAATCGCTCAGTAGCAATTGTTGAATTTTTTGTATCGCAGCGGCCTCGTCTAGCTCCCCCGTACTGATGTCCCCCAGTCCAACGGCTATTCCCCGCTGAATGGCAAATTGATAATTGTCGTTCTGGTTGCCTACAAGCTGTACAAGGCCGGTAGGGACGCCGAGGGTTGCAAGTTCCCATGTGGTTGTTCCAGCACCACTGATAACTACATCCATCGTGGGGAAAAGTTCAGGGACGTCTAAGGAAGGTCTAACGAGTTCGAGGGTTTGCCCCTCAAGAAGTTCAATACCAAGCGTAGAACGTCCGTTCGGGTCGACAGCAACGCAGTGGGAAGGAACTGCAGCTTTGGCCCAAAGTTTTACCAAGGTAGCTGTCATGTCCCGAGCGTCAGTTCCACCCATGATGATCATGACGCGCTTGATAGCCGGGCTATGTTTTCCGACGGATCGCAGCTGCCTGATGGAACGTCTAATCGGAATCGACTTTGTGCCCCGAAAAAGCCTGTAGGAGCCGTCATCCGGGCGGTGCAAGACCTCCGCACCCGGCGACGGGTCAATGATGATATCTGCTCGCCGCCGCCCGTAAGTGCCGTCCTCCATCGAGGAGAAACGAACCGATGAGCGGTTAAGGCATTCAAAAATAGCGCCTTGTTCCACGTAGGTATCAATGTGCACCAAATCAGCACCAACGGAAACGGCCAGAGCGGCAAGTTCCTCCGCTGACTTTGGACCCGGATGCACTCGAGAACAAAGTGCTGAAATGAGCTCCTGACCCACAGGGCTCGCAACATCGCCAGAGAATTCAACGCTATGGCCCGCGGCCAATGCAGCCTCGGCGATTGCCATAGTCCTGATCACATGGCCTAGGCCCTGCGACTTGGTGGAATCGCATCGGAGCAAAATGCGCAAATCAGCCCTCTTCCAGCGCTTTCTGTTCAATATGCGCATTGAGCGCAACAATATCTGGGTTCTCGTCTAGAACGTGGAGGATGCCTCGCCAGGACGGGATGTCAGTGCCGATTTTAGCCACGAGTGCGTCCAGAAGCTGAGCGTCCTCGTCAGTGTCCAGTGTCACCCGGAAGTGGTTGTAGCTGGGCTGGAAAGAAAGCGAACCAGTTACGAAGCCTGCTCCTTCTTCGTAAATGGCGCTTGTCACGTGTGCTCTATGGTGCGGCTCCGTGCGCTCATCTGCCTTGAGCAGCGCCGATGAGCGGACTAATTCGACGTCGAGGCCACGGGGAAGCGAACGGTGCTGGGTCGTGGAGACATAATCGACCATCTGATCTTGCCGCCACAGGTACACCACTTGTGAGATAACCGCAGGATCCAAAAGAGGACAATCGGCGGTAAGCCGAACAACAGCATCTGCGTTTGTCGTCTTGGCGGCCAACAAAAAACGCGAGAGCACGTCATCCTGTGACCCGCGAATAACCCGGACTCCGTGCTTGCGACCGAAGTCTTCAATCACGTCATCATCCGGTAGATCCGAGGTGGCAATAACCACCTCGTTGATACCTTGGGCCGCCCTTGCGGCTCGCAATACCCATTCAAGAACTGGCATGCCGCCAAGGTCCCTCAGGACCTTGGCGCGCAAGCGCGTGGAGCCAACCCTCGCCTGGATGACCGCGACGACGCGGGGTGCTTCAGCAAGGTTGATGCGCTTGATTTGCTGCGTATTCAGGTCTGTGCCGCTCATTCTCCGACAATCTCCAGAACGTTCTCAATGACCATATCCACCTGGTCGTTGGTCAGGGTGGCGAAGAGCGGGAGGCTAATTTCCTGAGCGTAGAACTGCTCGGCGTTAGGGCACATGCCCTTTTTGTATCCCATGTCTTGGAATACGGGGTGCCAGTAGCTCGGGATGTAGTTAACTTGAACGCCGATACCCCGGGTGCGCAGCTCGTCAAAGATCGCCCGACGGCGCTCCGCAGGAACTCGCAGCGGGTAAAGGTGCCACATGGGTTCAGCGCCCTGCTCAACGCCCGGCAACGTGAGGCTCTCGTTGCCAGCGAAGGCGGCGTTATAGCGGTCGTGGATCTCCTGACGGCGAGCCTTGTACTGGCCGAGGCGAGCAATCTGACTTGTGCCGAGCGCACAGAGGACATCCGGGAGACGGTAGTTCAGGCCGAACTCCTGGACCTCATAGAACCAGCTTCCTTCGTCCTGAGCACGCATTTCCTTTGGATCGCGGATCATGCCGAGTCCCTTAAAGTTGCGGGCTCGCTTGTCGAGTTCAGCACTCGTGGTGACGACTGCACCACCTTCAGCGGTGGTGAGGTTCTTCGTCGGGAAGAAGGAGAAGGTCGTGAGATCCGCGAGCTGGCCGACGGGCACGCCATTGAGCGTGGAACCGATCGAGTGGGCAGCATCCTCCAGGAAGAGCGCGCCAGACTCTGCGGCCAGCTTCTGGAACTCGGGACCCTTGACAGGGTGGCCCGCGTAGTCGACGGTGGCAATGACCTTTGTTTTCTCGGTCACAGCTGCCGCGGCAGCCTCAGGATCGAGATTTCCCGTGAACGGGTCGATGTCAGCGAAAACGATCTTCGCCCCGAAAGCACAAGCCGTGGACTGGGTTGCGACAAAGGTCATCGGAGTTGAGACGACCTCGTCGCCGGGCGCCAAGTTAGCTGCCGCGTACGCGGTGTGAAGGGCGGCAGTACCACTTGTCACAGCCGTGGCACTAGCCCCGCCTGCCACCTTAGAAATGGCCGCTTCAAAGCGTGCTACTTCAGGTCCCGTCGTCAGCCAGTCGCTCTGGAGCGCAGCGACGACAGCGTCAACGTCAGCTTGTTCAATATCTTGGCGTCCGTACGGAAGCATCCTTACAGACCCTCCGCCTTGAACATGTCGCGGAGCTCGTCCACGGAGAGGAAACGGTCGTTGCCGTCCGATTGGTAGCTCCAGCCGTCCTTGACCGGTTCAGCACCTTCGGGGCGCTTGTATCCCCAGCCTTCGAGGTGTGGCTCAACGATGTATCGGTCGCCAACCGAGATTGTGCGGCGTGAATCGTCTGCAGCAATCATTTCTTCGTGGAGCTTTTCGCCGGGGCGGATGCCAATCTCGTGGACCTTGGCGTTCTCGTCCACGGCCTTGGCGAGATCGGTAATTCGGATGGACGGGATCTTAGGTACGTAGAGCTCGCCACCCTGCATGATCTCGAAGGAGTCCAATACAAACTTAACGGCTTGCTCGATGGTGATCCAGAAGCGGGTCATGCGGAAGTCTGTGACGCCGAGAGACTCGCCGCGTTCTGCCATGGCCTTCCATTTGGGAACGATAGAACCACGAGAACCCATAACATTGCCGTAGCGAACCACGCAGAAGCGGGTGTCGTAGGCGGCAGCATAGTGGTTGCCCGAGATAAAGAGGCGGTCTGCGCAGAGCTTTGTGGCACCGTAGAGGTTGACCGGGCTTGAGGCCTTGTCCGTGGACAGTGCCACAACCTTTTTGACACCCTGATCAATCGCTGCGTCAATAACGTTCTGTGATCCTCGAACGTTAGTCTCGACAAATTCAAACGGGTTGTACTCAGCAGTGTCCACCTGCTTGAGGGCTGCTGCGTGGATAACGTAGTCCACACCGTGGAAAGCCCTGTTGAGTCGGTGGCGGTCACGAATATCGCCAATGAACCAGCGCAAGCGCGGGTCATCGTTGAACATGTTGCGCGCCTCGAACTGCTTTAGTTCGTCACGGCTGAAAATGACCAATCGACGAACATTATGGTTCGCAAGAATTTCCTTGATCAGTGCCTTACCAAGCGAACCTGTGCCGCCCGTGATCAGTACCGATGCACCGTCCAACATGGACATGCGTCTCACCTTTGCCTTCGTGTCTCGTTACACATACATTGTCAGAAAAACTGGGTTTTCTCTCACCGAAGCGAGAGTCGTATTACGGCTTAACGACGTGCGCGCTCAACGTCCGAAGTCCGGGCCACATACGCTTGCTGACCACCTTTGGAAGGAGCGACGCAGCATTCAATCTCGATGTCACGTGGAATCGAGCAGCACGCGCTGCTCTAGTCCAATTTAGCGCCGTGAACTCGCGAACCTTCTCATCGAAGAAACGACGCTCTTCGGCAAACCGCCGACCATCGAGGGCGCGGACCGAGCTGTCCGATTCACGGTGACGGCGGTACTGGAAGCAGACCGTTCCCGTCACAAACATCTTGCCGCCGTCCATAATCACGTCAAGGGCAAGAGCCAAGTCTTGAACCACGTCATAGCCCTGCCGGAAATTGTGCGTTTTGATGGCAGACGCGCGCCAAGCGACAGATGGGAAATACAACCAGTTTCCGTCGATGAGATTGGCGGCCAGAGCCTCGCCCTCAACGATAGCGGAGGAGGCCTTCCCCACCAGCGAACGCCGCATGGCGGCCTTGATACGGTCCATCAGCGGCAGGTACACTTGGCCGTTCTCATCGATGACCTCGATGCCCGGCTGCACAATGTCCACCTCGGGGTTTTCGAACGCCGCACGGACTGTAGCCAGATAGTTCGGCTTCATGAGGTCATCGGCACCCATAATCACAACGATCTCGTGCTCGATGAGTCCCACACATTTGCGGTAATTGCCATTAGCGCCGAGATTCGTCTCATTTTTGAAGTAAACGATTCGGTCATCGCTCGCCACAAGCTCCTCAAAGTATGCCGGGAGTGAGTCATCGGGAAAACCGTCATCGACGATCGTGAGTTTAAAGTCAGTATCCGTCTGCGCTAACACGGAGCTGACAGCGGCCTTCATCATGGCGACGTCGCCGTAGTACGGGAACATAACGTCAATGGTCATGCGGTCCTCATTTCCATCGGTGGAGAGCAGTGTTGAGCTGGTGTCAGCGTCACGAGTTTGGTCAATATCCTACGATTCGTCCTCGAGCCACGGCTTGCGCGCCTCTTTGAGTGCAATCCTCCGAGACAGTTTGGTCAGTGCCACTTCCTGGCCACGGAACCGCTGGTAGGTCGATGCCATAAAGATGAGGAACGACACAATAAACGCGTAGAGGACTAAGTCAGTTCCGCGTCCGATTCCCACGAAGCTCGCGACACTTTGAATAAGTCGCGGAAAGAGAATGGACATAACTGCTGTGACGGCGAACAGAATAGTCATCATGCGGCGAATAGCAGTGTGCCGAGCATTGGCCGAACCACGCATAAGGACAAAAGAAAATAAGATAACGCCAAGAACCAGGACGAGCTGAACAATGAATTGCATGGTTACCTCAAGAACAGTTCGGCCAGAATATTGACGGAGTTCAGCAGGGACTGGCCCTTCGCCTTGGAATAATCCGTGTAGATAATCTCGACCGGATGCTCCACCCAGCGAGGCTTCATTTCAGCGATCTGGTTGACGAGCTCAGAGGCATGGGCCATCCGGTTTTGCGTCAGGTGAATACGGCTGGCAACATCCCGGTTGAAAACCCGGAGACCGTTGTGAGCGTCCGTGAGATTCATTCCCGTAGCTAGGCGGCTCTGCAGGGCAGCGGTTTTGAGCACAACGCGCTTCATAGGGCCGATTTTGGTACGCGAGTCCAAAAAGCGGGAGCCGAGGACGATGTCCGCTTCCCCCGAATCGATTCTTTCCACCATGGCCTGTGCATCCTCGATACGGTGTTGCCCATCGGCGTCGAAAGTCACAATCGAGGTCATGTTTGGGTCTTCGAGCGCATAGGAAATTCCGGTCTGCAATGCCGCTCCCTGACCGAGGTTAATTGGGTGCTGGACGACGACGGCGCCGGCGCTTTCAGCGACCTCCGGCGATCCATCCGTGCTGCCGTCGTCGATGCACACAACATTGGGGAACACCGTCTTGACGCGACTAATGACGTCGCCGACGACAGTCGCCTCGTTATACATCGGGATCACAATCCATGCTCGATTCACTCTTATGAGTATTCCATACAGCTCCCGTAATCAGCGGGTTAGCACGACGCGTCTTGCAGTTAGCCGAGGCACATGGCTCTACGGCGATCGGAGAAGAACAAGATTGTGAACCAGAGAATCAAGACCCAAAGCACCGTTTGAACACGCCGCCGAGGACCAGATAACGCAACGCGCGGCTGCGTCAGACGGCGAGTTGCTTTGGCTCGGCGCCACGTATCCAGCCAAGCCTAGTAGTCTTTCCTTGACGTTTAGGAGTTGATCAATGTCCTGGTGGGAAACCCTACCCACGCTCGGCCTTGCCGTCGTCGTCTTTTTCGCGCCGGGCCTCGCCCTGTTGTGGGCGGCAGGCGTCAGAGGACCGAGCTTGGCTGTACTAGCCGTTCCAGTCACTGCCACAGTGGCCGCCTGTGCGGGCATAGTCTTTGGCTACACGCATATACCGTTTAACCCGGTGACCATCGTTGCCCTGACAGTTCTTTTACTAGTTTTGGTACTTGTAATTAGGCGCCTAGTCGACAAGTACACCTTGCATTCTTCAGCGCTGAAGCTGGCCCCGCCGGCCCGTGACTACTTCACCGGGCACAGGATCAACCAGCTGATGATCCCTCTTGCCGTGGCCATACCGGCGATCATTATTGCTGCCCGGTACATGTCAGGCTTCGGATCTCCGGAGGCATTCTCCGAAACTTATGACAATGTCTACCACCTGAATGCTGTCCGTTACATCGCCGATACGCAATCCGCCAACACACTTACTTTGGGCAATCTGACTGATGCTTCTCAGGGCCTATATCCAGCGGGTATGCATGCGATGCTTGCTTTGGTATTGATGTCCGGTGCGCAGTCAATCACCATCGCAGTGAATTGGGGAACGATCCTATACGCTGCTTTAGTCTGGCCGATGGGCGCAATTTTCTTAGTAAGCCGGATTGTTGGTTCGCGCCCCGCTACCCTTCTGGGTGCGGGTGTTCTATCGGCAGGGTTTAGTAGCTTCCCATACCTGATGGTGGCGTTCGGCATCCTGTATCCCAACCATGCTGCCCTGACAATGCTTCCCGTCGCTTTGGGGCTGGCAATCGAGGCTCTTGGTGTACGGTCAGGTCAATTGCGCATCAACGCTCATGCATTGATTTTGTTGGTTGCCATTGTCCCAGGGCTGGCATTGACCCACCCTAGCGCCCTAGTGGCTCTTCTGGCCTTCGCGTCCCCCGCAGTGTTGGCCGTGCTGCTACGCGCTGTAGTCCATTTCAAGCGCGGCCAAATTACTCGTAGGGCATTCGTCTTTTGGCTAGCCGCGGCCATTCTGTACTACCTAGTTACTTTGATCATCTGGATCAAGGCCCGGCCACCAGCGAGTGCCGCGACGTGGCCGCCCTTCCAAAACAACGCCCAAGCACTCGGCGAGGTTCTTACCAGCGCACCGATGGGCACCACCGTCGCCTGGATAATTTCATTTTTCACCGTAGTGGGGCTCTACGCGGTGGCTCGTAATTTCAGACGTCACTGGTGGACCTTATTGATGTTTACCATTGGGGCTGTTTTGTACTTGGTGGTCTCCGCATGGCCCTTCGGCTCGTTCCGTTTCTTTATGACTGGGGTGTGGTATTCAGACTCCAACCGTTTCGCTGCCATGTTGCCTCTGATTACCCTCCCCATTGTGGCTTTGGGCATTGAATGGACTATTCGCAAGTTGAGTCCTGTCTGGGACAACGGCATGACTTGGATTGCCGATCGCGCAAAATCGAAGGAAAGCCCCTTAGCCCGCTTATCGAAAATCCGGACAGGTAGCCCGGCGCTCGGCGTTGGGGCCATAGTGGCCTTCGCTGTACTTGGCGTAGCCGCTCAGGGTGGAACGCTCGCGAAGGTTCAGGAGAAGCTTCACACGACTTTTGAGACTCGTGCGGATTCCTCTTTGGTGACGACGGACGAGCTCACCCTCATGAATCAGTTGGGTACGCTAGTACCCGAGGGTGACGTTATTGTGGGCAACCCACGCACGGGCGCGTCTATGGCGTACGCGTTCTCTGGGCGGAAGGTCATAGCGCCGCACATCGTGGGAGCACGCAGCGACAGCGAGAGACTGTTGATGGATCACTGGGCGGAAGCGGCATATAACCCCGATGTTTGCCCAGTCATCAAAGAAAAGCGCGCCTACTGGGCTCTCGATTTCGCAGACTCTGAAATGGCACCGCGTGGCGAACCGCTTGAAGGAACACGCGACCTTGCCAGTGACTCGGCTCCTGGCATGAAGCTCATCAAAGCCGTTGGCAAAGCTAGGCTCTTTAAAGTAACGGCTTGCGGCTAGCATCTATGTGCAGCCAATAATAAAGGTGCGTTTTGCGCCCCCGCCCGGGGCGCAAAACGCACCTTTTTAATACAGACGGTCTGCTACTTCTGACGATTGAGATATACGGACTTTGCCAATTCAGGCAACACGTTCCTAGCGCACCACTGCGCACCAAGAATCGACTGCCGCTGAAGCGATAGTGCCTCGGCAGCGTTAGTTACGTACAAGGTGCCGTCTCCGAACGCTGGGAAACCCTCACCCAGCTTTTCGTTGGCTTTGTAGCTTGTGTAATCAACGGCAGGCACAGATACGATCAGGACGTCCGCACTGAGCCGCCCCGATTGGGTCCGCGGTAGGTACAAGGAATCATAGGGGAAACGCGCATTAGCGGCGGTGAGCTTAGCGGCGAGCGTGGCCACAGCGGGTGCTTCCTTCATACCGATCCCCTTCAAAAAGGCCATCGGCGAAGAGTGGGTTCCGGACAAAACGTAATCAGAGCCAGAAACAGACGACGCGCTGACCATAAGTGTTGACGCTCCCTGAAGGTCAGGGTAGTCCTCCACGATCTCTGCGATAGCTGTCTTAGCGTCAGCGACAAGTGATTCCATGGGCTTTGTCATTCCAACGGCGGAAGCGACGAAGCTGGCAATGTCCTCCCAACTTTGGGGACTCACATTTTCCGGAGCAAGCAAAACAGGGGCTAGCTTGCTGAGCGACTCGTATTCTGCTTTGCCGAGGCGAGGACCAACTGAAATGAACGCATCGGGTTTGATGTCGCTGAAGAGAGAGGAGGAAAGCGACTTTGCATCGTCATAGTTTTGCAACTCTTCGCTCGTAACGATGGAACGCACGGCCGAGCGATACCAGGGTGACGAATCGCTGCCCGGCCGGGACACGGGTGCGATCCCCAGCGCCACAAGTGTTTCCGCTTCGACGGCTCCCAGAGCCACGAGCCTCAGAGGGACAGAATTCAAGGTAGTGGTGCCGAAGCGGTGCTCAAACGTTTTTGGAAAACCGTCGTTTGATTGCTCAAGAGGTTGCTGGACGGCCGTGGGCGTGGAACACGATGCGAGTAACCCCGCGAGAGGCAACACACCCCCCAAGGCGAGTAACCGTCGTCGGCTGAGAGTACTGTCCGAACCCTGCGACTTCATTAATATTGTCCGTTCACTTCTAGTTTGAGCTTTCTGCATTTGATCTGGGCCTACTTCGAATTCATGAGGCCCAACAGGCGCTCGTCAAAGATCGGCTCGAGGCTCTCAACGTAGTTCTTCGACAAGTGGTTGTTGTCGAAGTAAACGAAGATTCCGCCGATCACGGCGTGACACTGCTTCGCATCACAGAATTGATCTGACAAGTCCATCACCTTGAGGTTACCCGAGCCAAGATCAAGTGCAGCTTTGGCCGTCGGATCAGCTACGAGAGCTTTGGAACGATCAGTGGCACAAGCTAGAGAATCACCCTTCTTCTGAATCACACAGCCTGGTGTGCTCTTACCGAGGGTCAGTGGTGGATCCCGGATCACGATCACTCGAGTTCCGTTCTGGGCCCATTTCGCCTGCCGGCGTTCGACTGTGTCTTTATACTGTGCCAGCTGATCGCGACCGGTGCCGTCGTCGATGGTTTCTTTAACAGAGAAGGTCGAGGTGACAACATAGTCTGGTTTTTGCTTGAGGATCTTGTCAGAAACCTGTTGACTCCATTGCAAACACCGTTCTTGACTGGCTGAATCTAGCCGCGGAGCGTCCATAAATGCGATTCGCTTGACGTCTGCCAACGAACATCCCCCAGCCAGAGATAACCGGACGTGCCACTTTTGCTTTCGTGCAAGATCGAAGAAAGCGACCTTCCAATGTTCAGCGTGAGAATCGCCAACGTACCAAACGGTCTTGGCATTCTTATCCCCACCCGAATAGTCACAATCCTGCAAGAACGAAACATCCTGGACAACGATTTGATCGGTTGCCGAACGACAGCCACTCACAGCAAAGTACGGGGACTGGGCCTTGCCAATATTCAACACATCCGGTGAACCGTATTTGTCCGGGCAGTTTGCGTTGGGCAGCAAACTGGAAGCACCGTAGCAAGGCTGCTGCGCCAAGTTGGCGAGCTTCTGGGCCTCCGCGCCTTCCACCCTGCCAGCGGACAGAACCATGCCTAATGCCAGCGCCGTCACCAAAAGCATGGCTGCAAATCCTGCCAGCAAACTAACCGCCGAGCGCCTGCCTTTATAGAGCTTGGTTCGTCCCGGATCCTCGATGTAACGCTTGCTCAAAAACGCGAGCGCAAGGGAAATCGCGGCGATGATCCATTTGTCCACGTTGCCCAATTCGCGGCCGAGGAAGGGAACTGCCAAGACAATGAGGGGCCAGTGCCACAAGTACAACGAATACGAAACGTCACCGACAAACTGAAAGGGCCTGAATCCAGAAAACGGGATCGCACTGGAGCCCAGTACAGAGCCTGTCCAAATGATCAGCCCGGTACCAACCACGGGGATCAGTGCCATGGCGCCAGGGAAAGTCGTCTCTTGGTTGTAGACAAACAGGGTGACCAAAACCGCAATTAGTCCGATTCCGGCTAGTAGCTGCATCCGGTTTTGAACAAGCTTCGAGGGCGAACGCCTTTGGGAAGCTTTGGTGTCCAAAAATGCCACGGTGCCCAAAGCAATCAGACCGCCAGCAGCAAATTCCCATGCCCTCGTGGTGGTGACGAAGTAGGCCTCGTTGGGGTTAGTCACAGTGTAGATAATGCTGAAAATCAATGACGCGGCGAACACGACGCTCATAGCGATGGTGAGGAATCGCAAAGGGTTCTTACGCCGCCATAGCGCTGCCGCGAACGCACCAGCCAACAACAGTGGCCAGACCACGTAGAACTGCTCTTCGACGGACAAGGACCAGTAGTGCTGGACTACGGTAGCTGTTTCGTGGCTTGCCGAGTAGTCAACAGATTTAGCAGCTAACAGCCAGTTTTCACCATAAAAAGCAGCGGCGATGCCCTCCCCCGCAGCATCAGCCCACCGTGAATACGGCATAAACAACCACGTGCCAGCGAGCCCCAAAGCGCCCACCAACAGGGCAGCCGGCAAAAGTCGCCGCATGCGACGGGCATAAAACGCTGCGAAGTGAACCCGCCCTCGTTTCGTCAGCTCGCCAACAAGGTGCCGAGTGATGAGGAACCCAGAAATGACAAAGAAGATGTCAACGCCAACATAGCCACCGGGCAGCCTATCCGGCCACAGGTGATTTAACACCACTGCTCCAACAGCTAGAGCACGCAAAGCCTGAATGTCTGTGCGAACCTTCGACTTTGGCCCAACAACATCACGCCGCGTGGGCAGTGTAATGGCCTGGTTAACGCTCAATCTACCTATCCCGTCGTACGTGAATCGTTGCCAGTTAGTCGGCGTAAAGGAGGACCTAGTGGCTGTCCCTTGACCTGAGGAACTGCACGACCTCTGCAACAGGTCCGTCCATAAGAACCTTGCCGTGCTCAAGCAAAACTCCACGCTGACACACTCGTTGCACAAGATCTAGGTCATGACTAACGACGACCAGCGTTTGACCCGCGTCTACGAGTTCTTGGATCTTGTTCAAGCACTTGCGTTGGAACGGCTCGTCCCCCACAGCAAGGATCTCGTCGACCAAAAAAACTTCCGGATCAGAATGAACTGCAACGGCAAACGCCAAACGCAAGTACATTCCCGATGAGTAGAACCGGACCTCGGTATCCACGAACTCACCAATCTCGGCGAATTCAACAATGGAGTCGAATCGTTCTTGGATCTGAGCTTCCGAAACCCCAAGAATGGCGGCATTGAGATAGATGTTGTCCCTACCAGTGAGATCCGGATGGAAACCGGCCCCAACCTCAATAAGACCGGCAACTCGTCCACGCGTTCGGACAGTTCCGGAGTCCGGTGTCATTACACCTGAGATGTGCTTGAGCAACGTCGATTTACCGGATCCATTGAAGCCCAAGAGGGCCACCGTTTCTCCCTGCCGAACGTTCATCGTGACGTTGTCCAGGGCATGGAACTTGACGCTGAGATCGCCTTTGCGTCCCTTGAGGAGCCAGATCAGAGCTTCCTTGAGGGAACGGGTATGCCGCAAAACGAACTGTTTGCTGATGCCTTGGATTTCAACGGTAATCGGGGCTACGTCGGACACTACAACTCCTGCGCAAACTTGACTTCCAACTTGCGGAAGGTGAATTGACCGAGGGCCAGAACGGCGGCAGAAACGATCAGTGCAATCGGCAGCCAAAGTTCAAATAGCTGTGGCGGGGCAGCAAGTGCTGTGTCTCCACCGGAGGTAGTGGACCAGAAGGCATAATGAAAAAGTTCGACGCCGACAGTCACCGGGTTCGATTGGTAAACACCGAACCAAAAATCGCCGAGCTTCTCGTGGACCATGGTCCATTGGTACATTACGGGCGACGCCCATGTGGCGATCATTAGCATCAGTTCCACGAAGTTCTCTGAGTCGCGGAAATACACATTAACTGAGCTAAAAAATAATCCCAAGCCCACCGAGAGCATGGCAAGGACTAAGAAGCCTGCCACTCCTGCCAGAAGCCCAAGCAGGGTGGGTCGCCAACCGGTGACTACACAACCAATCACTAGTACAACTAGTTGCGGAAAGAAGTGAGCTGCGGAGACAAATACCGAAGCCACCGGGAAAAGCTCCCGCGGCATAAAGATCTTTTTGATGAGACCCGAGTTATAGACAACGGATTTAGCTGCGTTGTTGAGCGCTTCGGTAAAAAAGTTGATCAGAACAATGCCAGAAAAGAGATAAACCGCATAATTTCCAACATTGCGGTTGAGGCCAAGAAACACCCCAAGGGCAATGTAGAACACAATGAACTGCACTGCCGGTTTAACGTAAGACCAAAGGATGCCCAGAACAGAGCCACGGTAGCGGAGCTTGATTTCTTTGCGAACAAGGAGTTTCAAGAGGTACCGCTGGCGGAAAACATCCTGCAATCCGTGCCCGATACCAGGGCGGATCAGAGGCGCGTCCTGAATTGCTGTCATTCTTCGCCCTCGGTGCTTACTGCAACTGGCGTTCGAGAATCTGAGATGGTGTGCTGGGCAAAGGTGTGTGCCCACACCTCTTGGGTACACAGAGTCGGCATGGTGGCCCGGTATTCAGCTGCCAGGTCATCCCAACGACGTACCAATTGGGCGGTGTTTTTGGCTGAATCCTTCAAGAGGGTCCGAGCTAGCTTAGGATTTCGTTTGTACCATGAGGCTCCCGTGCCGTCAGCGTTGCTGACTACGGCTGAATCAAACTGGGACACTGACCACCATTTGTTATCTTGGTGTGAAATCCGCGCTTGTGGCCGCTCAACGTCTGCACTGGAAACCTCTGCGAGCAACTGTCGCTTCAGCGTCTTCAGACCCCACGGAAGAATGTTGCGCAGCGAGGGCCGCCCGGCAACGGCAGAGCTTCCGCCAATGCTGAGTTCTTTTTGCGCCTCGGGGAAAGCTTCTGGGTCACTCAGGTACACAGTGTCGCTGTGGGTAGCGAGCATCTCGCGAATCCGCGGCAGCGTCGAAGCGAGGGAAGCGTGCAGTTCTTGCGGCCCGTCCAAGATATCTTTGACCGCCCATACCCGCCCCTGAGCCGTTGCATATTGCATGGACAAAGTGTGCTTGAGGTCAGCAAACAAGGCGCCCAAGACTGCTTTGCCACCACGTGCGAAGGGGCTGTACATCAGGGCAACCATCAATCGGTTACGGGCGTGGAAATAAGCCTGCCAGCCCACTAGGTCGTCTTTGTCACCCCACGAGACGTGCCACACTGCTGCTCCGGGCAAACTGACGGTCTGGTAGCCGTGAGCTTTGGCGCGAAGGCCATATTCGGCGTCGTCCCATTTAATAAACACGGGCATGGAGAGACCGATTTCCCGGATTACTGAGGTGGGGATCAAGCACATCCACCATCCGTTGTAGTCAACATCCACGCGGCGGTGCATCCACGGCGTCTGGCGCAGGTTCGAGCGCAAGAAATCGTGTCCCATTTCCATCTCTTCCAGCGGTTGTTCCGGCTGGATTCGGGAAGGACTAACAATTTCACCAAAGGTGTGTAGAGCTGTCCGGTGATGAAGGTCAAACATGTGAGCACCAACAATGGTTGGCTTGCGGCAATAGTTAGCAAACGTCAACAAGCGGCTGATGCTCTCAGGTTCAATCACCACGTCATCATCCATCAGCAAAACGTAGTCACTGCCGTTTTCACACGCCTCAAACATGCCGCGCGCAAAGCCGCCAGAGCCGCCAAGGTTGGACTGCTCAATGATGCGAAGTTTCCCGCCCAACGCTGCTTTGACGTCTTCGAAGCCTTCAGCCTGAGCAAGCTTGTCGCTGCCTTGGTCCACAATCAAAATCTCGGAGACAAACTCCAAGCTTTCAGGGTGGCTAGCCATCAAACGAAGATTGTTGAGGCAGTAGTCAGTCTTATTGAGCGTCGTGATTTCAAGAGTGACGCTCGAAGGGGCCGGTGCGGGCCCGGGAGCCTGCCACTGCGCTGCTTGCATCTGGAGCTCATCACGGCTAGCTACCAGGTCAAACCAGTACCAGCCTCCGTCTCCGAAGGGCAAAAGATCAAGTTCGATCTCGGACGTTTGCTCGCCTTCAAGACGCACATTACGAACCTGCAGCAAAGAACCTTTTGCATTGGATCGGTAAACAATGAGCGTGCCGGAGCCGCTGGTTTGAACCTGCAAGCGAACAGATTTAAGAGTTGTCCACTTCCGCCAATAGCTAGCAGCAAAAGCGTTGAAGTAGCTTCCGAACGAAACCCGCTCCCCTGGCCGTACACGTGTGGCCGTCCGGCCCATAAAGTCTTCGGCGTGCGCTTCGCGAGCCGATGAGCTTAAGCGGACGGGACGCTGACCACGTTTACGGGCCTCTTCCTCGGTAGGGGCCGGCATACCTGCTGCTGTGCCCATGTCTACGTAGAGCGGAGCCGTATCCATTTCCGAATCTTCAGGGAAAACGACTCGCTGGAGTGTGACCCACTCGGCGGTGGGGGCTGAACTTGAGGCAGTCTGCGCGTCCCCTGCGCTCATGCGTCCACTCCTCCACTTTCAATTTTGGTTCCCGCCTCGAAGTGAGGACGAATCTTGTTCTCGAACATGCTCAGTGCTGAACCGATGGCCATGTGCATGTCCAGGTACTTGTACGTTCCCAGACGGCCACCAAAGAGAACATCTGATTCGGCAGCTGCGAGGTCGCGGTATTTGAGCAACTTCTCGCGATCTTCCGCGGTGTTAATGGGGTAGTACGGTTCGTCGCCCTTTTCGGCGAAACGTGAGAATTCACGCATAATGACTGTTTTTTCAGTCTGGTATTCGCGCTCCGGGTGGAAGTGGCGCGGTTCGATGATGCGCGTGTAGTTGACGTCTTCATCGTTGTAATTGACCACGGAGGTGCCCTGGAAGTCGCCGACGTTGAGAACTTCTTCTTCGAAGTCAATGGTGCGCCAGGACAGCTCGCCCTCGGCGAAGTCGAAGTAGCGGTCCACGGGACCGGTGTAAATTACCGGAACCTTTCCAACCACGTTGTCCTTCGAGTACTCGTGGGAGTTGTCAAAGAAGTCAGTGTTCAGACGCACCTCGATGTTCGGGTGCTCCGCCATCTTTTCAATCCAAGCCGTGTAGCCGTTCGTCGGCAAACCCTCGTACTTATCGTTGAAGTACCGGTTGTCGTAGTTATAGCGAACGGGCAGCCGGGAGATAATTCCAGCCGGCAGGTTCTTGGGGTCCGTCTGCCACTGCTTCCCCGTGTAGTGCTTGATAAATGCCTCATACAGGGGCCGACCAATGAGCTGGATGCCCTTGTCGTTCAAGTTCTGAGGATCCGTGCCCGCGAGCTCACCGGCTTGCTCCTGAATCAATTCCCGCGCTTGGCCGGGCGTCAGGTTTGCCCGGAAGAACTGGTTGATTGTTGCCAAGTTGATCGGCAGGGAGTAAACCTCGCCTTTGTGCACGCCGTAGACCTTGTGAACGTAGTTCGTAAAGGTGGTGAAGCGATTTACGTATTCCCAGACTTTCTCGTTTGAGGTGTGGAAGAGGTGCGCACCGTAGCGGTGGATCTCAATTCCGGTCTGAGCTTCCTTCTCGCTGTAGGCGTTTCCGCCAATGTGGTGGCGACGGTCCAAGACCACTACTTTCAAGCCCAGCTCGGTGGCGGCTTGCTCTGCAATGGTTAGGCCAAAGAAACCTGAACCTACGACGACGAGATCAGCGTTCACAAACACTCCTGTGTAGACATGTGGGCAGGCAAAAGTTGAGCTATGCCTGCTGAATAAGGTTACCCGAGATTGCTTTGGAGACTGTTGAGGCGCACCCCGCACTGGCAGCGACCGCCCCAAGTTATCCACAGGGAGCAATTTTTGACTGTTGTCTCACCACTGTCCGCGCCTAGCGTTGGGGCCAGCAGTAAAGCTCATTGAAGGGGAAGGTGGTGCGGTTGTGTTGCATTGCACACTTGTTCGCGGTCCAGGTGCGGGGCGCGGTCCGGCGCGTCCGCAGGTTCTCTCCGCTGATCCAATGGCGAAGCCCGCTGCCCAACCAGTAATCCCAGCGGCTGAACTTTCGGTGCGTATTCAGCCAGGCGCTCCAGGCGCGGATCTGGCAACTGCACTGGCACAATCGCACGGGACGCAACCTTCAGGGATCGACCAGCCTCGAGTGGGTGGAAAGCCTCTTGATGAACTAGTGGTGGGCGACTTCCCACTGGTTAACGGCTGCGTCATCGTGGACGGCGTTGCCGCCGTTCCCCAAAACTCGCACCATAGGTCTCAGGGCCGACTCCACTTTGTAGTTCACTCCGGGCCCGGCGCAGGTTTAACGTTTCCTCTGACTCGGGGTCGCTACGGCATTGGCCGGAATAACGCCGACATCACCATCCCGGATCCTTCGCTGTCCAGACACCACGCTTGGCTCGAGGTCGCCGAGACGAATGTAGTACTCCAAGATGCCGGTAGCGCCAACGGCAGCTTTGTGGACTCTCGAGCTGTGGCTAAAACGGCGGTTGACACGTCCTCCCTGATTGAGCTGGGCTCGAGTTGGTGCTCTCTGGCATTGAACACCGAGGCCGAGCTTCCCGCCGAAGCCGGGGCTGATGTTTCAACTCCGATCGAAGTCTCAGTGCGTGCCGACGCAGCCCAAACCAACAAGACCACCATTGCTCTGACCGCTGGTTTGCCTTTGTTGATTGGTGTGGGCTTGGCAGTGATCACGGGCATGTGGATGTTTTTGGCCTTCACAGCTGTCTCCGCCGTATCGGTTTTGATCCCGCTTGTATCCGGCAGACGCCGTCGTCAGCGTTTGGGTACGGCAGTTGCCGCAGCCGCGGCGCAAGATGAAGAACGACGACGACGCTCGGCGCCAGCGCTTCCGCTGATCTTGGGTGCCCCTACAGTGCGGGACGTTCCCGAGCCTCTAGGCCCAGTATCACTGCGCCTCGGCACCACCGTTCAGTCTGCAAACATCAAGGTCAGTGGCGGGTATGACGACTTTGAACCACCCGAGGTGGGCCGCACTCCTCTAGTCCTTGTATTCCCTCGACGCCCCGTCCTAATACGTGGTTCCGAAACGCAGGCCCGGGGATTGATCGCGGCGCTGCTAGCTCAGGTAGCCACTTATCCGGCAGCTGCCGGCGCCACAATATTTATTCTTGCCGCGCCAGGTCATTTTTCGCGTGGCGCCCAGTTCTTGCCCGGTGTCACCCTCAGCACCAACCCGCTGACTGCCCTGACGTTGTTCACCGGCGCAGCAAATGCCACGGAAAGTCATACAGCTCCGCTGAAGTTTTTTGTCTCAATGATGGACACTCCCCTGCGGGCGGAGATCGAGAACGCCGCACTGACGGCAGGCTTTCAGCTTATAAAGTCGGTTCGTTCGAGCGCCGCCGAGTCGGCCAACAGTGGTGAGACAACCATCAAATTCGGCGAGCACAACGCCCAGCTTCTCAACGGGGAAAGCTCCACAGATTTTGTGGCGGATGTGCTCTCGAATGGCCTCTTCGATAAATTTTGTCGGAGCCACGGGGCCGGCCCCCTTCTGGCCGAGACACTGGTTTCTGGTCTGCCGGCGAAGACGAAACTAGGGGAGCTATTGTCAGTTTCCAGTGGCAGCACTGAAAAACGTTGGAGCGCGTCAGAGGCTGCAGCGGGACTTCCTGTGACTCTGGGGGCGAGCGCCACCGGCAATTTAGTGGTGGATCTAAAGTCCGATGGGCCGCACTTCTTGGTGGCAGGAACCACTGGCTCGGGTAAATCGGAGCTTTTGCGGACGCTCGTAGCTTCCGCAGCCTTGAGTTTCCCGCCTTCTCGAGTGAACTTTTTGTTTTTTGATTTCAAGGGCGGTTCTGGTTTGGACCCGTTGGCTGGCTTGCCCCACTGTGTGGGCGTGGTGACAGACCTCGCCCAGGAAGAACTCGAACGAACCTTGGCGTCTCTTCGCGCCGAAGTTCGTCGGCGCGAAGCACTGTTAGCTTCGGTCTCGGCCCCGGATCTGGAGCAGTACAGGGTTCGGCGCACCAGTAGCGATGAGGCCCTGCCGAACCTGTTTATTGTGATCGACGAATTCCGCATGCTTGTGGACGAAGCCCCGGCCGCGCTAACAGAACTGATGCGTATTGCCACGATCGGCCGGTCTCTGGGTATTCAGCTGATCATGGCAACTCAGCGTCCTTCTGGCGCTCTCAATTCAGACATTCGTGCCAACGTCACCACCAGCATTGCTCTACGCGTTCAATCCGAGATGGAGTCCCTAGACATTCTCAATCGACGAGACGCCGCGCACATTCCGGTGCAGTTACAGGGCCGGGCCTACATTGCTCGCGGCACGGCGGAACCGGAACTTTTTCAGACTGCTGAACTCATAGCAGCAACGGAGGACGTTATTCGCCCCGGGATAGAGATTTTCTCTGCCGAGGAGGCGATGCATATGGGCCCTTCGGAGTCCGCCATGCCACTCAGCAAAAGCAGCGACGGAGACGATCCCGGCTGTACACCGAGTAATACACCAACGGAGAATGCACGTCCCATCGTTGAAATGACGACTGCTTTGTGGGCCAAGACGTCACAAGAATCAGTCCGGCGACCGGTGGCACCACCCTTGCCACGTTCACATTCACTAGCCCCAGCAGAATTTAGTAATACGGGAGAATTCAGCAAGCCAGGAGACTTCATTTATAGTGAGTCGCCAGCTGGCCCGGCAACGGTATTGGGTCTGACGGATTATCCGGACCGCCAACAGGTTGCTTCTCTACGATGGAACCCTCTTGAGCACGGAAACTTGGGGATCTTTGCTCCGGATGCCCAAGAGTCTGCCCGCGCCCTTGCCGTGGTCACGTCACAGCTGTTGAATACCCGGCCGGCAGAAAAGCAGCTCTCCCCCACCAAGCCCTCGGTCCCCAGAACACCATCGGAGATGAGTGCTGCACTGTACCTGCTAGACGGCGATGGCCAACTCGCCTCCGTGGCCGAGGCTCCAACGGTGGGTGCTCACGCATCGCTGTACGAGTTGCGTCGAGGGGTTCGAATCCTTGAACGTTTGGCCAGCCACATCGTTTCCTCGTCAGCGCAGGGTCCGGAGGGCGCCCAAAGCGGTAAGTCACCGTTAGTTTTGGTGATTAGTTCGTGGGGTGCATGGCTCTCGGCGCTCCGGAGCAGCGCCTATTCGTGGGCTGAAGACCTGGTCAGCGACATTGTTCGCGACGGCCCGCGCGCTGGTGTATTTGTAGTGATATCCGGTGATCGTGAGCTGAGCATTGCCCGATTTTCACCAGCCCTAGCTTCCCGTCTTTATTGTCCCTATGGTGCCTCTGAAGACAGCAAAATGATGTGGCCCAAATTGCCGGCGACCTCACGTATTCCTGGCAGGACGGTGGCGAACGGTGCACTGACGGAGGGAACGGCCCGCGTGGCACAGATCTTCGAAGCCCCAGATCTGGCCGAGACTGCTTCAAATTGCTACAGCACCACTCCACCAGCACTGCGTATTCTGCCTCTGCCATCTACGCTGACTGCAGCGGACATAGACAAGCTCATGAGCGCTCAAGAGGCACAGGATCGTCCCCAGAATGGCCTGGTCATCGGAATGGCAGGTGATGAGGGCAAGCTCGCCAACGTACCGTTCAGACTTGGCATGCTTCTACTGGTTCTAGGCTCCCCGGAGTCTGGTAAGTCGAGCTTTCTGACGGCCCTCCAACAGTGCAATCCGCAGGCCGGTCATTGGCTGCCATTGCGTTATTCCAGTAGTACTCTCGCCCAGCTTTCAACCCTCCGTGAGCAACAAATCGAGGGCTCGCTGCCTGCTGACTCGATCCTGGTTATTGATGATGTTGAGCAGCTTGAGATCCAGGGACAACACTTATTGATGGAGTTGCACCACGGAGGGCTCACCATGGTGTTGGCTACAGTGTTTAGCCCGGTTTTGCTCTCACGAGTCCCCGTTTCCATGAACGCCCGAAGTAGCGGTTGCGGAATCATTCTGGCTCCGCGATCGGTAAACGACGCTGACATTTTCGGGCTGAGGTTCGACGTCGAACCGCGTGGACCCCGGGGTCGCGGCGTTTTGATTTCACGCAACGAAGCGATTCCAGCCCAGTTTGTCCTCGAAGCGGCCTAGTACCAGAACGCGAACTCCAAAAAGCTCACACTCTAAAAGCTTGGCGTTGAGCCGCCGCTCCGGGAGGCGAAGCTCACGGTGTCCTTAAAGAACAGCAGAACTATGACAACCACGGCTGGAATAATCATGGCCAGTCCCAGCAATGGCAACCCGCCGGTCAGTGTGGGCACACCAATCGTCAGAACAAAAAGTTGCATCACTAGAGCTGCCGAACGAGTCCAACGCTGTCCACGGAACAAAAAGTGTCCCACGACTAGCAAACCAATGGCGGCAGCCAGAATCAGTCCTAGCGTAAAGACCGCGCCCCAAAAGGAGAGTACAGGGGCACCGGTAACAAGGTTGTAGCCATACCAAGCTGCCGCCAAGAGCAATGCCAGCGCTTCCAGGACCAAAATGATGGAAATAACCCCAATAGTCCAGGGCCGCTTCACGGCTTCTGTTGCGGATAACGCACTCGCTGAAGTCACTGCGTCGGGCTGATCGGGATGTTCACTGTGAGGTCTTGACACAGTGGCACCATACCGGACATAGTCAAATTTACGGGTTTCGTTGCTGTCAATGTGACGTATCGCTCATGCCAAACCAGCAATTTGCAGACCTTCACCCCTTGTTTGCTCCGCGTTAACATGACACGCTTGAACAAGTAGAAACAGGGGCCAGAAATGGCCCCTTTCCCTTGTACCTCCTCGTGAATATTTTCACAAGACCGTTCGGTCGCCGAGGTATGCATCCAGAATTGGAGTAATTGATCGCATGGATTGGCGTAATAAGGCCGCGTGCCTCGACAAGGATCCGGAATTGTTTTTCCCGGTTGGCAATACCGGCCCCGCTCTGTTGCAGATCGAAGAAGCCAAAAGCGTTTGTCGCCGTTGCCCGGTGGTAGACACGTGTTTGCAGTGGGCACTCGAATCCGGTCAGGACGCCGGTGTTTGGGGCGGTCTTAGCGAAGACGAGCGCCGTGCACTCAAGCGTCGCGCAGCACGCGCACGCCGCGCATCCTAGTCAGGCAAGCAACAGGTTCAGCTAGCCACATAACATTCGGCCCCATAGACCGCTCGGTTCGAGCGCTATGGGGCTTTTTGTTTGCCGAATCTCCTACTGCGTTAACTCCAGGAAGATCTCCACATTGGTCCCGCCACCTTCGCGAGCACTCCAGAGGATGGTTCCTCCCAGTTCGCTTTGAACAAGGGTCCGCACAATCTGCAATCCCAAACCTTCGGTGTAGCTGCCATTGGGAAGTCCAACACCGTCGTCGGCTATGGTCACCGTCAGTTCCTCAGCGCCAGTCTCCCCTACTGACCGTTTTGCCATCAGCCAAACAGTCCCAGCGCGTCCATCAAGCCCATGTTCGACGGCGTTAGTCACCAATTCGTTGATAACCAGCGCTAAGGGTGTGGCAAAGTCGCTGGGCAGTTCTCCGAAGTCCCCAGAACGTTCGGTGCGCACCTGCTGCGATGGTGAGGCAACTTCCGCTGAGAGCCTGAACTGCCGGCTGATCAGCTCGTCAAAATCCACGTTTTGAGCCAAGCCCTGGGACAAAGTTTCATGGACCAAGGCAATCGTGGCCACTCGCCGCATCGCTTGCTCAAGGCCCTGCTTAGCCTCGTCGGAGACCATCCGGCGTGATTGCATTCGCAAGAGCGCTGCCACCGTTTGAAGATTGTTTTTCACCCGGTGATGGATTTCCCGGATAGTTGCGTCCTTGGTAACAAGTTCTTGCTCGCGGCGCCGCAGCTCAGAGACGTCACGGCACAAAACCAGCGCGCCGAACCTCTCGTTTTCATCCCGCAAAGGAATTGCTCGCAAGGACAAGCTGACGCCACGAGATTCAATCTCTGTGCGCCACGGCATACGGCCGGTGACCACTAGGGGCAGCGTCTCGTCAACAAGACGTCTGTCCTTCAACAGGTCAGCTGTCACCTCGGCCAGTGACCGTCCTTCCAATGATTCACCGTCGCCCAAGCGCCGGAAGGCCGAAACACCGTTAGGGCTCGCGTACTGAACAATGCCCTCCGCATCAAGGCGGATTAGTCCATCCCCCACACGCGGAGCACCGCGGCGAGAGCCCGTTGGCGAGGCAAAGTCAGGCCACAAGCCGAGCGTTCCCATCCGCAACAAGTCATAGGCACACTGGCGGTAGGTCAGTTCCAGTCTCGACGGCATCCGTGAGCTGGACAGATCCATGTGGGAAGTCACCACGGCCAAGGTGCGGCCGTTACGGACCATGGGAACTGCCTCGACACGCAGCGCCATATCACTGCTCCAGTTGGTCTCTGGAGAGCGCTCAATGCTCTGACTAGCCCACGCTTTGTCCACGAGCGGCCTCAAGTCCGAACGGATGCCTTCACTGACAAAGTCAGCGTGAAACACCGTGTGCGTTGTTGAAGGCCGCACGTGGGCCAAAGCGAGATAGCCATGCTCGGGATGCGGAAACCACAAGGCAAGGTCGGCGAACGCAAGGTCCGCGACCATTTGCCAGTCGCCTACCAGCAGGTGGAGCCATTCGGCATCCCCCGGCCCAAAATCAGCATGCTCCCTGATGGGGTCGGTAAAGATGGCCACATGAACTCCAGTGCTAGCGGCGGACGATTGAACGCAGAAGTCTCAATGCTACAGAGAGCGAAGCCATATCGTCTTCTTCGAGTGAATTGACCTCGTCAAACATTGTTTTAGCCCTACCCAGCTGTTCGGCATTTTGGGCTTCCCACACGGCAACGCGTTCGGCAGGCGATACTCCTACCTCACTCGCTGCCAGGACTGAGGTGGTGATGTCAGCAGCCGTTGAGTACAAGTCGTCTCGAAGCGCCGCCCGTGCCAGAGCCTGCCAGCGGTCTTCGCGGGGAAGGTTGCTGATCCGTACAAGCAATGAGTCGATGTGGAAACGTTCAAACACGGTGTAGTACACCCGCGCCACGGCTTCAACCGGTTCACTCTGCGAACGAGTGATCCTTGCGATGTCCAAGAGCGCATAGCTCTCAAACAGCTCAGCCCAGCGACGGCCCAAGTCTTCAGGAAGGTTCCATCCCTTAGCCCGTTCAAACCACTCCTGGACGCGTTCCCGGTCAGTCCCTTGCAAATAGTCCAAAAGCTGGCCGCGGAACGGCAACATCTTGGGCTTGAACTCGGAGACGACTTCTTCAATGGTCCGGGAGGTGCTGCCCTCCGCCACCAGCCAACGAACCGCGCGGTCTAGAAGCCTGCGCATGTCCAAGTGCACGGCAGTCCAGTGCTCCGTTGGGAAAGAGGCTGGCAAGCCGTTGAGCTCGGCCAGCATCACGTCGAGCTGATAGATCTCGCGCAAGGCCACAAATGCTTTTGCCACTGCGGATTCGGTCGCGCTGGTTTCTTCCATGGTGCGGAAAGCGAAGGTGATTCCACCAATGTTGATCATGTCGTTTGCTACAACGGTGCAAATGATCTCCCGGCGCAAGGGGTGGCTGTCCAGATCAGCATCAAAACGTTCAGCCAATTGCGCAGGGAAATACTTACGCAAGGTGGACCGGAACCACGGATCATCGCTCACATCGCTGTCGATCAACGCTTCCGCGAGCTCAATTTTGGCGTAGGCCGCCAAAACAGAGAGCTCCGGCGAGGTCAGCCCTTGTCCCTGTTCCAAACGAATCTGCAACGTCGCGGTGCTCGGCAGCGCTTCTAGGTCACGCTTAAGGTCGGCATTCTTCTCAAGCCAGTCCATCAAGCGCTCGTAGCTGGGGCTCCACTCAGCAACGCGGGTGCGGTCATTAAGAAGCAGGATGTTCTGGTCAATGTTGTCTTCAAGAACCAGACGGCCCACTTCATCAGTCATGCTGGCTAGAAACTCTGCACGCTCGCCAGCGTCGAGTTTGCCGGCCGCCACCATACGGTCAACAAAGATTTTGATGTTAACTTCGTGGTCGGAGCAGTCCACACCAGCAGAGTTGTCAATGGCATCCGTATTGAGGATCACTCCTTGGAGCGCTGCCTCGATGCGACCCCGCTGGGTCATACCAAGGTTTCCGCCTTCACCAACAACCTTGACCCGCAGATCACGGCCATCCACCCGAATGGCATCGTTAGCCTTGTCCCCAACATCGGCGTGTGACTCAATAGAGGCCTTTACGTAGGTACCAATACCGCCGTTGTAGAGCAGATCGGCTGGCGCCAAAAGAATGGCTCGCAACAGTTCGGGCGGGCTTAACCGTACGGTGCCCTCGGGCAATCCCAATGCGACACGAATCTGTTCGCTGATCGGAATACTCTTGGCCTGGCGCGGGAAAATTCCCCCACCTTCACTGATGAGCGAACGGTCGTAGTCATCCCACGACGAACGCGGCAGGTCAAAAAGCCTGCGGCGCTCAGCGAACGCGGCTGCAGCGTTGGGGTTCGGATCCAAAAATACGTGCCGGTGGTCAAATGCCGCCACTAGACGAATGTGTTCGGAGAGCAACATGCCATTTCCGAACACGTCACCTGACATGTCGCCAACACCCACCACTGTGAACTCTTGAGTTTGGGTGTCTACATCCAGTTCGGAGAAGTGCCGTTTAACGGATTCCCATGCACCACGGGCGGTAATTCCCATCGCTTTGTGGTCGTAGCCCACCGAGCCGCCGGACGCGAAGGCATCACCAAGCCAGAAGCCGTACTCAGCGGAGAGCGAGTTGGCGATGTCGGAGAAGGAAGCTGTTCCCTTGTCCGCTGCCACCACAAGGTAAGAATCGTCGTCGTCGTGCCGTACCACTGAAGCCGGTGGCACCAAGGTCTGGCCATCAGCAGCGGTGACCAAGTTGTCAGTCAGGTCCAACAGGCCCCGGATAAAGGTCTTGTAGCTTTCCACGCCTTCGGCCATCCATGCTGCACGGTCCGCGGCCGGGTCCGGCAACTGCTTGGCGAAGAAGCCACCCTTGGCGCCGGTTGGGACAATCACTGCGTTTTTGACAGTCTGAGCTTTGACTAGGCCAAGGATTTCAGTGCGGAAGTCTTCGCGTCGGTCAGACCAGCGCAAACCGCCACGGGCCACCTTGCCAAAGCGCAAATGCACACCTTCAACACGTGGCGAGTACACCCAGATTTCGAACATCGGGCGCGGGAACGGGAGCCCGTCGATGTTCCTCGGATCTAGCTTGACGCTCAAATATGGCCGGTTTTGGTAGTAGTTGGTCCGCAGCGTTGATTCGATCAAGTTACTGAACGTCCGCAGAACACGGTCGGCGTCCAGCGTTGGGACCTGTTCGACGGCGGCAGCAAGTTCGGCGCGAACCGTCGCCACACGCTCCTCGCGCGTTTGAGCCGGTATCTCGGGATTAAGGCGGGCTTCGAAGAGCGCTATCAATCCGCGCGTGACAGCCGGGTTGGTCAACAGCGTGTCGGAGACAAAACCGTACGAATTAGTGTTCCCCATTTGCCGCATGTACTTTGCGTAGCTTCGCAGAATAACAACCTGGCGGTAGTCCATACCCTCGCGGAGTACCAAACGGTCAAAGCTGTCTGATTCAATGCCACCGGTAATTGCCGCACCAAAGGAATCAGCCAACAACGATCCTGTGGCGATGGGATCGATACCTTCCGGGTACTTCAAACCAAGATCGTAGAGGAAGAAATCCTGTTGATCACTGGTCTGAATCTCAAAAGGACGCTCGTCCAGAACTTCAAGACCCAAGTTATGGAAAAACGGCAGAATCTGGCTCAGGCTGCGGGGTTCCTTCATGTAAAGCTTGACGCGCGCGTCCTCCTCGAGGCTCTCCCCCGCGCCAGCTGGGCGATACACATGCAGGCCCTGTCCGCCACTGGCGTCAGCATCAGAGCGTTCGCTGTTCGCCCCATACTTTTCAAAGCGAGCGATGTCCTCGAGTGCATCCTCCACTTCGTAGTCCACCCGGTAGCTCGCCGGAAAAGCTTCTGCCCACAAGCGGGCCAGCTGGTCGGCATCTTCGTGAGTGCGTCCGTTACCGAGCACTTCTGAAATACCTTCTGACCATGAGCGGGCAGCACGAACCAAACGCTGTTCTAGCGCGTTGGCGTCAACGTTGGAAAGGTCTGCGTCGCGAGGTAAACGAATGCGGAAGAACAACCGAGCCAGCGCTGATTCGCTCATACGCGCTTCGTAGTCGATGGACTTAGCGTCGAAAGTTTCGCGAAGTTCTTTTTCAATCCGCAAACGGACGTTGGTGGTGTAGCGATCGCGTGGCAAATAAACCACGGCGGAGACAAAGCGGCCGTAGATGTCCGGGCGCAAGAACAGGCGTGTTTGCCGACGCTCTTGAAGGCGCTGGATGGCGCTGGCTGTAGTGAACAGCTCTTGTGCGTCCATTTGGAACAGCTCATCGCGTGGATAAGTTTCCATAATGCCCAGGAGGTCTTTGCCCGAGTGAGAATCCGGCGGGAACCCAGACTCACGCAAAACCCAAGCCACCTTTTCCCGGATGATCGGGATGTTCTGAACAGAACCGGCGTAGGCAGTTGTAGCAAAGAGGCCGATAAAACGGCGTTCGCCGGTGACATTGCCCGCCGAATCAAAACTCTTGACGCCTACGTAGTCCAAGTAAGCAGAGCGGTGCACCGTGGACCGCGAATTCGCCTTGGTGATAACCAGCGCGCGCTTTTCGCGAGCCCGACGTTGGCCTTCCGGCGTAAGATGCTGGATCTGCTTGCCATCCTCGTGGCCCCGGAGCAGACCAAGGCCGCATTCATCCCCAAGCTTGAGTACATCTTCGCCGTCCTGTGTGATGAGTTCGTAGTCGCGGTAACCCAAAAAGGTGAAGTTGCCATCATCTAACCAGCGCAAGAGATCTTGAGTTTGCCGAATATCCTCCACCCCATGGGAGTGCGCAACCTTTTCCAAACCGTCAGCCACTTCAAGGGCTTTGCTGCGCATTTTCTGCCAGTCTTCAACGGCAGCCCGGACATCCCCCAGAACGCGTTCGAGTCCGGCCACAAGTTCCTGAGCGTGGTCTTCGCTGGTTCGATCGATCTCGACGGCGATCCAAGACTCCATGTGCGAGGCTTCGTCATCCGCGGCTACTAAATGCGCGAGGTTAGGCAGAGCCGCGGTGTCACCACTGGAAGTTCCAACGTGCGAAGGCACCCGGGCCACGCTACGGAGGGCACCGGAGTTGCGGTCACGGGTGACTACAAACATGGGGTGAACCACAAGGTGAATAGGAGAGTTTTGACGCACTAACTCTGCGTTGACTGAGTCAACAAGGAAGGGCATATCGTCAGTGACGATGTACACCACGGAGGCGTCTCCTTCGTGCTGCACGGCTATATTTGCGGTGCCGGACAAGCGCGTCTCCGCAAGCTGGCGGTGGGCGTTGGCCCGTGCAGCGAGGGTTCCGCTGTCGAAGCGGCTAGCGTCGTCCGCTGCCAGATGCTCGTAGTAGTCGGCGAGAAAACCATTTTGATTTTCCACCGGGGTGAACTGATCCGACTCGTTGGATCCCGACGACATCGACAAACGCCTCCATCACTGGTTTTTGACCAGCATCATTGCTGGCTACATGCCGAGCCTAGCGCTTCGCGCGACGTTGCGCCGTGGTTGAAAACACAGAGGATTTTCGCTTCCGCTGGACAGGTGCACAAACGAGGGCTGCAATTCCTCGACGCAAATCGGAGTCCGGGGCCACCTCCAATAACACCGAACCGCTCAAAAGCGCTGCGTCCGTTGCAGCCTGATCAGCGGGCAAAAAGGCCGTGATCGACGACGCAGGCGCGAACCTATCCCATGCGTCGCGCAACTGAGTCTCCGGCGAACGCCCAAGCAGCGCTGAACGCACATTGTTCATCAGCACAAGCGGAGCTGCGCTGGGAACTGACTGCTCCAATTCAGCTAACGCTCGCACCAGACGCGGCACACCAATCGGGCTGGCCAATCCAACCGCGAACACTTTGTCGGCCAGTTCCAAGCTCCGAAGAGTGGCCGCATTTCGCCGCGGAGCCAAGGTGTCAAAACTCAGCTCTTCGTCAGCTTCGAGACAAAACCCGGTATCGATGACTACGTACTCGGCGTTCGCTTTGCATCGTTCAATCACACGCTCCAACGCAGCTGCCCTGAGCTCCGTCCACCGATCGGCACGAGTGATTCCCGTCAGCACTCTCATGATTCCGCCCTTGGTGACTACGGGCATGGCGATCCGCAAGAGAGCTGCATCATCAAGAACACCCTGATCCGCTAGGCGGCAGGCATGCGCCAAGGCCGCGGATTCATCCAGTAGACCCAGCATGGTGGCGATACTTGCTCCATAGCTGTCAGCGTCGATGAGAATGACACTTTTACCCTCGGCAGAGAGCTCGGCAGCCATGTTGACGGCAATAGTTGTTCGACCTGGCGCACCGGCGGGGCCCCACACCGCAATAACTTGGCCAGTACCTTCGGCCAAAGGCGTTGGCTGGTCAATGTCGAGTGCGGATACCGCGGCATCTGACGGATCCGCATAGGCGCTATTGAATCCCCCAAGACCCGATTCTGGCCGGCTCCGGGAGTTACCGCTGAGCTGCCGCACGGCTTCGGAGAGTCTTTCTGCGAGCACACCCGGTTCAACAGCAAGAGGCGCCACGCCAACACCAATTGATGACAGACGGGCCCGTTCCTCCGGTACGTCGCTAAGGGCAACCACGGCGACACCCACTGCATGTAAACGGTCAATCAAGGAGGCGGTCAGTTCTTCGCTGCCTCCAGCTACAACCGCAGCGCGGGCGAGCCCGCTTTGGCACGCAGCAATCAGTTCGGCCAGTTCGGTGCAGCGCCGAACCACTGTCACGGGACCGTGGAGACGCTCAAGCCCGCCCACAAGGTCCTCTTCAGTACTGCCCACGGTGATGACCGGAATACTCATTTGACACCACCAGCCGGGTTCCAAACCACAGAAATCTTTGCCTTGTTAGCTTGCGCTCCCAGCAACTTGGGCATTTGGGCATCGGACACTAAAACAAGCACCGACTTCGCCGAGGATGAACCCAGAGTTTGTGAGCTAGCCACAATGTCGCCAATCTCAGCACCAGGTAACAGTAACTGCGGTTCCTGGTAACCGTTGCGTGTGTCCGGCATGGCCACCCACACATCAACGTGTGAGCCCACCACTGCTTGGGCGGGAAGAGCCTGATCGATGGTGATAGCTACGGGCTTCCGATCCAAGGCGTCAGCATGCCCCACGCTGTCTTTGGGAAGAAGCTGCCCCTTGGGGATCATCCGAGTAGCGATGCTGGACTCCGGAACACCGTCAGAGGCGAGGATGTAGCTGTCTTGGGTGTCACCTAGCTGGACTTTGGCACGCCCCAAGGAGCCGGCGTCGACCTTTTGCCCGACGGCGATGGGTGCGTTCGCCACGAAAACTTCAGTGGTGCGATCCATGGAAGTTATCAGCGCAACCACTCCAGCCACAGAGCAAAGAACCAGCAAAATACCCACCAAGAGGCGCGGATCCTTCCACGACGGCTTCTTCAACCTCGCAGCAGTGTTTGTGGTCGTGGAACTCATCATTGGTACATCCCCCATAGTGGCCAAGGTCCAGCGCCACTGCGGCGCCTCGTTCACCATTCTCACCACCGAAGCCCATAACCAAAAGTCATACGGTCAAAATGCATCAAACTGTGGATAACTACGTCAAGACACACCAAGGATGGCAGAATAGTGCCATGCCACGATTCCTGACTTTGGCCGATGTTGCCGAACAGCTACAGATCAACTCTCCACAGGCCTATGCCTTGGTGCGCAGTGGTGAACTCAAAGCCATTCAAGTGGGTGGCCGCGGCCAATGGCGTGTTGAGCAGAGCAAGCTCGAGGAATACATCAACGAGCGCTATGCCGAAACCGAGCAGATGACTGCCGCTAACGCCAAAAGCAAGGGCAAAAACGTCACCGCTTGAGCAATGACGTTACTTCCAAGCAGTAGCGCGGACCGCTAATAGATCCGCAATGACTGCACTACTGCCACTGAGCTCAGCGGCAGAGTCACCACAGCCTCGAGAGAGGCACTTCTGCGGACTTCGCCTGGTGCAAGAACCGCAAGATCAACGTGATCGGCAGCCACCCGGTCCAAAACGCCTCGCAACGTCTGTGATTCTTCGCGACCGTCCAGAAGTTGGACCTGCACTTCGGCGCGGTCTCGCCCGATAGTCCTCAGCGCCGAGGCAAGGCTAATGCGAGCCCAACTCTTAGTCACAGTAGAGCTGCTTGCCCTCCCCAAACCCTGATAAGTGATGATGGCCGGATAAGTCACCAAATACTCATGGACTCCGGCGTCCATCACCAGCCAATCACGGCCCACATGCGAGAGCTTGCCGGAGATTTTTGCCCCGCCGCGCAAGGCTATGGAAATTCGGTGTCCTGCATGAGCGCGCAAGCGATCAATAAGCTCAACGGCCGAGGCATCCACGCGAGCGCGTTCGGAAATTTCCGCTTCAAGATCCAGCTGAGCACTTGCTGCCAGCTGATTCTCAAGGTCTTCAAAAAGAGCGTCCCATCGCATGGCGTCAGCGTAGGCTGCGTCCTTCCCCGGGTCAATTCATACGCGACTTACCCGCTTCTAAGGCGCCATGGACGGCTAGAGCAGCCCTAGTGTGAGCATTTCTGACGTCAAAATCTCCGGAAATTTCTCAACCATCCCTCAGGGCCTGGAATCTGCACGTTTACGCAGGCCAACGCGTTTTTCTTAGCTTGACGGTGAGTCCCAGCACGCAAATATGAGCGAAAAACTGATATTAAGAAAATCTATCCTCTAGACAAACGTCGATGGAATGAGTCAAACTGAATTCAAATTCGTCAAACTACATCAAATGACATGATCGGAGTCCGGTAATGAACCAACACCAGCCCATTCAGCATCGCGTTTCTATGGACGCCGCTATGGCTACCGTCATCTTGATACTCGGAATTGCCCTGGTCTGGATAGGAAGTAGCGCCGCTAGTCGCGGAGCCGTTCAAGACCTTATGGCCGGGCATCCTGATTTTGAAGGTCTGCTTGGTTTGTTGGCCACCGTTACTGGCTTGGCAGTGGTCCTTTGGTGGATTCTTTCACTTCTTGCTGCACTCATTGCCGCAGTGTTGGGCAAGCTCGGTAAAAACCGCGCATCTGAACAAGCTGGACGCTTTGCACCAGTGTTTATGCGCCGCTTGGCACTTGCGATCTTAGGAATCAACCTCTTGGCAGCGCCCATGGCACAAGCCACAGACGCTGCCCTTGACCCAAGGTGGCACCCGGTGCCGGCGGTCTCAGCCACGGCCGGCGCGGCCGCTACTGTCACCGCTAACGCCAATGCCGCTAATGCCGCTAATGCCACTGCTACTTCAAGTCCAGCAGCAACTGCCACAGCTATCCCTAGCAGCACAACAGCTACACCCCCAAGCGCAGCTCCAGCGCACCCGCCATTATCGGCTGCAACATCTCAGGCAGTTTCCGGCTCGACGCCGATTCGTGGGGCTTGGACGCCAAGTGCACCGGCCGCAAATGCAGGTGTCTTAGCACCACCGCAGAAGCGGGAAGTTGCCGAAAGCGCCAGCCCCACCTCAAGTGCAAGTGCCGCTTCGAATGCGAAGGGTGGCCGCCGGGCCGGAACGGTAGCCGCCGTGGCAGGTGACAGTCTGTGGAGTCTCGCGGCTCGACACCTGCCGGCTGGTGCTAGCGATGCCGAGATTGCAGCCGAATGGCCCCGCTGGTTCCAACTCAACCGAGAGGTTGTGGGCGAGGACCCCAATCTATTGCTTCCCGGCACGGTGCTTTGGATCCCCGCACACTAAGAATTCCACTCGAACTCATCACCACTCGTTATTCCACCTCAGATTGAAGGGCAGTCCCATGAGCATCAGCACACTGAAGAAAGTTCCCGCCGTTTCCCCCAAAGCCCCCAGCGCAAAGCGAGCGGGCACGGCCAAACGCGCCAGCGCTATGGCGCCAGCACCGTCGCAACAACCGGTACTCAGCGTTGTTGGAGCCCAAGAGATCAGAGAGGTTCGCCACACGGCTGGCACAGTAGTGCAAGCAGCGATGGAAGTCCTGGCCGGTACCCGACCATCGCGTCAGCTCTCACGTTGGTTGGAGCCGAACATCTTCGCAGCGCTCGAGCTACGCGCCACCATTAGCCGCAATTCGGAGAAAGCAGCGGGCAACCGCCGTAAAGTCCACGCTAACCCGGCCGTTCGTAGTGTCCACGCCAGTCAGGTATGCGAGGGCGTCTACGAGCTCGCTTTGTTGGTCCGTGAGGACACCAAGGCTCGAGCAGTGGCCGTGCGGCTAGAACAACGCCAAGCGTCCTGGTGCGTTACAGCTCTAGAAATTGGCTGACGCGCCGCCCAGACCGGACGACGCGTCAGTTCAACGCACTAATGAAATCTCACCAGAGGGGTCTTATCCCTGGCGATCAGCGCTTCTTCTTGTTGTTTCTTTTCGCCTTGGCTGCAGCAGCCTTAGCCGGATTACCTGAGCGAGCATCAGCGGCATCCGTATTGCGTGCGGTCTCAATATGAGTTTCCGCATCGCCATCCTCAGTGGGTGCTGTGTACTGCAACTGTGCCGGCTTAGCGGGAGCTTCCAAGCCCGTAGCGTGAATGTGTGGCTCATGGTTTGCCTCACCCTCAGCTGAACCTTCTTCGCCGGGCGTAACCTCAACTTCAAGGTTGAACAAGAAGCCAACGCTCTCTTCACGAATCGCAGCCATCATGGACTGGAACATGGTGAAACCTTCACGCTGGTACTCAACCAGCGGGTCACGCTGAGCCATAGCTCGCAGACCGATTCCCTCCTTGAGGTAGTCCATTTCATACAAGTGTTCTTGCCACTTGCGTCCAATCACGGACAGCACCACACGACGCTCAAGCTCGCGCATGCTTGCTTCGCCGAGCTGGTTTTCGCGGCCTTGGTAGACCAAGCGAGCATCGGAAAGAATCTCTTCCTTCAAGAACTCACTCGTAACGCGAGACTTTCCTCCGGCCTCGTCAATCACGTCATGGTAAGTCAAGGTCACGGGGTAGAGCGTTTTGAGGTTCGTCCACAACTGTGCGTAGTCCCAGTCATCGCCATGGCCTTCGGCGGTCGAATCGTCAATAACTGCATTGATCGTATCTTCCAGGAAGAACTGGACCTTTTCGTGCAGATCATCGCCCTCAAGAATCCGCCGACGGTCGCCGTAGATTGCTTCGCGCTGGCGGTTCAACACGTCGTCGTACTTCAAAACGTTTTTACGCTGTTCGGCGTTGCGGCCCTCAACCTGGCCCTGCGCAGAGGCGATAGCACGCGAAACCAGCTTCGACTCGAGCGGGACATCGTCCGGAAGCGAAGAAGCCATCAGCCGCTCAGCGCCACCGGAGTTGAACAAGCGCATCAAGTCATCGGTCAAGGAAAGGTAGAACCGTGACTCGCCCGGGTCACCCTGACGCCCAGAACGTCCACGCAACTGGTTATCAATCCGGCGAGACTCATGGCGTTCCGTACCCAAAACATACAGCCCGCCCAAGCCCAGGACTTCCTCATGCTCGTCCTTAACAGCCTTTTTGGCAGCTTCGAGGGCTTCCGGCCATGCAGCCTCATACTCTTCCGGGGTATCAACCGGGTCAAGACCCTTTGCCTTGAGCGCCGCAACGGCCGTGAACTCCGGGCTACCACCGAGCATAATGTCGGTTCCGCGACCAGCCATGTTGGTGGCAACCGTCACTGCTCCCTTGCGTCCAGCCTCGGCAACAATGCTTGCTTCGCGAGCGTGGTTCTTAGCGTTGAGGACCTCGTGCTTAACGCCTTCCTTGGCCAACTGGCGGGAAAGATATTCACTCTTCTCCACGCTGGTGGTACCAACAAGGACCGGCTGGCCCAATTTGTGGCGTTCAACAATATCCTGAACAACTGCGTCAAACTTAACCTGCTCGTTTTTGAACACCAGGTCCGGCTGGTCCACACGCTGCATTTCACGGTTGGTGGGAATGGCCACCACACCGAGCTTGTAGGTGCCCATAAATTCTGCGGCCTCGGTCTCGGCAGTACCGGTCATACCTGCGAGCTTGTTGTACATGCGGAAGTAGTTCTGCAGCGTTACGGTGGCGAGCGTCTGGTTCTCGGCCTTGATTTCAACGCCTTCTTTGGCCTCAATCGCCTGGTGCATACCTTCGTTGTACCGGCGGCCAGCCAGAATACGTCCAGTGTGCTCGTCAACGATGAGGACTTCGCCGTCCAAAACGACGTAGTCCTTGTCGCGCTTAAAGAGTTCCTTAGCTTTGATGGCGTTGTTCAAAAAGCCAATCAGCGGAGTATTTGCCGACTCGTACAGGTTAGAAATGCCGAGGTAATCCTCAACCTTTTCAATACCGTTCTCCAGCACACCGACGGTACGCTTTTTCTCATCAACCTCGTAGTCAGTTTCAACGCTGAGCCGGTTAACAACCTTGGCGAATTCGCCATACCAGCGGTTCGCGTCGCCTTGAGCCGGTCCAGAAATGATGAGCGGGGTGCGGGCCTCATCGATCAGGATCGAGTCAACTTCATCCACAATCGCAAAGTTGTGCCCCCGCTGAACAAGCTCAGTGCTGTCCCACGCCATGTTGTCTCGCAGGTAGTCAAAGCCGAACTCGTTGTTAGTGCCATAGGTGATGTCAGAGGCGTACTGTTCACGCCGAACAGCGGGATCCTGGTTGGAGAGGATGCAACCGCTGCTGAGGCCAAGGAACCGGTAGACGCGCCCCATCAGGTCTGACTGATATTCGGCCAAGTAATCGTTGACCGTAACTACGTGCACGCCTTTGCCACTTAGTGCGTTGAGGTATGCCGGGGCCGTGGCCACCAAAGTTTTACCTTCACCAGTCTTCATTTCGGCAATGTTGCCCAAGTGCAGCGCGGCGCCACCCATCAACTGAACGTCGAAGTGGCGCATACCTAGGGTGCGGGAAGACGCTTCACGCACTGCAGCAAAAGCCTCTGGCAGAAGATCATCCAGGCTTTCGCCGTCAGAGTGACGCAGCTTGAGCCGGTCAGTTTCTTCGCGCAACTCAGCGTCCGTGAACGTCTTGAGTGTGTCCTCGAGGGCGTTGATTGAAGCTGCATAATTGCGCAGTTGCCTCAGGGTCTTCTTATCGCCGGTGCGAAGAAGTTTTTCAAGAAGTGATGCCACGTGACGTTGCTCCCAGTCCATTGCTGCCGAAATCTGGCGTGTTCAGTCTACGGGAGAGACTCACACCACGTGCGCGCCTTTCCCTCTGAGTGAAAGTCCGTATCTAATTTTCTAGGGTGTGCACCGCGTCGGCGAGCTGCGCGCCGAGGTCTCCTTCGTCGTCGACCCTGACGGTGTCCAACTTGAGCCAAGTTGCCATCAAGCGCAGTTCCGCGGCCAGTTCCTGAGCTGTGTCCAACGGTGCGCCGGGCTCGGCATGGCTTGCGCGTACCCAAAGTGCCGAGGCTTGCCGGTCAGCCTTCAGATCCACCCGGGCAACAAAGCTGTCCCGTAACAAGAACGGCAAAACGTAGTACCCATAACGTCGTTTGTGCGCCGGTGTATAAATCTCCAGGCGGTAGTGCATACCGAATAGTTCTTCGAGGCGGCGCCGCTCAAACACCACGGGGTCAAAAGGGCTCAGCAATGCGCGCCCCGTGGCCCGGCGCGGTAAAGCGGCCTCAGTGTGTAAATACAGTTCCCGATCCCAGCCAGCCACCTGAACCTTTTCTAGGACGCCAGTTCGCAACAAATGGTCGACGGCGGTACTCGCCGCCGATTGTGGCATACGGAAATAGTCGGCTAGGCAACGAAGGGAGCCGATTCCGTGGGCACGAGCTGAGGCTTTAATCAGACGAACCATGGACTCCTCCCGCGATGCCTCCCCCAACTGCGCTGTTTGAGGATAAGCCTTATGGGTCAAAGTGTATCTGCGCTCAAACTGATCTGTGCGACCAGCAGATGTAATAGTTCCTTGTTCAAAAAGGTCTTCGAGAACACGCTTCGCGGAGTTCCAATTCCATCCCCAATTAACGTCTTCTCGTTCTTCTTTGTGGTCAATGCGCGCCGTCACCTCGGAGGCGGTCAGCGGGCGGCTGGTGGACAGCACCGTCATAATTTGCCCGGCAAGCTGATCACGAAGCTCAGGGTCCAGGTTTTTGGCACCCATCCACGTACGGTTTTGCCACACCCGCAAATCATGAAAGTGCTGAGGCTGGATGTAACTGGCTTCATGGGCCCAGTACTCCATCATTCGCCGCGGAGATCGATTAGACATTGTCTCGAGGGTGGAACGGTCATAGTCGCCAAGACGGGAGAAAAACGGCAGATAGTGGCTGCGGGACAGCACATTAACCGAGTCGATCTGCACCAATTGCATCCGCTCAAACGCGCCACTGATCGCCCGCGCCGAAACCGGCCCAGGCTTGCGGGCCTTCGCGAGTCCCTGAGCACCGAGGGCAATTCTGCGAGCCTGCGCGAGTGATAGTTGCGCCAAGATTTGTGTCCTTCCACAGCTGATGCGGGCCCATCACTGGACCCGCATCAGCTTTTATACAGTCATTACATTGGCGTTATGCCAAGCACTCAAGGCCTAGACGCTGGCCACCTGGTCATCGGAGTGATACGCATGAATCTGCTCTTCCACGGGACCAGTACCCGGTTCGCAGTTCTGATCAAGCGTGATGATTCCGTACGTCCAGCCCCGGCGACGATATACCACCGAGGGTGTGTCATTGGCGCTATCGATAAACAAGTAGAAATCGTGCCCCACAAGCTCCATGTTGTCCACTGCTTCGTCCATGGTCATCTTGACCGCTGGGAAAACTTTGCGACGAATGAGGACGGGACTATCGCCTGCGGGAATGTCGTTCTCGATCTCATACGGCGAGCGTTCTTCAGTGGGCGCCGACGTCTCTTCCTGAGCAGTTTCGAGGTAGAGCGGCGTGCTGGTGCTGGCCGGTTCCAGAGTGGCCGTAGCTTCGCGAACTGCCTTCGGTGTATGGCGACCGTGATGGACCTTGCGACGGTCCTTGGCCCGGCGGAGGCGCTCAAGCAACTTGGCATAGGCCAAATCAAAAGCGGCAAACTTGTCCGGAGCCGAAGCCTCAGCTCGAATCACAGGTCCGCGTCCCAAAACGGTGACTTCAACGGTCAGGAGGTTGTCCGTGGATCGTGCATTAGTTTCCTTAGAAACCTTGGCGTCCACTCGTTGAATCTTGTCTCCGAGTGACTCGATCTTTGCGATCTTTTCGCCGGCGTAATCCCGGAAGCGCTCAGAAACTGTCAGGTTCCGTCCGCTGATCATGAATTCCATGGTGCCCTCCAAATAACTTCGGTGACACGACAGCGGCACTTCTGGGGCCGATCTGTATTGACAGTCGAGCCCCTTTCCGAGCCGCCATCGAAAGGTACATCTCTTGATTTAGTACCCACAACTGACGTTAGTTCATTAGCCCTGGTTATTCACCCTTTCTTCACTTATTTTTTCCTGACATTGCTCAGATGTCGTTACTTTCAGGTGCCGGCGCCCGTGAAGCGGCAAGTACTACTGCTCCTTCTACACTGGCACCGGCTGCCCGCAACACACGGGCGGCTTCGGAGAGTGTGGCTCCGGTGGTGAGCACGTCGTCCACAATCACCACTCGGCGGCCACACACAGCGGCGCGGGCCATATTTATCCCCCATTGCGGAACAATCAAGCGCAAACGCATACTGTGCCTGACGCGTCTTGATCGCTCACCGGCACCCAAACCTTTTTGCCCGCCACCGGCGGCACCCCAGGAGGCTTTCTTCGCCAGAACATCACCGATGCTCACACCGACCGCCAGTGACCCACTGGTCTGCACAGCCCGAAGCATCTCCTGGACAGGACTAAATCCCCGCCGTCGGAATGCTGCCGAAGAGGTGGGGACCGGAACAAGGATTACCGGCGGACCTGGAGCAAGCGCCACTCGCAAAGTCTGCGCAAGAGTGAGGGCCAAAGGACGCAGTAGTCCAGCGCTACCTAGGTGTTTGTAGGCCAAAATCACTTGGGATAATTCGTCCCGATACACACCAGCGGCCACTGCTGGCAGCAACACGGTGCCGTCGAACTCGGTCAGAGCTGGCGCACCACTCTCCGCACGAAAAGGCACTCGGCATTGAGCGCGTAGCTGAGCCGCGCACTGTTGACACAAAATGGTGTCTTCGAGCCCACAATGCACGCACTGAGCCGGTAATAGCAGATTCAAGACGTCCGTTGCAGAGGCAGTGATTCTTCCGCTCAGCGTCTGGACTTTATGAGCTCCCATAGCTCGAGCATGCGCTATCCGGCCGCTACGCGAGGCTCAAATATGCCCATATGTGGAAAACTGCACTGAATTTTAGCCAGGGAATTTAGGGTCCAGGACGCCCGTGGTTTGTTGAGCCCAGCTGTTACCCACCCGCTGCAAAATGCCGTCCTTAGTACGGGCATACAGGTCTTGAACTCCGTTGCCTGCGCTCAGCGCCAGCAAGCCTTGCAGCGCCGGGAGGTTCTGCGCTTGGCCCGAACGGAGCGTCAGCAGCTCGGGGGTCACCGAGGCGGTAGCTGAAGTGGCCATTACTGCAACCGTGGAATCACTAACCCACACGCCTTGATCGGGCGAGGATGTTGATGGCAAGGTCATAGGTGAGGTCAGTTCGCGCGGGGTGCCATCGCTGCTGCGGACGATTCCAACCAGCTGGACAGCAGTGCTGCCGTTCGCTGAAGAAATGACTAGAGCGCGTGTGCCGTCCCGTGAAACTTGGAACTCCTTGACCGCCCGGCCGGCAAGCCAACTCGGGGTCAGGATCACGCTGGGCATGGTGGCACCTTCGCGAACACCGTCCGGACGGTACGCCACAATCTCTTCGGCGCCGGTGCCGCCAGGTCCTGCCGTCCACACCCAGTTCTGGGGATCGAAACTTGGCCGCGACAAGCGGCTCCTGGTGGTGACGGCTCGAGCCGATTGCCCCGGGACGATGGTGTACATCGTGGTGCGCTGATCGTTCAAAAAAGCGTACGACGCCGAGGCTGGCGCCGCTGCCGGATACCGCGGCCCAAGCGCTGAGGTGTCCTTCAGACCGGTGATGCGTTCAGTCTTGTTGTTCTCGTACTTCACCAGCTCGTGGTTGGCGACGGCTATCTGCCATGACGGTACGTTTTTGTCCACAATCGGAGGCGAGACGGTGCCAGCGTCTTCGAGATGCAATTCGTTTTGGCCCGCACGTAATTGGACGCTGACCACTGTTGATTGTCCCCGGAAGGAGAGCGTGAGTTGGTTCAGCATCCGCTGACGGTCCTCCACCGAGGTCTCTAAGAGATCCTCTGTCAGGTCAACCTGCGCGGCCCCGGACACTACAGGTACGGATTCCCGCGCTAGCTGAGTTCCGGAAGGGAATGCGCTCACCACAGCATCTTTGAGGTACGGCGCCGGGCCAGCAAGGAGTGCGCTAACAATCGACTTAGTGACAGACGCGCGGTTGATAAACCAACGGACGTCTGGAACGGCGTATTGGAAGCTCGGGTCATAGAAGTAGATGGTGTAAGGCTGGTAGAGCCCACGGTAAATCTCTTCGGGAATGATGGTGCCATCTTGGACTTGGGAGATTCGCCATTGTCCATCCACCTGAGCCAAGGTGACCGGGACACTTTCAATCGTGCCGGAGGGGAACTGAGTGGCGATTCCCTCTGAGTCAACCGAATACGCAACATCTAGTTGATAGTTGAAGTCGTTGGCTTTCCCGCCGGGGACCACCTTGGCGGAGCGGTAGACCAATGTGCGCTGGTCCGGTTTCCACGAGACTGACGTTGATTGAGTCAGGAATTGCCGAGCTACCGCATAGTCATCTTGGTGCGAATTCCCTGCATTGTAGAAATCTTCAACAATGCCTTGTGGGCTTGACCCTGTACGTGGCCCTGAAGGGTAATAAACAGTGGCATCGGAGAGCTGCCCGCTGCTTTCGTCTTGGCTTTTGGTCACCGGGCCAGAACTAGGGATTTGGGCGCAACCACTCAAAAATAGAGCCATGATTACGACGGCGACGGCCCACCGGCGCCGCTCGCTGCGCCTATTCATCGTTCTGCTCCCTCGTGGCCATGTGATCTTCGAAGCTTGGCACAACGTCGTGCCGGTCAGCGGCACCCGCCGGGATGGACAAATAGTTTTGTTCCATGGGCACCGGCGACTTAATGATCTCTCCGCCGGCTTCAAGTGGGATGGTGAGCCGGAACGTAGAACCTTTGCCCTTTTCACCTCTGGCTTCCAGCCAGCCTTGGTGAAGTTTGGCGTCCTCCATGGCGATGGAGAGACCTAGACCGCTGCCACCAGTTGAGCGTGTTCGTGCGGGATCCGCGCGCCAAAAACGGTCAAAAACGCGGTCGGCGTCTGCTTTGCTGAGCCCAATTCCGTGATCTCGTACAGCAACGGCGACGGCATCAGCGTTAGAAGCGACCATAACTTCAATCGGCTTTCCTTCGCCATGCTCAACAGCGTTGAGGAGCAAGTTGCGGAGGATACGCTCAATACGTTTGGCGTCCATCTCGACCACGATGGTTTTTTGGCTTGTGGTCATCCGAATTTCTGAACCGTATTGTTTTGCCACCGGTGCAGCGCTCTCAATAACCTTGTCCAGCACTTGGAAAATGTCGCGAGGTTCAGCATCAAGTGTGGCCGCACCAGCATCAAAGCGAGAGATTTCCAACAAGTCAGCTAGCAGCGATTGAAAACGCTCGACTTGGTTATAAAGCAACTCAGCGGAACGCTTGTTAACTGCGTCAAAGTCATCGCGAGCGCTGTACAGCACCTCGGCTGCCATCCGTACTGTGGTCAGCGGAGTGCGCAGCTCATGGGACACATCCGAGACAAAGCGCTGCTGCATTTGGGAAAGGGTAGCCAGCTGGGTGATCTGCTCTTGAAGGCTCGCAGCCATGTGGTTGAACGAAGCCCCCAAACGGGCTACCTCGTCTTCACCCTTAACTGTCATACGTTCTTGGAGTTGTCCGGCAGCAAGCTTCTCCGAAACTAAGGCCGCGTGACTGACGGGGCTGACCACACTTCGAGTGACGAACCATGCCACAGCACCAATCAAAAGCACCAAAACCGCTGCACCAGCCAGAAGGACGTTTTGGATGTCGTTGAGCGTGGTTTGAGCCGAGTTGACGTCGTAGATCAAGTACAACTCGTACACAGTGCCGTTGAAAAGAACTTTGTTGCCCATCGCTATGGCAGGGTGGTTTTCGCTCTGGACCGGCAGGCTAATAGAAGCCCAGTACTGGTCCTTGCCAGACTTTTGAACAGCTGCGCGCAAGCTCTCCGGAATGACGGAAATCCCGGTCTGGTACGAGGAGCGAGAATCTACCCATTTGTTGCGTGGTTGGGTTTGATCCGGGAGGGCCAAAAACACAAAGCGGCGCTGAATTTCTGTGCCTTTGCCCTCCAATACATCAAGGGTGTCAATGACGAGTTTTTGGACACTGGCACGGTCAGTGACTTGGGCGCCGTCGAAGGTGTCTTGGACTTCCTTGACCGAGGTGCGCGTGTCTATCTCAGCTTGGCGTAAGCGTTCCTGGAAGAGGTTGTTAGCGATCTGATTGGACAAGTATGCGCCCACACCAAAAAACGCCAAGCCAGCAAGCAGCAACGTCACCAGAACAGTTCGGAATTGCATGGATCTGCGCCAACGTCGCGCTACAGCCCTCCGTGCAGTGTCCAACGATGGGATGATCCGCGAGAGTGCGTGCAGAACAAAGCGAGCCAAGCGAACAAAGATGATTTGGGCGCGCCGAGCATAAATCCGGGCACGCAAAGAGGCGCCTTTTACCCCTCTGATATTTGGGTGTACAGGACTTTGATCGGGAGTAAGTTCTGGGTCCGGCGCATCGTCAGATGAAGGCGGCACCGCTGACTCAGGAACCTGCTTTATATCCGACACCGCGGACCGTCAAAACTACTTCAGGGGCTTCCGGATCCCGCTCAATCTTGGAGCGAAGGCGCTGCACATGAACATTTACTAGTCGTGTGTCAGCGGCATGACGGTAACCCCACACCTGTTCCAAAAGGAGCTCGCGGGTGAACACCTGCCACGGCTTCCGAGCCAACGCCACGAGCAAGTCGAATTCGAGTGGTGTGAGGGAAATTCGTTCGTCGCCGCGACTGACCATGTGACCGGCCACGTCGATAGTGACGTCAGCAATGCGAAGAGTCTCTGGCGCTTTTTGATCGCCCGGGCGTAGCCGCGCTCGAACACGTGCCACGAGTTCGGCTGGTTTAAAGGGCTTGGGGACGTAATCGTCAGCGCCTGATTCAAGGCCACGCACAACATCGGAGGTGTCCGACTTAGCCGTCAACATCACAATAGGAACATCGGACTCACCACGGATCTGCCGGCACACTTCAATGCCGTCAGAGCCCGGCAACATAATGTCCAAGAGGACTAAATCAGGCTTGGACGCACGGAAAATCTCGAGAGCCCTGCCACCATCAGCGCAAAACACCGGATCGAAACCGTCGTTGCGCAAAACGATGCCAATCATCTCGGCAAGAGCTTCGTCGTCGTCCACTACCAGAATGCGTGCCTTCATACGTCTATGTTCCCTTATTGACACAGCTTTGTCCCGTTGACTGGCCGAGGGGCGCTGCTCTGAGCGGGGAGAACTTCCCCTCTACATGCCTAGCGGTGCAGCGATCAGCGCCTATAGGCTGTCTGAGAACACAAGGTCCCCGGCGACCGCGAGTGCCACCCATCACGTGGCCCCGTTGACCGGGGCGGGGGAAGGAATCGTGTGAGCAATCCGTGGGTATCTCCGGAGCCCTCCGAGAATACCGGGGCGCCTACACCGCCAGCTCCGCCGCCGTATCCTCCGCCGTATCCTCCGCCGTATCCTCCGGCCCAAGAGATGCCACCGTATGGGTCGCCGCGGTATCAAGCAGCCCCGTATGAACAACAGGCGTACCAACAGCGGCAGTACCTACAACCGGCTAATGGTTACAACCAGCAAGCTGGTTTCTACAATCCGAATTTCGCCAATGGCTATGTCCTGCCCCCGAAGCCAGGCGCAATTCCGCTCCGTCCTTTAGGACTAGCTGACATCCTCAGTGGGGCCTTCTCCGTTCTACGCCGAACTCCCGGTGCAATTCTTGGCTCGTCCCTGATCCTCTACACATTGATCGGGCTCATTATTGCTGGCACCGCTTCTTATGCCACAAGTATCGGTGTCGGCCTAGATTCCAGTATGAGCTCCGATGGCGGGCTACCTCCCGAAGTGGCAGCGTTTGGCCTTGCGGTCATCAGTGGGATGGTTCTTTTAGCTGCCGTGGTTGGCCTTTGTTCGGTGCTCCTGCAGGGCGCTGTTTCTATACCGGTTTCACGCGCTGCACTTAATCGGAAAACTTCTCTAGCCCAAATGTGGCGAGGTGCCCGAGGCAGGATCTGGGCCGTGGTTGGTTTTGCTGTGCTGACAGTACTGGCTGGATCCGTGTGGTTTGGCCTAGCTGTAGGGATTTTGGTTTTGACTGCCAACGTGGACTGGCAATGGTCCCTCCCGCTGAACCTTTTGGGGATGAGTGGAGTATTCGTTGGATTCTTATGGATCTACATCAAGATTTCGCTAGTGCCGTCCATCATTGTGGTGGAGCGGCTGGGGATCTTCGCCTCGATCAAAAGATCATGGACTTTGACCACACATAATTGGTGGCGAATTTTGGGGATCAATCTCCTGACGGGACTCATCGTGGGCGTTTCTACGAACATCGTCTCGTTCGCCATCAGTACCGGATCGACTTTGATCTTCAGTACCTTTGCACCGCGTCAGAGCCCCGGCGACTACCTCGGTGGATATTTGATTGCCATGGCTGCGACTGTTGTTCTGACGTGTTTTGTGAGTGCATTTGGCTTTGCCCTCCAAGCAAGCGTGATCGCGCTGATTTATCTAGACCTGAGGATGCGTCGGGACGGTCTGGACGTGGAACTCATGCGTTTGAATGAAAGCAATGAAATCGACAACGGTGGCGTCCCGGGCGGCAGCGCTAACGTGCTGGGAACGTACCGAGCCATATGACGTTCATTCGTTTTGCAGTGACGCTTCTGCAACAGCGGTTTTTCGCTGAACCTCCCGTTACTCCGGGAGGAGATGAGGCGCGCCGTTGGGCTGAAGAGGAGCTCTCGCGGAGTGTCTATCAAGAAGCCAAACCAACACTTCTGGGCAAACTTCTCAACGATGCGTTGAACTGGTTCCGCAATCTAGTTGACGTTAATTTCAGCGCCCCTCCCTCCCAAACCAGCGTGGTGTGGGTAGGGGTTGCTGTGTTGGTGGTGGTTGTGGCAGCAATATTTATTGTCCGTCCCCGGCTGAACGCACGAGCACCGAAACAGGGCTTGGTTTTTGAGGAGGACAACACCAAATCTGCTGCCGACTTCCGGTCCGAAGCCGAGCTTGCCCAAAGGGCCGGGGAACTCAGCGCCGCCGCAGTTGCTTGGTTCCGCGCCACGGTCAAAACCGCCGAAGAACGCACCGTTATCGATGCGAAGGCTGGGCGTACAGCAAGCGAAGCGGCGGCCGAGATTGGCAAGTCCTTCGTTTCCGAACAGGCTGAGCTTCACCGCGCCTCAGTGATTTTTTCAGCGATCGTTTATGGCAAACACAGTGTCACCCCAGTTCAGGTTCAACAGCTCAGCGGCCTCGAGTCTAGGCTTCGAGCACTCAAGCCAGAGCGCCACAAAAATACCTCCGCGCTACCGGCGGTGCCTCAATGAGCATAAGCAGCCCCTTCTCCAAAGCTCTTGCCTGGGTCCGCCGTCACCTGCTCTGGATCATCATTAGTGGATTTCTCCTCGGGGCTGCGATCATATTCTTTGTTATCGCCACAAGCCCCACACCTGATGCCAGCGATCTATCACTCAAGAACCCCAAACCGAACGGTGCAATGGCACTGGGGGAAGTCTTGAAGAAACACCAGGTGGACGTCAAGGGACCCGATTCGTTCAAAAAAGCCCTTGTAGAACTGGACTCCGCTAGCCAAGAGTCCACGACTTTTTTGTACGACCCGCGCAGCTACCTGGACAAAGATCAATTGCTCGCACTGGCCTCACGAAGGGGCAAGATCGTGGTGGTCACTCCGAGCCTCGCATCCTTGAAAGTCCTCGCTCCTGAGATATTCCAAGCCGGTGTTCTCGAAGTGCCGCACGGGAGTCTTAATCCACGGTGCAGCGCTGAGATCCCACAGCGGGCAGGGAACGTACAGGTGCACCGCGTACGTATCTACCGCTCTGCCACTGCTTGCTACGGTAGCGCCGACAGCAGCGCACACAACAGCAGCGAGGACAGCGGATCCGCAACCGGAATGTACGCAACGTCCAAGGATGGCCAAGTCACAGTACTGGGCAGCAAAGAAATCCTGATGAACGAGTTTTTAGCTCAGGGTGGCAACGCATCCTTAGTGATTAACTCGCTTGGAAGCACCGAAAAACTCGTGTGGGTAACACCAGACTTCTCTGACGTTACCCACACCAGCAAACCGAAAACGGTCACCGAGCTGATGCCTGATTGGGTAAACCTGGTGGGATTCTGGGTGATGTTCTTAGGGGTGCTAGCCATGCTGTGGCGAGGCCGGCGCCTCGGTCCACTCGCTTTAGAGCCCTTGCCAGTGGTGGTGAAATCCTCCGAAACGGTGGACGGCCGGGCCCGGCTTTATCAGCAGTCGAACTCTCTTGACCGCGCCGCTAGTAACTTGCGTTCAGGCGCACTCTCCCGCCTGGCCTCCCAATTGCATCTGGGTCCACATGCCCCAGTGGCGAGCGTAGTGGAAGCAGTTTCCCGGCATCTGGGGCGTCCTGAGACCGATGTTAGCCATCTTTTGACTTCCTACAGACCCGCCACGGATACGGATTTAACCCGCTGGGCGCAAGAACTCAACGCACTAGAGAAGGAAGTACTGTCACGATGACTACTACCCCATCCACCGAATTTCCCGGTGGTCCTCATCCCGCGCTCGAAGCGTTGAACCGTGTTCGTGCTGAAGTTGGTAAAGCCGTTGTAGGGCAAGACTCCGCTGTGACCGGCCTGCTCATTGCTCTGCTTGCCGGCGGTCACGTGCTGCTGGAAGGAGTCCCGGGCGTTGCAAAAACACTTCTTGTCCGCTCCCTATCAGCGGCCTTGAGTCTGGACACTAAACGAGTCCAGTTCACACCCGATTTGATGCCCGGTGACATTACTGGGTCACTGGTCTACGATGCCCACACCTCCGAGTTCACCTTCCGCGAAGGCCCCGTCTTTACGAACATTTTGCTCGCTGACGAGATCAACCGGACACCTCCCAAAACTCAGGCGTCCCTACTGGAAGCCATGGAAGAACGCCAAGTATCAGTGGACGGTATCTCGCGTGCCCTGCCCGATCCATTTATTGTGGCGGCCACCCAGAACCCAGTGGAGTATGAGGGGACTTATGCCCTTCCTGAGGCCCAATTGGATAGGTTCCTGCTCAAACTGACCATGCAGCTTCCCGAGCGTCATGACGAGATTGAGATTATTCGCCGCCATGCAACTGGTTTTAACCCTCGCGACCTGGCCGGGGCCGGTGTTACTCCGGTGGCAAGCGCAGACGATCTAGCCGCGGCTAAAGCTGCTGTGGCAGCTGTAGGTGCTGCGCCCGAAGTCTTGGCCTACATTGTTGACGTAGTGCGCGCTACTCGTACTGCGCCGTCGTTCCAGTTGGGTGTTTCACCTCGTGGCACCACAGCTCTTCTGAACACCTCACGGGCTTGGGCATGGTTGTGCGGGAGGAATTACGTAATCCCTGACGACGTCAAAGCTCTCACCGTCCCATGTCTGCGGCACCGGGTGAGTTTGCGAGCCGAAGCACAAATGGACGGTGTCAGCGTTGATGACGTGCTCTACGGCATTCTGGCCACCGTGCCCGTCCCGCGCTAATGGCCATTTCCGGGCGGGTCCTTCTACTCGCCGCCGTTGTGCTGGTTCTTTTGGTGCTATTCCCATCGTGGTCCACAGTGCTCCTGGCTCTGGCCGCGCTAGTGCTGCTGGTATTTTTAGACGTTGCGCTGGCCGCCCTGCTGAAGAAACTTCAGTTCCGCCGTATGCTTCCCCAGAACGTCCGGCTCGGTGAGCCCTGCACGAGTGAAGTTCTAGTCAGCAACGATTCGTCGCGCCGTCTCCAGGGCGAAATGAGAGATGCCTGGCAGCCTTCAGCGGGAGCCCAAAAAGCACGCCAGGCTTTGGATATTCCACCTTCAGAGCAACGCAAAGTCAGCACCACCTTGTTGTCAACGCGCCGTGGCGAGCTACGCACGGCGAACCTGACGGTGCGGGCCTTCGGACCTCTTGGGCTCGGGGCGCGTCAGCGAACGTTTTCAGCTCCGGCCTCAGTCAAGGTGCTGCCACCGTTCCATTCCAAACGTCATCTTCCTTCCAAACTCAAGCGTTTGCGTGAGCTGGACGGCAAGGCCGCTGTCCAGATCCGCGGAGCCGGCACCGAATTCGACTCGCTGCGCGATTATGTGCGCGGCGATGACGTGCGGTCCATCGACTGGAGGGCTACTGCCCGACGCCAATCCGTGGTGGTTCGGACGTGGCGGCCAGAGCGGGACCGGCGGGTGATCGTTGTCCTTGATACTTCGCGGCTCTCCGCAGTGCGGATTGATGATGAACCGCACTTGGATACCGGCATGGAGGCAGCGCTCCTGCTAGCAGTTTTGGCCGAACGTGGTGGAGACCGAGTGGACTTTGTGGCCTTCGATCGACGCGTCCGGGCGCGCACCGGAAGCACCGCCAAGGGTATGCTGCTGAAGAACTTGGTCCAATCTATGGCTACCTTGGAGCCAGCGCTCATCGAGCTGGATTTCAGCCAAATTCCTCAACAAGTACGCGCCATATCTTCCCACCGGGCCTTGGTGGTTTTGCTCACGGCCTTGGATTCTGGAGCCCCTGAAGAAGGACTGCTGCCCATAGTCCAGCAACTCGCCCAAGACCACGTTGTGGTGGTGGCAAGTGTTCGTGATCCAGCTTTAGATGCGCTGCTCACAGAACGGACGACGGCGACCCAGACGTATCGGGCAGCGGCGGCAGAGCGCGCCCTCCTTGAGCGGGAAGCAATCAGCAGGCAATTGCGGCAGATGGGGGCCGAGGTAGTGGACGCTGCACCGTTGGCATTACCGCCTTTACTCGCCGACGCCTATATCCGGCTCAAAGCGGCCGGGCGTCTGTAGCAAGGGATGCTGCGGGTTACTAGCTTTGATGCTTAGCCGAGCATTCGCTGGTTGATAGCGTCTGCCGCGGCGCTCAACCGTCCAAGCACAGTTTTCCCCTGCTGCGGGGTGCCACGATCCAGTGGTTGCGCTGGCATGACTCGAACAGCACCCAGAGTGTTCAACGGCAGACCTAATTCGCGCCACGGAACAATGATCTGATCTGCTGCTTTGCTGGCCGAGCCGGATTGGCTCGAGGCAAGCTCAAGCCCGGCCCAAAGCCGTTTTCCGCTTTCGACAGCACCAGCAGTGATGTCCCACTGTTCACGCGAAATACCCGCCACATCGAGGGCGAATCCATCAGCCCCGGAATGCAGGATTCGTTGCAAGGGCGCATCCTTCGCCGCCAGGGAGAACACAATCTCGTGTGCCCCAGCGTCCCGAAGGGCATCAACAAGTAACGTCCACGTAGCCGTAGCTTCGGCTCCCGGGATAGACCGCAAAGTGCGGTAGCCACTCGCCGTTGGCAGTGTCCCCGCCAACGCGGAGGCTGCCAAATGTTCATCGACCTGAACCACGAGCCGCGTGCCTGGTACTGCGCTTTGAATACGGGTCAAATGCTGGCCCACACCTGCTGCCAGAGATTCGGCGATTTCCCGGCGCGCACCGTGATCGCTCACAGCACGTTCGCCGCGATGAACGTACAAGGCGGAGCTGAGCGTGAGCGGACCTACCAGCTCAATTTTCAGTTCATCGCTGGGCTGCTGTTCTGCACCGGCAATGTCAGCAAGGATATTAATGTCCGTGGACAGGGCTGAGTGAGCACGGCGGATGTCCTTGCCTGGACGGTCAACCAAACGCCAACCATGTGGTTGAACATCCACAGGGAGTTCCACCAGCAAACTTGCTGTCCGGCCGATCGCGTCTGAACCTACTCCGCGGTCCGGAAGCTGCGGCAAAAAAGGGGTGTGCGGCGTGCCCAGTTCGCCACGAACAATCTTGAGCGCTTCAACAGGATCATTCCCAGGCCATGCTGAAAAGGCAGTAGCGGTGACTTGCTTAGTCGTTGACATTGTTCTCGTGATCGGCCGAGATGGCCTCATGATGACGAATCACTTCACTGATGATGAAGTTCAAGAATTTCTCAGCAAAAGCCGGGTCAAGGTGAGCTTCTTCGGCGAGCCTGCGTAGCCGCGCGATCTGGGCGGCTTCACGCCCCGGGTCTCCGGCGGGCAAACGGTGCTTCGCTTTGAGGACACCCACGCGCTGGGTTGCTTTAAAACGTTCAGCGAGTAAAAAAACCAGCGTGGCATCAATGTTGTCGATGCTTGAACGGATGGAAAGGAGCTCATTCATCACCTGATCCTGCACGTGACCGGCAAGAGAGCTGGCCGTTGGATCGAAGGAAGTGCTAGTGCTGGAGGCGTCGGTAGCCGGGTGCTGCTGCGTCATTGACTCAGTCTATGACGCAGCAGCACCCGTTGACCGCGTGCGCAGCTACTGTTACCTCTTCAGCACCGGGAAGCTGCGCTGACACCCCATGCGGTGTTTAGGCACCTGTCAGCAGCGCGCGGTGAGCCTCGCGCCGTCGTGCTTGTTCATCCGGGTCCGGGACTGGAAGCGAGGCGATGAGCTTTCGCGTATATGGATGCGTCGCGTTGCCCATCACCGTTGAACCGATGCCCTGCTCCACTAGCTTGCCCTTGTAAAGCACACCAACCCACTCGCTGAGCATGTCCACCACTGCCAAATCGTGGCTGACAAACAGAGCCGCAAACCCAAACTCGGCCTGAATTTCGCGGAACAGCTCCAGAACCTTGGCCTGAACCGAAACATCAAGCGCTGATGTGGGTTCATCAGCAATCAACAATTTGGGGTTCAAGGCGAGCGCACGGGCCAAGGAGGCTCGTTGACGTTGACCGCCCGAGAGTTCGTGCGGAAAACGCGCGGCATAAGCTGCAGGCAATTGAACTGCCTCAAGTAATTCGCCCACCCGTTTGCGTACCTCTGCCGGGCTGAGATCCAAATGGATCAGCAACGGCTCAGCAACACATTCGCCAATGCTTAGTTGCGGATTAAAGGACGCCGCTGGGTCTTGAAAAACGAACCCAATGTCCTTGCGGAGTGGCCGGAAACGCCTTTCGTTAAAGGTCCGCATTTCATAGCCCAAGACCTTTAGGGAACCACCCGTAGTTTTGTTCAAACCGGCGATGGCACGCCCAATAGTGGTCTTCCCGGAACCGGACTCCCCCACCAGCCCAAAGACTTCGCCGGCCGAAATAGTGAAGCTGACGTCGTCAACAGCCCGGAAACCGGGGCTGCCCAAACGACCGGGGTACTCAATGACCAGGTTCTTGGCTTCCACCAAAACCTCGTTCCCCTGATGCGCACGTTCGGTCAGTCCGGCCGAGGCCGAATTACGGCCCAAGTGCGGAACGGCCGCAAGCAGCTTCTTGGTGTAATCCTCACGCGGCTGGGCGAACAGCGTTTTTGCGCTGGCTTCTTCCACCACATCACCCTGATACATCACCACCACACGGTCGGCCAGATCCGCCACCACACCCATGTTGTGAGTAATCAGCACAATGGATGTTCCGTAGACGTCACGCAGTTCACGCAGAAGTTGCAGTATTTCCGCCTGCACTGTGACGTCCAGGGCCGTTGTGGGTTCGTCCGCAACAATCAACGAAGGGTTCAGCGCAAGAGCACAAGCAATCACCACACGCTGTTTTTGACCGCCGGAGAATTGGTGCGGGTAGTAATCCACACGTTTCTCCGGCTCCGGGATTCCCACTTTGCCCAAGGCTTCGATGGCCCGGCGTCGTGCTTCTTTTTTGGTGATGCGGCGCCCATCGCGAGAGTGTGCAAGCAGCCCTTCGGCGATCTGCCAACCCACCGTGTAAACAGGGTTAAGCGCAGTTGAGGGTTCTTGGAAAACCATCGCCACGTCTTCACCACGAATCCGGCGAAGCTTCTCGGGAGTCACTTCAATCACGTTCTGCCCACTGATCAATACAGCACCAGAGCTGACGGCTGTCTCAGGCAAAAGCCCCAAAATGGTCTTGGCGGTGACCGTCTTCCCCGAGCCGGATTCGCCAACAATGGCAACAACCTCGCCGGAAGCGACGCTGAGCGAAACATCATCCACTGCACGTACGTCGCCGGAGTCCGTGGCGAAGGTAACTTTGAGGTGCTCAATCTTCAGCACCTCCGTGCGATTCGGCCCAGGCGCCGTGGTCTCAACGTTGCTCATACCGTTGCCTCCTTAGCTGAATCATTTCCGGGTGCGGTGGCAGTCTTTTTGCCCGCCCGCTTCCGTCCGCGTAGCCGAGGATCGTTGAGATCATTCATGCTCTCTCCCAACAGGGTTAGCCCCAGCACTGTGAGCACAATGGCGATGCCAGGGAACAATGCAGTCCACCAAATGCCTGCTGTGACATCGGATTGCGCATGGTTGAGGTCGTAGCCCCATTCAGCTGCCGAGGACGGTTCCAAGCCGAAGCCTAAAAAGCCAAGGGCCGCGAGCGTCAAGATAGCCTCGGAGGCGTTGAGCGTAAAGATCAACGGCAGCGTGCGGGTGGCGTTTTTGTATATGTGGCGAGCCATAATGCGAGTGCTTGAAGCGCCCACTACCTTGGCCGATTCCACAAAGGGTTCCGTTTTGAGACGGATGGTTTCGGCGCGGATCACTCGGAAGTACTGAGGGATAAAAACCACGGTGATCGATGCGGCTGCGGACAAGATTCCGAACCACAGGTTAGAGGCTCCGTGGTTAATGGCAATGGAAACCACAATGGCCAGCAGCAAGGTAGGGAACGCGTAAACAGCATCCGCAATAACCACCAGAACACGGTCCAACCAGCCACCGAAGTAACCGGAGAGCAGTCCCAGCGCAACACCAATAAAAATGGACAGCGCCACTGCCACAATGATCACCAATACAGCGGTTTGGGTGCCCCAAATGGTGCGCGAGAAAACATCCAGGCCACCCGCGGTGGTACCCCAGATGTGAGCGCTCGACGGCGGTTCTTGGCTCACGGGGAACCGCTGACCAAAACCGTACGGGGCTATCAACGGGGCGAAGGCTGCCGTCAGCAAAAACAGCGATGTCAAGATGATGCCGGCCAGCAGCATCCCGCGTTGGAGTCCCACACTTTTGTTCAGGTGGGAGATGATGGGCAGACGTTCCCAAATGGATCGACGCCGGTAAATCTCAGGTACGTTACTCATCTCAGTACCTCACCCGGGGATCGATCAAGGCGGCGATAACATCCACCACAAAGTTGGTGACGGCCACAATGATGGCCAGCAGAACCACAATTCCTTGCACCGCAATAAAGTCACGGGCGGTTAGGTAGTGAGCCAGCTGGAAGCCAAGGCCTTTCCATTCAAAGGTGGTTTCAGTCAGCACAGCTCCACCGAGCAAGAGCGCGATTTGAAGACCCATCACCGTGATGATCGGGATCAAGGCTGGCTTGTAGGCGTGCTTTGTCACCAAGCGGAATTCTTTAACACCGCGAGAACGCGCAGCTTCCACGTAGTCCTTGCTCAGGGTTCCAATAACGTTGGTGCGTACTAGACGCAGGAACACACCTCCAGTCAGTAGACCCAGGGCAATGGCGGGTAGAACGGAATGGGCCGCTACATCGCTGAGTGCTTGGAAGTTACCACTCCGGATGGCATCAAGCCAGTAAATCCCTGTGGGTGCTGCCAGGGAGTTGAGCGCAATCTCGTTACTCGAGGACACTCGCCCGGCCACCGGCAGCCATCCTAATCCCACGGAAAAAATGAGCTTGAGCAATAGGCCAGCAAAAAACACGGGTGTTGCATAGCCCATGATGGCCAAAATGCGCAGTACGGCGTCCGGGGTTTTGTCCCGCTTGCGGGCAGCCCACATTCCTAAGGGCACACCCAGCAGCAAGGCTACTACTAAGGAGTTGACGGCCAATTCAAGTGTTGCCGACCCGTAGGTGGCCAGCATGTCGGTGACCTTCAGGTTGTCCGAGATGGTGCGGCCAAAGTTGCCGGTGGCAATCTGGCCGAGGTACTCAAAGTACTGAACAAGCACGGGCCTGTCGTAGCCAGCATCATGAACTCGGATGGCTAACTGTTCGGGCGAGAGACGCCCGCCTTGGGCTGCCGTGATGGGATCGCCGGTGATCCGCATCAGGAAAAACACCATGGTGACCAAAATAAAAATAGTGGGGAAGATCAGCAGAAATCTGATCAGAATATATTTGCCCAGGCCACCGCCGGATTTAACTTTGGCGGTGGGGAGGAGTGCGTCGGCGCCGTCTGGCGGACTTTCAATTAAGGTTGTCATTCTTGCCGTTCGTTGTGTCCAATACCGTAGAAAGGAGGCGGCGCCACAGGCGCCGCCTCCCCCTACGCAGTCACTTCGTTTTTATGGGTGTTCGGCGCTTACTTTGACAGAACGCCCAAGCGGAATTTGAAGGACGCATCCAAGGTGTCCTTGGTGCCCTGCACGTTTTTACCCGAGACAGCCACTTGGGCGCCCTGGAAGAGCGGCAAAGTGGAGAGGTCCGTGGCTACAGCTTCCTGAATGTCACCAATCAACTTTTCACGTGCCGGCTTGTCCACGGTGACCAACTGCTTGGCGATCATGTCCTGCACGTTCTTGTTGTCATAGTGGTTCTTCAGGAAGTTATTGGCTGTGAAGAACGGAGACAGGTAGTTGTCAGCGTCGGAGTAGTCCGGGAACCAACCGAGCTGGTATTCCGGGTAAGTGTCCTTAACGCGTTCCTTGGAATACGTCACCCACTCAGTGGACTGCAAGTTCACCTTGAACAAGGAGCTCTTTTCCAGCTGATCCTTGATGGCAGCGTACTCATCGCCGGAGGACTGGCCGTAGTGATCCGAGTTGTACTGCAGGTTAAGTGTCACCGGCGTGGAAACGCCTGCTGCCTCAAGCACAGCCTTGGCCTTGTCCACACTGGGCTTGCCCGAACCGTCGCCGTACATGCTCTTCAACGGTTCAGTGGCACCAGCAAATCCTTGCGGTACGTGGGAGTAGACCGGAAGGTAGGTTCCTTTGTAGACCTGATCAGCAATTGCCTGGCGATCAACAACGTTAGCCATTGCCTGCCGGATGGCCAATGCCTTGGCGGGATCAGCCTCAGGGGTCTTGGCGCCGAAGGGCATCGTGTCAAAGTTGAACACGATGTAGCGCAGCTCGCCACCGGGTCCTACGTCTACACGAACCTTGTCGCTCTTGGTCTTCAGGTCAGCGATGTCCGTGGCGGACAGGCTCCGGGTAGCAACGTCAACGTTGCCCTGTTCAACATCTAGCTTCAAGTTAGAAGCGTCAGCGTAGTACTTGATGGTGACGTCGCTGGTCTTGGGTGCACCGAGCAAGCCCTTGTAGTCCGCGTAGGCCTTGAAGCTGATGAGCTCGTTCTTTTTGTACGACTCAATCGTGTACTGCCCAGCAAAAGCCTTCGCCTTGATGATCGCGTCGTCATCGATAACCTTGTCCGCTGGGAACGTCTTGTGATCCACAATGGGCCCAGCCGGGCTGGTCAAGATCTGCGGGAAGGTTTGGTCATTCCCCTGCTTGAGTTTGAAGATCACTGTTGTGGCGTCAGGAGCACTCACGGAATCCAGGTTGGCCAGCAAGGTTGCCGGACCGTTCGGATCGTTGATCTTGAGCTGACGATCAAAGCTGAATTTCACGTCCGTTGAATCCAAAGTGTTGCCATTAGCCCATTTCAGACCCGACTTCAGCTTGACCGTGTATTCGGTGGGGCTCGTGAAACTAGCGGACTCGGCGATATCCGGAGTGGGATCCGCGCTGCCTGGCTTCGAGTTCAGAACAAAGGGGTAGATCTGGTTCATCACCATAAAGGAGCCGTTGTCGTAGGAACCAGCTGGATCCAAGAAGGTGACTTTGTCAGTGGTGCCCAAAACGATGGCTGCTCCGGAAGCGCCGCTGGCGCTGCTGGTGCTTCCACCGCTAGGGCCGGTGCAGGCTGTGACGCCAATTGCCAGAACGGACATACCGGCAAACCCGAGAAAATGACGACGATCAAAGGTGTACTTAGTCATTGGGTGACTTTCTTTCGATGCGTGCGAAGTGCCTGGCATCACACCCCAAGGTGACCGCCAGCACATTCGTGATCTCTCGTTTCTACCAGACGAATGGCTGGAAGGCGCGCCTAAACCCAATTTGCAATCAGATGTTTACAACACGATTGTTAGTTCACTAATAACTAGCACCGCGGCTGGACGCCCTTACCGGGCAAATCTGTGGCGTCCGGGCTTCTCCAGAAGTCGCAACTAGAGCGCAGTGCGTTGCAAAGAACGTGCCACATCGATGGTTGCTTGGCCCAAAACACGGCTGCCCTGATAGAGAACAACAGTTTGACCGGGAGCCACACCACGCAGTGATTCATCAAGGGTTACCAACACCTGAGTACGGGCGGTGCCGTTCTCGTCGTCGACCATTTCTACCTTGGCGCGAGCCGGCACCGGATCCCCGTGAGCGCGCACCTGGGCGTAGCAAGCAAACTCTTCGCCGGTGTTGACTTCGCTAATCGGCAACCCGGCCCAAGAGACTTTGATGCCGCGGATCTCGTCGATCGCCAACAGTGCCTCGGGCCCCACCACAACTTTGTTTTCCTTGGGGCGGATCTCCAGAACAAAGCGCGGCTTGCCGTCCGCCGCGGGGGTGCCGAGCTTGAGGCCACGCCGCTGTCCAACGGTGAAAGCGTTAGCGCCGGGGTGCTCCCCTACTTTGGTGCCTGTCTCGTCAACGATGTCGCCGTTGGTCATGTCAATCTTCTCGGCCAGCCAACCCGCGGTGTCCCCGTCTGGGATAAAACAAATGTCGTGGCTGTCCGGCTTGTTGGCCACGGAGAGTCCGCGGCGTTCAGCCTCGGCGCGGACTTCGGCCTTGGATGGGGTGTCAGCGAGCGGGAACATCGAATGCTTGAGCTGCTCATGCGTCAGAACACCAAGTACATAACTCTGGTCTTTGGCCCAATCTGCAGCACGGTGCAATTCAGGGTTGCCATCGGCGTCAGTGATGACCTTGGCATAGTGACCAGTGCACACTGCGTCGAAGCCCAAAGCGATGGCTTTCTCCAGCAGCGCGGCGAACTTGATGCGTTCGTTGCAGCGCATGCATGGGTTAGGCGTGCGCCCCGCAGCGTATTCGTCAATGAAGTCTTGGACTACGTCTTCTTTAAAGCGTTCAGAGAAGTCCCACACGTAATAGGGGATGCCCAAAATGTCGCACGCTCGCCACGCATCACGGGAGTCCTCGATAGTGCAACAACCGCGGCTTCCGGTACGCAAAGTACCGGGCATTCGGGATAGGGCCAAGTGGACGCCAACAACGTCATGGCCCGCCTCAACGGCTCGGGCGGCGGCAACGGCGGAATCGACTCCACCGCTCATGGCTGCAAGGACTCGCATAATTACTCTCTAATGGACTTTGCACACAGTGCTTTGAAGAGTTCACCAAGGAACTGCGTTAAATTACTGCCACGCCAAGGACGTGGTGGGTGCCCCACTATTCTAGCGCCGGGTGGACCCTGGTGCAGCGTGACCCTAGAGCCGAGGCCTAGGGATTGAGGGTTCCAGCCGTTTGGATAGAAGAAATATGGGAAGCCATTCCGGCCTTCAATGCTTGGGCATAAGCTCCCGGAAGGGCGGAAAGTAGGGCTAAGACGTCTGCCTCGGTGGAGTTGTGCCCCAAGCTAAAGCGCTGGGCACCACGGGCAGTTTCTTCGTCCAAGCCCATGGCCAACAACACATGTGAGGGCCGTGGCACTCCTGCCGTGCATGCCGATCCAGTTGACGATTGCACCCCAACCAAGTCCAACAGGAACAGCAGCGAGTCCCCCTCGCAGCCTGGGAAGGTGAAGTGAGCGTTCCCCGGCAAACGTCCGGAGCCTGGCGCGCCGCGTAATTGAGCTTGGGGAACCGCCGCGAGAACCCCCTCGATGAGCTGATCTCGCAAAGCACTGAGCCGCACCGCCTCGGTATCCAAGTGGGCTGCTGCCTCCTCGGCGGCAATTGCAAAGGCAGCAATCGCTGGTGTGTCCAAGGTGCCGGAACGAACATCACGTTCTTGGCCGCCACCATGCTGAGTTGCTTCCAAGGCAACTGCACGGCCTAGAAAGAGTGCGCCGATCCCCATAGGGCCGCCGATTTTATGCGCTGAAACGCTCATGGCATCAAGGCCTGAGCTCTTGAAATTCACGGGTACCGAGCCAAACGCCTGCACCGCGTCCGAATGCACTGGAATGCCGTGCGCGTGAGCTAATTCCACAACTTCCTTGATGGGCTGAACGCTCCCCACCTCGTTGTTGGCCCACATCAGGGTCAACAAGGCAATGGTTTCTGGGCTCTGACTCAGCTCACGTTCCACCGCCGCGAGGTCCACCACGCCGTAGCTATCTACTGGCAACCAGACGATCTCGGCGTCCTCGTGGCGTTCCAACCACTCAACGGTGTCCAGTACCGCATGGTGTTCGATGCCGGCACAGAGGATCCTGCGCTTGGCCGCATCCCGCTTTTTTCGAGCCCAGTACATGCCCTTGATGGCGAGGTTGTCCGCCTCTGTGCCGCCGGAAGTGAAGATGACCTCTGAAGGGTGCGCACCCGCCGCAGCGGCCAAGCGCTCGCGAGCATCCTCCACTGTGCGCCGGGCCGAACGGCCAGCCGAGTGGAGTGAAGAGGGGTTACCTACTTTGGCCAATTCACGGGTCATTTCAGCAAGAGCGGAATCCGAAAGGGGTGTTGTGGCGGCGTGATCTAGGTAGCTTGGCACTGTTCTATTCTATGTCCGCTTGCTATGGCTCGTTGTGGGCAGGACAAGGTAACGCAAGCAAGTGCCGGCCGTCAGTCACTCACCGAGTGCTAATCGGCAGGTGGTTGCACCACCATTCTTTTAATCACTGTGCCTTTAGCAGCGGCGAGCGCCGCATCCGTTGGGCACGAGATACTCAAGAGCAGCGTTGACTCTGCTTGGGAGAACACCCGTGCATAAACCACCGAGGCGCGCACGGGAGGCGCGGCTTTGGTTTCTAGAGCAAGGACGTCAAGTTTTTTGCCTGGCTTTTCATCATCGCCGCCCCACCGTAATTGGGCGGTTTTGAGGTACTCAGGCAAAACACTTGAATCAAGGTAAGCAAACATCCCTGCCGTGGCGGCGTTGTCATCACCGGCAACAGACAGTGATCTCTGTTTAGTACGGGTTTTGGCCGAGACAATACACCCGGCGGTGCTCGTGTAGTCAGTTCCTGAATCAACGTTATTTCGTGTGATTCTCCATCCTGGGGTTTCTTCAAGGCCTTGTCCGAAGCTAATCGGCACGGATGCGGCGAGCGTGTTACCCGCGGCGAAGGTCATGTCCTTAGCGGCTACAGCTGCGGCGTCATGACCGGGGATGACCGTGGGGGTGGCCAATGTTGGTGTGCTCGGCGCCGGTTTGGGGGCTTTGGGATCGTCAACGGCCACGGCGCACGCAGCAAGACTTGCGCAAAGTAATAGGGCACTCAAGGCAGAAAAAGTTCGACGGCATTGCGCCGCAGGGCGCACTTGGCCCACCTCTGAATGGACTGTCGTATGCACTGCTTCCCCTTGCTTTTGCCGACGCTGGTGCGCTTGCGCACCTGCGCCGCACGCCACCGTGGACGATTCTAATCTGTTGCCGCTTGGAGTGTCATCAAGTCCAAAGCCGATGAGCGATCATGCCCATGGATAAAGTGGCTGTTCACCGGATAAGCTTGGCAGGCGAAATGCGCACGTATTTTGTAGGTTCTCGCCACGAATTTGGCTCGTGAATCTTGGCCACGGAGGGATGAGCAACAACTGTGAGCAAAGCTCGTGTGACGCACTACGAGATTCTTGGTGTGCCGATCACCGCTACAACTCAAGAAATCAAAGTTGCGTACCGCAAACAGGCTAGGCGCACCCACCCTGACCATGGTGGAGATCCTGCAACGTTCCGTCTTGTCACTCTTGCTTTTGAAACGCTCTCCGATCCCAAAAGGCGGGCGGCTTACGACGGCAGCTACGGCGCAGGTTCGGTTCCGCGAACTACTGCCGAAAAGTCCGGGTACCGTTCGTCGTCGGGCCATTCGTCAGGTACGGCTGGCTTCACCGCACACGGTGTCCGCAGACCTGCACCCCGGGTTAGCGCAACTGATCCTGCAGTGTTTGTTCCACCGTTTCCCACCGGGGCACCGGGCGAAGACCCCTCGGCGTTCGGCACCAGTATGATCCCCGAGGCTATGGCACGTCAGCAAATGCATGGCCTCCCCCGCAAGCGTGGAATCTTTGGCGCAGAGGCCCGGATTGCCCGCGAAATGCGCACAGTGCAACTCTTGGTTCGTGGAATTTTGTCCGAAATGCCATCCGCTAGGCTCATCAACGGGCTGGTGGCACCGCATAACAACAGCCACATAGACCACGCCCTTTTAGTCGGTTACCGCTTAGCTTTGATCGACTCCATGCTTCTCCCACCGGGCGTTTATGGTTGGAATGGTGACTCGCTGAACCGGGCTGGCCGGTTAGTGAAACCGCCCCGGCTGGCGCCATCGCTGCGGAGTCTTCAGGATGCTTTCCCGGAATTGAACGTCACGGCTTGGACTGTTATTCATAGTCCCGACGGCGCCATTCATCAACCGGTCATTGACGATCATCGCGGTGGCTCGGAAATCATCGCCCCCGAGGTGGTGAATGCCGCTGGCCTGATTCGCGGGCTAAAACACTTCCTCGGTTCTGGGCCAGTACCTAACACCGTTGATGTGCCTATTCTTGCGCGGCTGATCAAAGGGATGCACTAGCAATTCAAGGGATGCACGCGCCCGGCACTAGGATGGTTGGGTGTTCCGCATCCTTTTTTATACGCCAGAAATTCCCGGTAATACCGGCAATGCCATCCGTTTGGCCGCCATTACCGGCGCAGAATTGCACCTCGTTGAGCCTTTAGGGTTCAGCTTCGAGGACTCTAAGTTGCGCCGGGCGGGTCTGGATTATCACGACCTTGCCGTGGTGACGGTTCACCCAAATATTGAAGCAGCCTGGGAAGCCTTGCAGCCCGAGCGGGTGTTTGCTTTTACCTCCGAGGGGGAACTCCCCTACACGGAGGTCCAGTATCAAGCCGGTGACGTTTTAATGTTCGGCCCAGAATCCGTGGGGCTACCCGCAGAAATCAAGATTGATCCGCACGTGACATCACGGGTGCGTTTGCCCATGTTGCCGTCCTTGCGATCGCTCAATCTGGCTAACTCTGCCTCGATTGCCATCTATGAGGCATGGCGCCAGAACGGATTCGCCGGAGCGCAACTGTAAGCATCCACTCCAGCTCTCCATATCCAGATGAAAACGTCCGGACAGCTCTCGGTCCAGCAAACGCAGGATTCACGGTGAGCTTAGAAGCCTGCGAAGGTGCTTTGCCCGTTCACAGCCACCACATGGAATGCCTCGGCTAACGTTCCCTCGCCCAAGCCACCGCGGGCGGCGGTGTCTTCCAGACCTTGGCGGACCGAACGGTCCATCGCAGTTAGATCCGGATGTTGGCTGGCATGGATTCGAATCGCTGCGAGTTTGGCCTCCACATGTTCGGTGACGTCCACAAAATGGTTTTCTAGCTCTTCCGGACCAGCCATCAGCCAGAGCCAGGGAACTTTGTACGCTTCCAGCCCACGCTCGGCGAGTTCGGGGTACGCAAAGGGGTTCTCGGCGGCAGGATACACGGCTCGGGTGACTGCCTCGCCAACCGCAAGGTGATCTGGGTGGGACTTTTGGATGCGTGCCCAGTTTCGCTGCGGGTGCATGGAAAGTACGACGTCGGGACGGATTTCCCGGATCAGTGCCACTACTTCAGCAATCACCGAATGATCCGGGGTGAGGTAACCGTCGCGGCGGTGCAAATAGTGGACGTTTTTCACCCCCACAATCTGTGCAGCTTGAAATTGTTCAGCAGCTCGTTGGGCGATGATCGCTTCACGTTCGCGTGGCTCAAAGCCGCCGGCGTCGCCGTCGGTCATCACACAATAGGTGACTTCAACACCTTCGGCGGTCCATGCTGCAATGGTTCCGGCCGCGCCAAAGTCAACGTCGTCCGGGTGGGCAGTGAAACACAAAACCCGTTCGACCCTGTGATTCGAGCCGAACGGGTCCGTGGTGTGCTGAGTCAAGATTTAGCCTTTGCGCTTCCGGATTTCTTCGATGGCTTGTGGCAGAACCTGAAAGAGGTCACCCACCACACCAAAGTCAGCAATCTCAAAGATGGGTGACTCAGCGTCCTTGTTCACCGCAACGATTACCTTGGAGGTCTGCATCCCAGCTTTTTGCTGGATTGCCCCGGAAATACCGACTGAAATGTACAGCTGCGGCGACACGGTTTTACCGGTTTGCCCCACTTGGAATTCGTGACCAATCCAGCCAGCGTCAGTAGCCGCACGTGAAGCACCGACGGCGGCACCCAGAACATCGGCCAATTCTTCAACCGGCCCAAAATCACCGTCCAGACCTCGACCACCGGCAACAATAATGCGTGCATCCGTCAGCTCGGGGCGTCCGGTTGCCGGGCGAGGTGCGCGATTGGTGATGCGGGCCGAAGAAGCCAAGGCGGCAGCGGGAACTTCAACTGTAGAAACATTTGCAGAACCCGGTGCTGATGCTTCAGACGGTTCAACACTGTTGGGCTTGAGGGTCAGAACGGCAATGCCCGTGCGGACCGTAGCCTGCGTGGTGTAAGAGCCGGCGAGCACTGACTTGTGTGCTGTGCCGTCAGCGTCGAGCTGAACAACATCGGTAATCACACCTGCACCCAAACGGATGCCCGCTCGTGCAGCGATCTCTTTGGACTCCGCAGTGTTTCCAAGAATGATTGCCGAGGCACCTACTCCTTGGGCTGCAGCGGCCACAAAAGCGGCCTTTGGCCCCACGAGGTAATCGCCCAAGTCAACCGAAGGCAACAGCACCTCTGCGGCGCCGTAACGTCCCAGGGTTGCTGAGGCATCGGCGTCGGGCGTTGTTGGTAGAGCAACAGCCAATTCGCCAAGGCCACGTGCGGCAGTCAAAAGTTCAAGGTGGCTCTTTTTCAGCTCACCCTCAGCGTCAATATATACAAGTACTTTTGCCATGATGATTACGTCCTAGCGTCCGGTTCAGATGAGCTTCTGGGCGGCCAAGAAGTCCGCGAGCGCAATGCCAGCGTTGCCGTCGTCATTGATAATGGTTCCGGCTGTGCGCGCCGGGCGCTCATTTGCCGAGGTCACTGCAGCCCACGAGCCGGCAGTACCCACCTGGGACGCATCCACGCCAACCTCAGCGAGACTCAAAGTCTGAGTCTTTTTCCGCTTGGCCGCGATGATGCCTTTGAAGTTGGGGTACCGGGGATCATTGGCCTGGTCGGTGACGGAGAGTACTGCCGGCAAAGTTGCTTGGACAGTTTCCGAATACAAGTCTGAATCACGGCGGATCGTTAGGGTGGATCCATCTAGTTCCACCGCGGAAGCAAACGTCAATTGCGGCAAATCGAGGCGTTCGGCGAGCATCGCCGGAACCAAGGAAGTTTCGCCATCGGTGGAGGCCATCCCTGTGACAATCAGGTCCACAGGAGCTTCTGCCCCAATCTTGTTGATAGCAGCGGCGAGTGCCAGCGATGTTGCAGCAGCATCGGAACCAGCTAGAGCATCGTCGCTCAAGTGGATTCCTTCGCTTGCACCCATCTGCAGCGCCTTCTTTACGGCGTTGGACGCACCAGCCGGGCCCATGGTCAGTGCAACAACAGAGTGACCTGACCCCGGCGCGGCGTCTGCGATCTGCAGTGCGGCCTCGAGTGCGTACTCGTCCAGTTCGGACAGAATGCTTTCGGAGCGGTCAGTGGTGTGACCAGGGCCGCTCAAGTGGCGATCAAATTGCGCATCAGGCACAAACTTGATCAAAACAACGATCTTCAACGTTTCTCCCACTGTCTCTTAAAGGCCACCGGTGCTGTACCGAGCCTGTCTTCGTCGGGTGTGTTCCAAGCTAACCACAAAGCCAGCTTGGTGGGCTTGAGCGTTAAGGTCCTTTTCGTCGCTGCGCTTAAAAGAACGACGGCGACCGACCCTTTTTCGGGGCCGGTCGCCGTCGTTCTTATTTCATTCTTACCGAACTATCTGCGACGAATGTCAGTTGGCCGCTTCCGTAAGTGTGACGTCAAATTCTTTGGTAGAACCGTCACGCTGGACGGTCACCTTGACGGTGCTTCCGGCAGCCTGTTCGCGAACAGCTGCTGTGAGTTCCTTGGGATCGCTGATGCTGTAGTCACCGAACTTGGTGATCACATCACCCTTTTTCAGACCGGCTTTGTCAGCGGCCGAACCACTAACAACTTCAGCTACAAGGCCTCCTACCGAGAAGGTAGAGTCGGCGCTAGTGGAGGTTTTTGGCTGAACACTCACACCGAACTGCCCGTGGGTGGCCTTGCCGTTGCTGATGATGTCTTGAGCAATTCGCTTGGCGTAGTTGATCGGGATGCTAAAACCAACACCGATGTTTCCGCTGCTACTACTGCTACTACTGCTGCTTCCAGACGAAGCTATAGCCACGTTCACACCTACAACTTCACCTTTGCTGTTGACCAAGGCACCACCGGAGTTTCCGGGGTTGATGGCTGCATCGGTTTGAATCACGTTGAGGTAGATGGAACTTGTAGCGGTTTGGCTCTGGTCTTGGCTGCTACCTGGCGGGGCAAAACGGAAGCCGTTGTCATCCTGGCCCTGGGAGCTGTCTGAACTTTGGTCAGGTGCCGCTGAAGACGCTACGGATATGGTCCGGTTCAGCGTGGAGACAATGCCGTCTGTCACAGTGTTGGTCAGGCCCAGCGGTGAACCGATGGCCACAGCGGTGTCACCAACATTAAGCTGGCTGGAATCTCCCAGAGTGGCTGGGGTCAGCCCTGAAGGATCAACCTTAATCACTGCCAGGTCAGAAAGCGGGTCAGTACCTACTACGGTGCCAGTCAGGACCTTACCCTCATTGGTACGTACTTCAATGGTGGCTTTCGCTGCCGTTCCATCCAAGGTCACCACGTGGGTGTTCGTCAGAATATGCCCCTGATCATCAATGATGATTCCTGATCCTGTGCCTGAGGACTGACCGCTCACTGCGCTGATGGTCACAACACTCGGAGATGCTTTGGCTGCAGCCGCGGTGATCGCATTAACAGAGTCCTTGTTGTTGACAATCACCGTGCTGGGCTGGCTGGACGTGGAAGCCGCGCTGGAAGTGTTTTGACCCCACAGCGCACTCCCACCAGCGGCTACACCTCCACCAACAAGACCCGCAGCAACAATGCACGCCACCAAAGTGCCAACACCAAAGCTGGCTTTGCGTTTGGGCGCAGAGCCCGGCATGGTGGCCACGGAGGCCGAAGTGTGCTGACTATATGGCTGCTGCCCATACTGAGGTGAGTAGTGCGGGGCCGGCGGCGTAGTGGCATTGCCCCCAGCGTTGGCCGGTCCCTTGAAGTTGCTCTGCTGTCCAGAGAAGGTTCCTTGCGGGGCTGGCTGCGGGTATACCGGCTGCGGCGGCGAGTAATTTCCGTTGGCTGTATTCTGCTGCTCGTGGCCCGCCTGTGCTGGGTTGGCCTGGGCTGGGTTCGCCTGGGCTGGGTGACGATCAAAACTCATGGTCGGATTTTCCAGGTGCGGGATCACCTCAGTGTGGTGCGTGGTTGGATCCTGGTTCGCAGCAGAGTCGGCCGCTTCGCCGGAATTCCTCGGTGCTGGATTCTCAGTCATGAAATTTCCTTTCGTCCTCCGTCTCACTAACTATGGTCAATGATTCTGGGGCAATGTCGGACGTTTGCTGGAAGTTGTCTGGGAACTTTTCCTGCGCTCAATCTACCCTTGTTCGCATTTCGCTTGTGGCATATTCGCTTCGGTGGACGCACCCAGTGCTGCACCATAGAATCAAGTTGAAATGCCACAGCGACCTGCGGCGAAACCTGTGCGTGGGGGCGCTGATGCATTCTGAACTGCTGTTCCGGCCTGGGACGGTACTAGCGTGCTGAAGGGTTACCCATGCGGTTACTGTTAAAACGAGTCCTTGCCACTATCGGGTTGACCGGACTCCTCTTAGTCCCGGCCGCTGCGGCGTTCGCCGAAGATCCCGTGACCATTCCCTCGGGTCAAAACATCACGGATAATTCCGGCGTGATCAAGGACAAGACCGCGGTCAATGATGCCATTCGAAAGCTCTACACCGATCACCAGATCAATCTCTGGGTAGTCACCGTTAAGACTTTCACCAACCCCACTGCTCCCACTGCATGGGCTAATGCCGTGGCCACCAAAAAGACGTTCAGTGCAAGCGATGTATTGCTAGTGATTGCAACAGAATCCGGCAACGGAACCATTGTGCGCGGGCCCAATTCCCCCATCACCGATTCGCAGCGCAATGATCTCCTCAAAAATGCCGTGTCCCCGGCTCTGAGCCAGGGCGTTAAGGATTACGACAAAGCCATCATCAACACGGCTACGCAAATCGGTGAGAGCCAAAGCGGCGGTGGCAGTGTTGCAGCACTCGTTGGTGGTGGCGTGGTGGTTGCAGGCGGCGCCGGAGCGTATTTGTTGGTCCGCAACCGGCGCAAAAAGGCAGCTCAAGCATCGAGCGCTAGCTATGGACCTCAGGGCGAACAGCTGGACCCATTGGCCGGGCTAAGCATTGACGAGTTGCGCAAACGCAGTGGTTCTTTGCTCATCGCTGCGGATGACGCCATCAAGTCCAGCGAACAAGAGCTTGGCTTCGCTCAGGCACAATACGGTGATGCTGCAGTGGGGAATTTCACCACGGCACTCGCTGAGGCCAAGGGCCACATGTCAGAGTCGTTCAAGCTGCAACAGCAACTTGATGACCACATCCCAGACACTGAAGAACAACAGCGCAGCTGGCTTGGCGAAATCATCCGACGCTCCGAAGCTGCAATCGCTTCCCTCAAGGAACAGAAAGCTGACTTCGATTCCCTCCGCGAGCTGGAGAAGAATGCCCCGCAGGCCTTGGCTTCGGTTGAAGCCGGCGCCACGAAGGCCACGGAACGAATCAATGCAGCCGAGCAGTCATTGACGGTGCTGCGGTCTAAATATGCCGAATCAGCCAGCACCCAGGTTGCTGACAACATCACTCAGGCGAAGGAACGTCTGAGCTTTGTCCAGAACGCTTCAGCAACGGCCCAGACCAAACTCGACGCTGGGGAGTCCAGTCTCGCCGCCGTGGCTGTGCGAGCAGCTGAGGAAAGCTTGGCTCAGACCAACATCCTCCTTGATGCCATCGCTAAGGTCTCCGCAAATCTGGATATCTCCCGCACCACTCTCGACTCTGCCATCGCCGAGACCGAACAAGACCTTGCCCAAGCCAAAGCCATGACCGCGAACGGTCAGCACACTGAACTGGTGGGCCCAGTAGCGGGGGTAGAACAGGCTCTACAACAGGTCAAAACAGAGATGCAGACCGGGAAGATTGACCCCGCGCTGACCTTGCAGCGTGTTGAAACCGCCCACCAAGGTTTAGACCAAGCGCTCACGGGAATTCGGGACCAACAAGATCAGGCCCGGCGTGCCCAAGCGTCACTCCAGCAGGCACTTATGTCAGCTCAGGCTCAGATTAGCGCCACCACTGACTACATCACGGCACGCCGCGGCGGTGTAGGCACCGAGGCTCGCACCCGCCTGGCGGAAGCACAACGCAACGCTGACTACGCGCTCTCCATTTCCAAAGCTGACCCGGTTACAGCGCTCAGCTACGCACAGCAAGCAAACGCCTTGGCTGCTCAGGCAGCCTCCTTGGCCCAGCAGGATGTGGATCAGTTTGGCCAGGGCTATGGTAACCAAGGCTTCGGCGGCGGAATGTTCGGTGGCCGCGGCAATGGTGGAGGTCTGGGTGGTGCCATCCTCGGCGGCATCTTGATCAACTCGATTCTCAATGGCGGAAATCACGGCGGAGGCGACTCCGGCTGGGGTGGAGGCGACTCTGGCGGAGGCTGGGGCGGTGGCGGAGGCTGGGGTGGAGGCGACTCCGGCGGAGGCGGCGGCTGGGGCGGCGACTCCGGCGGCGACTTCGGTTTCTAGGTTCACATCATCCGCGGCTGGTCCCAGGTTCCACAGGGAACCAGCCGCACCAATAGCTAGGCATCTATGCGTCACCACGGCGCAGATGTATAGAGGAAGTACCCAATCGGGTAGCTGAGACCAGCACCCGCTCTGAGCAGGACGAAAGGGATCACCATGGTAAAGCAGTCCATTTTTGGCCGGATCGCACAGTTGGCAAAGGCGAACATCAACGCCATTCTGGATCAGGCCGAGGATCCGCAGAAGATGCTGGATCAAATGGTTCGTGACTACACAAACAACATCGCCGAGGCTGAGTCCGCCGTGGCACAGACCATTGGCAACTTGCGCCTGCTTCAGGACGACCACACCGAGGACGTCAAAAACGCACATGACTGGGGCAACAAGGCACTTGCAGCATCACGCAAGGCTGACGAGTTCCGTGCTGCTGGCAACGATGCAGATGCCACCAAGTTCGACAACCTCGCCAAGGTTGCCTTGCAGCGTCAAATGTCGGCCGAGAACGAGGCCAAAGCTAACGAGCCCAACATCGCTTCGCAGACCGAGGTTGTAGACAAGCTCAAGTCTGGCCTGGACCAAATGAAGGCCAAGCTCAACGAGCTGACCAGCAAGCGCAATGAACTGGTGGCTCGGTCCAAGACAGTTGAGGCTCAGTCTCAGGTTCACGATGCCATTAAGAGCATCGACATCCTTGACCCCACGAGTGAGATTGGCCGCTTCGAGGAGAAAATCCGTCGCGAAGAAGCAAAAGTCCGCGGTCAGCAAGAGCTGGCATCTTCAAGCTTGGACGCCCAGTTCAACCAGCTTGAAGACCTCGGTGAGCAGACTGAAATCGAAGCCCGTCTTGCTGCTTTGAAGCACGGCGGCTCCACCCCAGCGTTGGGCGCATCCGCTCCGCAGACTAGCCGTTCCACCGTGGACGAAGCTGACTTCGACAAGCTCTAAATAGCACTCAACAAAACGATCGTCGCCCGGCTCCTGCTGCCGGGCGACGATCGTTTTGTGCTTTATCACTTTTGTTTTGCTGCCCTGCTGAGATTCACCGTGGCTTAGAGCTGGCTGCGCTAGAGCGCAGCAGCAGCTGCCCGGCCCGCCGTTCTGCCAGTCAACATGCAACCACCCAAAAAAGTCCCCTCGAGGGCGTTGTAACCGTGGGAGCCTCCCCCACCAAAGCCGCTGACCTCACCTGCCGCGTAGAGCCCGCTAATCACTTTTCCGTCTGAGTTAAGCGCACGTGAGGACAAATCGGTTTGGATTCCGCCGAGTGTTTTGCGAGTGAGAATGTGCAGCTTTACACCGATCAGCGGGCCGGCCTTGGGATCAAGAATTCTGTGCGGTGCGGCGACGCGGGTGAGCCTGTCGCCAAGGTACTTACGGGCATTATGAATCCCCATCACTTGCGCGTCCTTGCTGAACGGGTTGCTCATCTCCCGGTCTCGCTGCTCTATGTGGGCCCTAAGAGTGGCCACATCCAACAATTGCTCCGTGGTCAGAGCGTTCATTTGCGGGACTAGCTCCTCAAGTGAGTTAGCCACCACAAAGTCCGCCCCATAAGTCTTGAACGCTTCCACAGGGGCTGGAGCTCCCTTGCCCAGCCGCGCCTTAAGCAGCAGCTTAAAGTCCTTGTTGGTGATGTCCGGGTTTTGTTCGGAACCTGAGAGCGCGAACTCTTTCTCAATCATCTTTTGGGTCAAAATGAACCAAGAGTGGCTGTACTGCGCGATCGCCGGGTCCGTCCGCAGTAATCTCAACGTGCCTAGGGTGTCATAGCCTGGCAGCCCGGGAGCGGGAAGCCGCCGCCCCAATGCGTCAAACCACATGGACGAAGGGCCTGGAAGTATTCGTATTCCGTGTTGAGGCCACACTGGGTCCCAATTCTGGATTCCCTCTGTGTAGTGCCACATCCGGTCTTTATTAACCAGCCGCACGCCACTAGATTCGGCAATGTCCAGCATTCGCCCGTCCACGTATTCGGGGACTCCAGTGATCATGGTGGCGGGCGGCGCGCCAAGCCTCGCCGGCCAATTGCGGCGCACCATCTGGTGGTTTCCGCCCAGCCCGCCGGTGGTCACAATGACCGCTTGAGCGCTGAACTCGAAATCCCCCACTACTTGCGAGTTCGACGGCGAACCGCGCCTTGCCGTCTCAGGCGCAAGGACCGCTCCGGAGACCGAGGTGATGGCGCCGTCGTGCATGCCGAGGCGATCAACCCGGTGGCGAAAAGCAAACTGTAAATTGCCTTCCGCTGCTGCCGCTCGAGCCTTTTCAACGAACGGCCCAACAACCCCTGTGCCGGTCCCCCAAGCAACGTGGAACCGCGGCACCGAGTTGCCGTGGCCGCCAGCTCTGCCGTCCCCACGTTCAGCCCAACCAACCATGGGCGTGAAACTCACCCCCTGCTCACGTAGCCACGATCGCGCCTCCCCGGCGGCAAATTCAACGTAGGCACGGCCCCACTGGGAGGCCCACTCATCTTGGGGAAGTGGCCCGTCCAAACGATCCCAAGCTGCACTCCCTTGCCAGTCCTGCCAGGCAAGGTCAAAAGAATCCTTCACCCCAAGCCGCCGCTGTTCGGGAGTGTCCACCAAAAACAACCCGCCAAAAGACCAAAAGGCCTGGCCACCAAGGTTCGCTTCGTTTTCTTGATCTACCAGGAGCACGGTGTGACCAGAGTTGATGACTTCGTTGGCTGCCGCGAGCCCGGCAAGGCCGGCCCCAATAACTATCACATCAGCTTTCATCGTCAGCCTTTCAATGGGCTTGGTGGCGCAGGATTGAATCTACTCGGTCCCGGTGACTGGTGCCTCTGGTACCTCGGTTATCTGGAAATCAAGCCCAGCACCTTGGCTTTGAAGGTACACGAGGTGACTTGCGGTTTCGGCCATGGCTAGCCTCAATGCGAAAGAGCCGAGGGAGTCAAATCCTCGGGACCAGGTCAACTTGCTTGCCACATCCCACACGTTCCTTGCTGTTCCCGAGTTAATGACGCTTTGTACTTCAGCGGACCTAGCCAAGGTGTGTTGCCGCAGCTCGGCAAGACGTTGACTCAGACCATCAAAACGATATTCGTGAGCTGGCAAAACTTCCAGGGCCGTGTTCGCGTCTTGCGTTTGGAGATTTTCAAGGACATCCAGAGAGGAGAGGTAGTCGGCTACAGGGTTGATGGGCGAGTGCATTTCAAGGGATATGTGTGGAGTGATTCGGGGAAGAATATGGTCCCCCGTCAGGAGTAGGTTATTTTTCTCATCAAAGAGACAAATGTGCCCCGGGGTGTGGCCAGGGGTTGCGATGACCCGTAGCCTCAAGCCCACGGCCGGAACATAGGCGCCATCACTGAGCCGGAGTTGAGGTTCCTGCATCCGTGCCATCTGAGCCCAATCCGCTGCACCAAAGGTGACCTCCGTGAGGCGATCTGCCGGCACACCCCAATTCCGGTACCGCTCAGCATCCTTGATTGCATGTTTGTCAGCATCGGCGGCCCAGCCCGAGGGTAAAACCTCTTGCTCCCCAAGCGCCACCCATGCTCCGGACGCAGTCCGCAAACGTGAAGCGAGACCAAGGTGGTCTGGGTGCAAGTGAGTCACCACAATTCCACTAACGGCTTCGGTTGATACCCCGGCAAGAGCCAGCCCCTGGGTCAAGGCTTCCCAGCCCTCGGCTGACGCCCATCCAGGATCAACCACCACAACTGAACCGGAACCGGCGTCCTCTCCAATGAGCGCATAACACAGTGTGTATCGCATGGGGTTGTTGGGGAACGGTACCGGAATTGACCACACACTCGGCCGGACTTCTTCCACCGGTGGGAGCACTTTTTGGCGCCACGCCTCGAATTGCAAGTCCCCGGTGACGGTAATCATTTCCTCTGCCATTGCTTTAACACATCCTCTAAAGTGACCCCAGTTTCTGTGGCTGAAATTTCTGAGACGGGGGATTCTGTGGCTCGGGTCTCTGGAACTTGAACGGCCGACGGCGTCCGGGAGAATCGTGGGGCAGCTGCGGCAACAATATTCGCGCCGTCGCCGTGGAGAGTCTCGCGGGCCACCACTTGTGGTGTGTGGGCGGCCTCGCCAAAGCTCAACACGGGGGTGACACACGCATCAGTATCCCGGAACAGTTTGTCCCATTCGTCCCGGCTGCGCTGGGCAAAAGCCTGGGCGAACAGTTCGGTGATGAGCGGCCAATTGGCCGGGTTGATGCGTTCAGGGACGGATCCTGTTGGTTCTGCGCTGCTTATGGGTTCTCGGCTCCCTGCAGCCTGCTCACGAAGCCCCAAACCAGACAACAGCTCAGCATAAAAGGGGTCTTCAATGGCGCCCACAGCAACAAATTGTCCGTCCGCACACCGGTAGCAGCGGTAGTAAGGGGCTGCCCCGTCCAAGAGGTTACTGCCACGGGTGTCAGTCCACATCCCCACCGAGCGCAGCTCCAAAATCAGTTGCGAGAGCATACCTATTCCGTCCAGCATGGCCGCGTCCACCACTTGCCCCATGCCGGAATATTCCCGCTCCACAAGTGCCGCCAAAATGCCGGTGAGGACCAGCATGGATCCCGCACCAAAGTCCCCCACCAGATTTAGCGGCGGGACGGGATGCTCGGCGGGACCAACGGCGTTGAGCGCACCGCTGAGGGCCAGATAGTTGATGTCATGCCCGGCCCTGGCAGCCAGCGGCCCGGACTGACCCCAGCCGGTCATCCTGGCGTAGATGAGTCGCGGATTTCCCTCCAAGAACTCTGCCGGCCCCAAACCCAAACGCTCGGTGGTGCCTGGCCGGAAGCCCTCGAGTAGTACATCGGCCTCGTTGATGAGTGAACGCACCTTCGCGAGCGCGGCGTGGTCTTTCAGGTCCGCCCGCACAGTGGTGCGTCCGCGCTGGAGATGAGTATCGACGTCGTACCCTCCAATAAAAGGTGCCGGGCCCACGATGCGGACCACGTCTGCTCCCATGTCCGCAAGCATCATGGCAGCGTGCGGCGCTGGTCCCAGCGCCGCAAGCTCCACCACTTTCACACCCTGCAAGGGTCCTGACATTATTATCCTTGTTCGCCGTCTGAGGCTGCGGCTTTTTCCCGTGCGTACGTTTCGCGCAAGTCCCGCTTGAGGATCTTTCCGGCACCTGACATCGGCATGGATTCAGGGAATGCGAAGCTGCGAGGAACCTTATAGCCGGCAATGTGTTCGCGGCAGTGGGCCTGGAGTTCCTCCACGGTAGGTGCTGCGTCCGGCGCCAAAATCACCACTGCGTGCACCCGCTCCCCAAAGCGTTCATCCGGCACACCAATGACTGCAGAGGACGCGACGGCGGGATGCTTGCTCAGCGCGTTCTCTACCTCGGCTGAGTACACGTTTTCGCCGCCGGTGATGATCATGTCCTTGAGTCTGTCCACCACGTACACAAATCCTTGGGCATCAAGGTAGCCAAGGTCCCCGGTGTGCAGCCACCCATCTTGGAGGGCCGCGGCAGTCTGTTCGGGGTTATTCCAGTAGCCGAGCATCACGTTGGCACCGCGGGCACAGATCTCGCCCACTTCACCGCTGGGAAGTTCCGTGCCGTCCGCGCCCAATACCGCGACTTGGCAGTGCGGTGCTGCACGGCCTCCCGAGCGCAGAGCGTCGCCGTGGTGGTCGTCCGGCAGCAATAGGGTGATCACGGGCGCGGCCTCCGTCTGCCCGTAAGCCTGAGTCATCCGCACACCTGGGAAACGCTCCATGGTCCGTTTCAAAACACCTTCAGAAATAGATGCACCACCGTAGAGCATGCGCTGCATTGAGGACAGATCGTAGTTCCCGGCATCGGGATGGTCGGTGAGGATCTGGATCATGGTGGGTACCAGCAAAACGTCGGTGGGCCGGTGCTTCTCGATTACTTGGAATACAGAGGTTGGTTCGAAGAACGGAACCATCACGTGAGTGCCGCCCAAGATCGTGAGGCCGCACCACGCGGCAAGGTCAGCCAAGTGGAACATCGGCGCCGCGTGCAAGAATGTGGCTCCTGCGAACAACAATTCACTCGTGGCAACGGTGCCCAAGCCGGAGGTAACAAAGTTCGTGTGGCTGAGCATCACCCCCTTGGGGAATCCCGTGGTGCCACCCGTATAGAAGACCCCAGCAAGGTCATCCCCGCGGCGGTACGCATCCTCGACTGGTTCATTCTGTGCCACGAGTTGTTCGTAGGAGAGCATGCCTTCCGGGGTGGGTCCATCACCACAGTGGATCAAGGTTTCCAGTCCCGGGGTTTTTTCCTTCAAGGACTGGGCCATGGGGAGAAACGCATCGTCGATCAACAAAACCTTGGTGCCGGAATCGTTGAGAGAATACGCAATCTCAGTGGGGCTCCACCGAATGTTCACCGGGTTAACTGCCGCACCAGCCCACGGCACAGACAGAAGATACTCGGCGTAGCGGTCGCTATTGAGCGAGAGCATTGCCACCCGGTCCCCCGGCTGGACGTTGAGCTGCCGCAATGCTCCAGCAAAGCGGGCGATCCTATCGGCATGCTCGGCGTAGGTCCGGGAACGGTCCTTGTAAATGGTGGCAATACCGTTGGGGTCTGCCTGAAGTGAACGATGAAGGCCTTGAGTGAGATACATTGCGGCTCCTTAAGAAATCGACGCTGATTCTTTGTGGCGGGAGTGCCAAGTGATTTTGACTAGTGACCTGTGAACCTTGCTGAGCGCCCCTCCCCCATGGCTTGAACGGCTTCTAGCAAGTCTTCGCTGTGAATAAATGAACTATTCCAAAGCGCCACGTGACGCAGTCCCCGGGCAATGTGTTCTTCACGATCCTCGTTGAGCACGGCTTTGGTTCCGGCCACGGCTAGCGGCGAGTTAGCCGCGATCTCCCCGGCCATCTGGATGGCGGCAGCCAGTGCTTCCCCGGGTGTCCCCAGAACCTCGTTGACCAGGCCGATCTTTTCGGCATGGGCAGCGTCAAAGTCTTTGGCTGTTAGTGCCAACTCCCTTAAGTGGCCTTCACCGATGATGCCGCGCAGGCGTTGCAAGCTACCAACGTCGGCGACGATCGCCAGCCGTGCTTCGCGAATGCTGAATTTGGCGTCTTGGGATGCCACCCGCACATCTGCCGCGCTAATCAGGTCAACTCCGCCACCAATGCACCAGCCGGATACTGCTGCAATCACTGGTTTCCGGCACACAGCCACCGAAGTGATACTGGCTTGGAGTGTGCTGACCAAAGCCAAGAACCCGCTGCGATCCGCCGCTGTGGATGTTGGTCCCCCACCTATGCCAGCAAGCCACGGCCCCAGTACGCCCTGAACATCAAGGCCCGTGCTGAAGTGCTTACCTTGACCGGCGAGAACCACAGCGCGAACCGAGGTATCGGCATCGAGCGCGGCAAAAATTTGCGGCAGCCCAGCCCAAAAGTCCTGCCCCATCATGTTGCCGCGGCCAGGGCCAAGCAACTGCACGACGGCGACTTCCGGGTTTTTATCCCGCGTCACCGAGAACGCTTTCCACTCGCGGTCAAACACACCGCCGGCAGGCTCAGGCACCAGGCGCATCAGTAGTGGCCGCCGTTCTCGGCCTTTTCCACCAGCGACGCCGGCGGTTCGAATTGCTCACCGTAACGGGCAGCAAGCTCACGGGACCTAGCCACAAAACCTGGCAATCCGCCGTCGTAACCGTTGATGTACTGAAGCACACCGCCAGTCCATGCGGGGAAACCAATACCCAGCAGCGAGCCAATGTTGGCGTCCTCGGCACTACGCAGAACACCCTCGTCCAGGCACCGAACAGTCTCCAGCGATTCCGCGAAAAGCATCCGCTCCTTGATGTCCTCAAACGGAATCTGGGCTGTGCCACCAAAGTTTTCCTTGAGCCCTGACCACAGGCCGGTTCGGTGGCCGTCCGCATAGTCATAGAAGCCTGCACCGGCGAGTTTTCCCTTGCGGCCGAACTCCTCGATCATCTTGTCCACGATGTTGTACGCAGCGTGGTGACGGTACTTCTGCTGGCCGTTGTCGGCTTCGAGCCCAGCCTTGGTTTCCTTCTGGATCTTGGACATCAAAGTCAGGTTGAGTTCATCGGCAAGTTGCAGTGGTGCCGCCGGGTAACCGGCTTGCAGGCCCGCCTGTTCAATCGAAGACGCCGCGACGCCTTCACCCAACATGGCGATGGCCTCATTCATAAACGTCCCGATCACCCGGCTGGTAAAAAATCCACGCGAATCGTTGACCACAATAGGAGTTTTGCCGATTTGCTGGGCGAGGTCGAACGCCCTAGCCAGGGATTCATCCGAGGTTTCCGTGCCAGCGATGATCTCCAAGAGTGGCATCTTGTCCACTGGGGAGAAGAAGTGCAGCCCAATAAAGTTCTTAGCTTCATTCACTCCCTCAGCGAGCGAGGAAATGGGCAAACTAGACGTGTTGGAGCCTAAGAGGGCATCCGGAGCAACAATGTCCTGGATTTCTTGGAACGCAACTTGTTTCACATTGACGTTCTCAAACACTGCCTCGATCACCAGATCACAACCGGCAAGATCAGTGGCCTGAGTGGTGGGGGTAATTCGGTCCAGCAACGTGGTGGCCTGCTCTTGGGTGGACCGGCCCCGAGACACAGCCGTTTCTGTGATGGCCTGCGAGTACGCCTTGCCACGCTGGGCTGCTTCGAGTGAAACATCCTTGAGCATCACCTCGATGCCCGCCTTGGCACAAACGTAGGCGATACCGGCACCCATCATCCCGGCACCCAGAACTGCCACCTTGGTAGCGGTGCGCTGGGGGAAGCCTTCGGGGCGGCTCAGACCTGAATTGATGCTGGCCATGTCAAAGAAGAATGCCTTGATCATGTTGGTGGAGACTTGCCCCGTGACCAGCTCCACGAAGTAGCGGCCTTCGATCTCTTGGGCCGTCTCAAAGTCCACTTGCGTGCTTTCAACTGCTGCGGCCAGAATAGCCCGCGGCGCCGGATAATTTGCACCCTTGAGTTGCTTGCGCAGATTCGCTGGGAAGGACGGAAGGTTCGCAGCGAAAGCCGGGGAGGACGGGGTTCCACCAGGAATCTTGTAACCCTTAACGTCCCACGGCTGCGAGGACTCAGGATGGGAGGCAATCCATGCTTTGGCAGCCGGGATGAGCTCCTCCACGGTATCCACTACGTTATGAACCAAACCCAGTTCGAGAGCCTGTGCTGGCTTGTACTTTTGGCCCTGCAGCAAGAGCTTGGTGACAGCTTCTTGGATCCCCATTAGCCGGACGGTGCGCACAATTCCGCCGCCGCCAGGCAACAGACCCAGGGTGACTTCTGGCAAACCAAGTACGGTTCCTCGAGTGTTAGCCACCACCCGGTAATGCGTGGCCAATGCGATTTCGAGACCACCACCGAGGGCAGCACCGTTGATGGCAGCCACCACCGGCACACCCAGGGTTTCCAGGGTCCTCAGCTGTTGCTTTATTTGCCGGCCGAGATCAGCAATGCGCTGTGCATCGTCCTTGGTGGCTGCCACCAGGTCTCTCAAATCACCGCCGGCGAAGAACGTCTTTTTGGCCGAAGTGAGGATCACGCCTTTCACGTTTTCCTTTTCGGCAAGCAGCCTGTCCACTACCGACTGCATCGAAGCGACGTAATCGGCATTCATGGTGTTCGCGGATTGCTGGGGATCGTCCATGGTCAGGACCACTACACCGTCGGCATCTTGCGCCCAGCGGATCATCATGCCTGTTTCTTGGTTCACGGTCATTTGGTTCACGGTCTTTGAGTTCGCAGTCTCGTTTGCCATCGCCCCTAAATCCTCTCCACCAGAGTTGCCACGCCCATACCGCCGCCGATGCACAGGGTGACCACCGCGCGTCGTTTGTTAGTCCGTTCCAGCTCATCCAGCACAGTGCCCAGAATCATCGCCCCCGTGGCACCGAGCGGGTGACCCATGGCGATGGCACCACCGTTGACGTTGAGCTGCTCGTCCGGAATACCCAAGTCCTTTTGGTACTTCAAGACGACAGACGCGAAGGCCTCGTTGATCTCGAACAGGTCAATGTCCTCCACACCGAGGCCTGCCTTCGCAAGGAGTTTTTTGGTAGCCGGAGTGGGGCCCGTGAGCATAATCGTGGGGTCGGCGCCGGACGTTGCGGTGGCCACAATCCGCCCTCGCGGCTTAAGACCTAGCCGCTCCCCAACTTCCGCGCTGCCCATCAGAACCAGCGCAGCGCCGTCGACAATTCCCGAGGAATTACCGGCAGTGTGCACGTGATCAATCGACTCCACGTGGTGGAACTTTTGAAGTGCGACGGCGTCAAAGCCACCAGCCGAGCCCATCACCTCAAACGCCGGCCGCAATGCGGCCTGAGATTCGGGAGTGGATTCAGGGCGCATGTGCTCGTCATGGTCCAACACCAGTAAGCCGTTTTGGTCCCTGACTGGGACCACTGAGTTCGCAAAGCGGCCCTCTGCCCAGGCCTGGGCGGCGAGCTTCTGCGAGCGCACCGCGTACGCATCAACGTCCTCGCGGGTGAACCCCTCCATGGTGGCGATCAAGTCGGCACCGATGCCCTGCGGAACAAAGTAAGCATCGTAGTTGGTGGCAGGGTCCATAGCCCAGGCTCCGCCGTCGGAACCGATCGGTACGCGAGACATAGACTCAACGCCACCGGCAATGATCAGCTGATCCCACCCGGAACGAACCTTTTGAGCCGCAATGTTTACAGCTTCCAATCCGGAGGCGCAGAACCTGTTGACTTGAACGCCGCCCACCGTGTCAGGCAACCCAGCAGCTAGCACGGCGGTCCGGGCAATGACTGCGCCTTGGTCCCCTACGGGTGAGACAACTCCCAGAATGAGGTCATCAATCAGAGTTTCGTCAAGGCCCGGGTTCCGTTCCCTCAGGGCGTTGATCAGCCCCACCACGAGGTCAATGGGTTTAGTCCCGTGGAGCGATCCCTTTTTGCCGCGTCCTCGCGGGGTACGGACTGCATCAAATACGTAGGCTTCTGGCGGCGTTGTTTCACTCATGGGTTTTCCTTCCACATCACAGCGAGCGGGCGATGAGTTCCTTCATAACTTCGTTGGCGCCGGCGAGAATCCGCAGCACCCGGTTGTCGGCGTACATTTCGGCAATGGGGTACTCGGTGGAGTACCCGTAGCCGCCAAAGAGTTGTAGGCAACGGTCCACTACCTCGGAGGTTTTGTCAGTGATCCAGTACTTGGCCATTGACGCGGTGGCCGCATCGAGGCCGCCGGTGGTGTGCCGGGTTATACAGTCATCGAGGAAAACCCGGTTTACGCGGGTGATAGTGGCGCATTCGGCGAGTTCAAAACGGGTGTTTTGGAGTTCAAAAAGTGGTTTGCCAAAGGCTTCACGGGTTTTGGTGTAGTCAAGCGTTGCCGCAACCGCTGCTTCGCTGATGGCTTGGGCCAGGATGGCCGTAATCAGCCGTTCTTGTGGAAGCTGGGTCATTAATTGATAGAAGCCCTGACCTTCCCGGCTGCCATTTTTCTCGGTACCCAGGATGTTTTCGGCTGGGACCCGGAGTCCGTCGAAGTACAGTTCCGAAGTGTCTTGGCCTTTCAGGCCCAGCTTGGCGAGTTTGCGGCCGCGGTTGAACCCGGGTGGGTTGTCGCCAACCTCTGCTACCAAAAGTGAGATTCCCTTGGCGCCCTGACTGGTATCGGTTTTGGCGGCGATGATCACCAGATCACACAGCTGACCGTTCGAGATGAAAATCTTGGATCCGCTGATAACGTACTCGTCACCCTCGCGAACGGCTTTGGTGGTGATCGCCTGCAGGTCGGATCCGGTGCCTGGCTCGGTCATGGCGATGGCGCCCACCCATTCGCCGCTGCAGATTTTGGGCAGCCAACGTTTTTTCTGTTCTTCACTGGCGTAGGCCAAGAGATAGTGGGCCACAATGCCTTCACTCACGGCGAACCCGAGGCTGCCGGCGCCTGCAGTAGTTTGCTCTTGGAGGAGCACGGCGAGGTTAGCGAAGGTGCCACCGCCGCCACCGTATTCCTCAGGAATGGACATACCGGAGAGTCCCAGCTCCCCTGCTCTGGCATAGAGTGCTTTGTCCGGGAATCCTTGGGCTTTGAACTTCTCCTCGAGCGGGGCTACCTCTTTGACGAAAAACGTTGCGGCCAGCTCGGCTACATCGCGGAGATCTTCATCGATCCATGCTGACGACGTCGGAGTTATTGACATACCGCCAATAGTGCAAGACTATTGACAGCACGTCAATAGCCGTCTTGAACTTTTCCCCTCGGCCCGGAAGGCTGCCCATGACTACAGAGATTTCGGCACCATACTCCTCCATCACTTATGAGGTCACGGAGCGTATTGCAACGCTGACCCTGAACCGGCCAGAAGCCCACAATGGATATACCCTAACCATGGCCAGCGAGCTAGAGCACGCCTTCAAAGCAGCCGACGCCGACCCCGAAGTTTTCGTCGTAATCCTCACCGCCGCCGGTAAAGACTTTTGTGTTGGCGCCGATCTGAGCGGCGGCGGCTTTGACGTGAATGAAAAATCAGCAGGCGACGACTGGCAAGAGCCCGCAGGGCGGTGCTCCAAAACGATCTATGGAATGAACAAACCGGTGATCGCAGCGCTACGAGGAATCGCCGTCGGGGGCGGGCTGACCATAACTCTCTCGTGCGATTTCCGCCTAGCCTCCCACGACTCCCGTTTTGGTTTCCCCTTCAGCCGCCGCGGCATCTTCCCCGAAGGCGGATCTACCTGGTACCTGCCCCGGCTCGTTGGCGTCACCCGGGCCTCAGACTGGATGCTCACGGGACGCATCTTCGGCGCCGAGGAAGCCCTAAGTGCCGGCCTAGTGACCTCGGTGCACGCGCCGGAAGACGTGCTTGGCGCCGCCAATGACCTGGCGCATGACCTCATAAAGAACACTTCTGAAGTGTCCAACGCCGTGATCAAGCAAATGCTCAACAGGCTCAGCGGCCTTGAAACCCCATATACAGCCCACAGTGTGGACTCACGACTCATTGCAGGACTCCCCACGCACCAAGACGCCGTGGAAGGTGTGAAGTCCTTCCTCGAAAAACGCCACCCGGACTTCCCTCTGAGTGTCCCGCAGGATCTTCCCGCGTGGCTTCCATGGATCGACGGCGAGCGGAGTTGATGAGCCCCACCCCAGCCGAAGCACCGCTTGCTGAACAGCGCCGTAGCCGCCTCTCCCCCGATGAGCGGCGGCAGCAGATCTTCGAATGCGCGCAGCGACTGTTTAATGAGCGCCCCTACGAGGACGTCTCGGCTACCGACATTGCCATTGAAGCCGGCGTGGCGCGCGGCCTGATCAACCACTATTTCGGGAACAAGCGCGGCCTGTACCTTGAGGTCATCAAAGTCAGCTCAACAGTTTCTGAGCTTGCCATGGCTCAATTGCCCAACAGCACACTGGCCGAGCGGATCGACAGTGCCGTGACGTGGTTTCTTGATTCAGTGCAAAAATCCGGCTCCACGTGGCTCCCGCTGGGATCTGGGGCGCTCGGGCGGGACCCTGAGCTTGAAGAAGTCCTGATTTCAGCCGAGAACGAGTCAATTGAGCTCCTAATGGAGGCGTGCGGCCTGGCTGATCGACGCGTCAACCAGCAAGAGATCCGGGCGCTCTTCCGTGTTTTTGCGCAGCTGGCTCGAAGCGGCGCCCGCGAATGGCTTTTGCGCAAGACCCTCACTCGCAGCCAAGTCCACGCGTTGCTGGCTGGCACACTCCAAACAATCGTCGAGGACGCAGTCCCTGCACTCTAGTTCCCGGGTTCTCGCTACATTTTTGGACATCCGCAGCCTGGATCGGCGCGCGAGTGTCCAATTTTGTAGCGCTGGTTAGAACAAAACGGCCCGGTCAGTGTTTCCACTGACCGGGCCGTTTCCTTGGTTGCGGGGACAGGATTTGAACCTGTGACCTCTGGGTTATGAGCCCAGCGAGCTACCGAACTGCTCCACCCCGCGTCGCAAGAACTAGTCTACCGCAGTGAAGCACAGGCAGATTACCGCCGTGCCACCGTGAAGTGCCACGGCGTAACCCCACCCCTGAACAATCGTCCTCAGACGCGAAAAAACCCGGAAGAAAATCTTCCGGGTTTTTTCTCATTGGTTGCGGGGACAGGATTTGAACCTGTGACCTCTGGGTTATGAGCCCAGCGAGCTACCGAACTGCTCCACCCCGCGTCGCAAGAACAACACTACCGGCTGGGAAACTTCAGGCCAAATCCTGGTGACGTGATCTGTGTCTCCCAGCCGGTGTGCCGCGTGTTTTAGCGGTTGTTCTACTTGTTACTTGGTGACGGTGACGCAGAGTCCGACGGCGTGGCCGACGGTAATGCGCTAGGGCTCGCCGTCGAAGTTGCAGCGGCGGCTGGGTCGAGCTTAGCCTCAGCGTCCATGGCCTTCTTCAGCGCCGCGTCCAACTTCTTTTGCTGCTCGCCATAGGCTGCGAAGTCGCCGGACTTCAACGCAGCTTGACCATCCTGAATAGCCTTATTGGCTTCATCAAGAGCAGCCTTCAGATCCCCCTTGGGATCCGCGTTGGGATTGGTAGTTGTTCCTGATGTCCCCGGCGCGGTGGGTGTCTTACCGTTGTTCGTAGCATCCCCCGCTGTTGCACCAGAGTCACCGCCGAAGAGCTGATCTAGGGCAGCGTCCAGGGTCGGAGCAAAACCAATCTTGTCACCGAAAGCAACAAGAACTCGCTGCAAGGTGGGGTACGCGGTGCTACCTGTTGACTTCAAGTACACCGGCTGGACATAGAGCAAACCACCACCCACTGGCAGAGTCAGTAGGTTTCCGTTGAGCACCTCGGAGGCGCCTTGACGCAAAAGGTTTAAGGCTTGGGAAACGGTGGGGTCTGAGTCAAAGCGGTTTTGTGCCTGGCCCGGCCCGGTGACTTGGGTATCCGTGGGCAGCTCCAGCAATTGCAGCTTGCCGTAGCTTTCTGCCTTCACCCCCTTGGTGGAACCGGCATCAGAATTAGCCGAGAGGAAGCCGTACAGAACGTTACGTGCGCTGTCTCCAACCACCTGAGGGATAAACGTGCTGGTGAGACGGAAAGCTGTTCCGGTTTCACCAGGCACTTGCAGTGACATGTAGTAAGGCGGCTGCTTGACCTGGTTGGCTGGATCCTTGACGGTGGGATCATTCGGTGTGGACCACGCATCGTTGTTGGTGTAGAAGCTATCCGGATCCGTTACGTGGTAGCGTCCCAAAAGCTCACGCTGAACCTTAAACAGATCCTCTGGGTAGCGGACGTGACTCATTAGATCAGCAGACATCTCCGAGTACGGCTTCACAGTGGTGGGGAAAACTTTCTGCCACGTCTTCAGTACGGGATCCTGATCGTCCCAGGCATACAAATCCACTGAGCCGTCGTATGCGTCAACGGTTGCCTTGACTGAGTTTCGAATGTAGTTCACGGACTCACCCGGAAGAGCCGCAACACGGCCGGCTGCAGTTTGGGAATCGCGGGTAGCGGAGTCCAACTCTTGCTGCTGGGAGTACGGGAAGTACGGGCTGGTGGTGTACCCGTCCACAATCCACTTCACACGACCATCAATGACGGCCGGGTAAGCATTCCCATCAATCGTCAAATACGGTGCAACTTTCTGAACACGTTCGCGAGGTGTGCGGTCATACAGGATCTGCGACTGCTCATTAACACCGTCAGAGAGCAGCAAGTCGGAGGACTGGAACTTCACAGCGTAAAGCAGTTTGTTGAACCAGTTACCTACGTTGGGGCCACCGTTTCCGTCGAAGGTGTTGAGGGTTTCACTAGTACCTTCGCGGCCAGCAGGCCGGTCTTGCTCGCGGTTCGGGGCGCCTTCAGGGGCTCCAACAATCGAGTAGCTGGGCGAGTTTTCGCCAAAGTAGATTCGCGGCTGGTAGCTCGTGTCATTGCCCAAAGCACCCGTGGAAGGAATGCCATACTGCAAAAATTCCGGCTTGCCGTCTGAGGTGAATTTGTTGCCCTTGGCGGCCACTACACCGTAACCGTGGGTGTAGACGATGTGCTGGTTGTACCAAGTCTGCTGTGAGGCGTTCAAACCGCTGGGGTTCAGCTCACGCACGGCAATGACGGTGTCTTGAACCTTGCCATCGATCTTGTAGCGGTCAACGTTCAGCGTCTGCGGGAACTGGTAGTACGGGCGGTATTGCTCAAGCTGGCTAAATGCCGAAGAAATCAGGTTGGGGTCTAGGAGCCGGATACTTGCAGCCGTCTCGGCGTCGCCGCGCAAAGCTCCGGCAGTCGCCGTCGTGGTGGCGTTGTACGGCTTAACGGAGACTTTATCCAAGCCGTAGGCCGAACGGGTCATCTCGATGTTGCGCTGGATATATTCCTTCTCCAACGTCCGCTCAGAGGGCCGCACCTGGAATTGCTGAATTGCCCACGGGTAGATGCCGCCGGCCAGGATTGCGGTGATGATCAACATGGCTGTACCGATCACCGGCAAACGCCAGCGGCCAATGACTGCGGCCACAATAAAGAGCACAGCAACAATCGCCGCGGCAATGGCCAAGATGGCCTTGGTGGGGATTACTGCCGAAACGTCCGCGTACAGGGCTCCAGCCCAACGGCCCGGGTTGGCATTAAGGACTGCACTATAACGGTCCAGCCAGAAATTCGCGGCGAGCAACAACAAAAAGAGCGCACCGGCAACGGACAGGTGAATCTGTGCTGTGCGGCTGGTGAAAATGCCGCGTTCTTGCAGGCGAATCGCGCCATACAAGTAGTGCGTCAGGAGTCCGGCAATCGTGGAGATGACCACAACGCTGATCAAAAAACCCACTAAAAAGCCCAAGAACGGCAGTGTCATGAGGTAAAAACTAATATCCAAGTGGAACTGCGGATCTTGCTGACCAAAGGGAACTTGGTTGATAAACATCAAAACGCGCTGCCATTGAGCCGCTGCAGCACTACCGGCAAACAGTCCAAAGAGTGCAGGAACACCAATCATCACTGCCCGGCGGATGGGTTCCAGCTGTGCCTGGTAGCGGTTCAGATTGTCCTGAATGCTCGAATCAGGCGCGTAGACCGGGCGTGACCGGTAAGCAATGCGGATCGAGAAAAACACTGCCAAGAACATCAGCGCGAACCCCACCAAGAAGGTCAGGATGCGGGAGATATTCTCGGTCAAAAATACGGAAATGAATCCCAATTGCTGATACCACAAAACGTCAGTCCAGATATTGGCGAAGAAGATAAATGCCACTACCAGCACCGCAACAACAATGAGGGTGGGAACTAGAGCCCCCCTTCGCGCGCGTTGATATGCGGGACCTGCGGGGCTGGCGTCTCTAGACAAGCTAGCTACCTCTTAGTGATGTGAGTGCCTTGCGCGCGGCCGCGCGCAACAAGCGGTGATGATAATTCGGGTACTTATGGCACGAGCCAAGAGCCCGCTAAGTTCCCACACCGTCAGTCTAGTTCGCTGAGCAACTTGGCAAAGCGGAAGTGTCCTTACCTTCTCCAGCAAGTCGAACTGCGTCCCGCGCCTCAGCCAAGGTCTCGACCTTGACCACTTGGAGCCCATCCGGGACGTGCCCCACAACGTCATTGCAGTTTGCTGCCGGTGCCAAAAACAGCGTTGCGCCTTGGTCGCGAGCGCCGTGCATCTTCTGGGCAATTCCGCCGATCGCGCCCACTTTGCCGTCCGGGGTGATGGTTCCGGTGCCGGCGACGAATTTCCCGCCAGTCAGCTCGCCCGGGGTGATGGTGTCAATCAGGCCAAGCGCAAACATCATTCCGGCGCTTGGCCCACCGACCTGGTCCAGACTGAACTTCACGTCAAAGGGGAACGTGAACTTGTACTCAAGCCCAATGCCCAGCAGGTAGCGGCCCTCAGAATTGCGGGTTGGCGTCACTTGAGCTGTGACATTTTTTCCGCCGCGAAGTACGACGACGGTTGCTGGCATTCCGGCGCCGGCTGCCAGCGCGTCTTGCACAACTTTCAGGGTGGTCACGTTGTGACCGTCAACGCTGAGCAGTTGATCCCCCACCGCCAGTTTTGATTGCGAAGGCGAGTTTTCCGAGAACCCAGCAACAATCAAGTTTTGCTTATAGGTGATCGCCAGCTCAGAGAGTGCGGCCGCCGTCGCATTTTCTTGTGAGGTGGACATGGCCACGGCACTTTCTTGGTCCGACTGCTCTTTCGTGACGCCGGAGGGGTAGATCATTTCCTGCGGGTACACAGCTTTGGCTGGATCCAACCAAGCTTGCAAGGCTTCCAAGATCGATACCGGACCGTTGGGGCCGCCGCTGACGTAGACGGTGGTCAGGTTGAGGTTTCCAGAGGTGGGGTAAGACTCGTGACCGGTGACTGAAATGACCGATTTGGTGCCATCTTTACCGAGGGTATTAAAGGTGGGGCCTGGCGATTCCACCACGTAAGGCACTGGTACCACTGCCGCGACGATGCCCAACACAACCGCCACTGCGCCGGTCACCAACATGGCCGTAAACCTGCGGTCCCGCTTGGTGTACGGAGCATTGTTGGCGTCCGGAGCATCAAGGTGATTACTCAGCTGTGTCATGGGGCCTTTCCCTGGCGAAACTTTAACTCTGTGTTTTTACCTGCCCCGCTGCTGACCGCTGCGGATCATAGAGGTGTACCCGGACGCGAGGAGTGTTGTGAACAGATTACGCGGTGCTCATGAATTGTTGGGCCGCCGGTGACTTCACACAGGCCAGCTCACGGCATATTCCATGGACATTCACAGTCTGGAGCCCAGCATATTTGCCTATAGCGAAACCGGCCGCTCGCTGGCAGACACGCAGCAGTGCGCCGGAGTACGGTGAAGGTCGAAGCAGCTCGAAAACAGATCGGCGGAGCCATGACCTCGAATCCCAGCACCCCTTCAAATGGTGACGAACCCCAAGACCCGCTTGCTGAAATGCTGGCGAATCTTTTAGGCGGTCAAGGCATGAACGGGTTGGACGCTGCCGAAATTGCCAAAGCAACGGGCCTCCCCAATGACCCTGCCCTGCTGCAGCAGATGTTCGCGCAGGTGCAGGCCATGATGAGCGCACCGGCCGAAGGGCCAGTGAACTGGACGCTCGCCCATGAAAATGCTCGACGCGCGGCCGCTGGCACTTCGGATCCTTCGGTCACTAGCCTGCAAAGCCGAGAGGTGGACGAGGCACTGCGCCTTGCCGAGCTTTGGCTTGATGCCGTCACCGACCTTCCGTCAACGGGTCTGATTGGGCGAGCATGGTCCCGCGCTGAGTGGGTGGAAGAGACCATGGGGACGTGGAAGCGCCTCACCGAACCGGTAGCTAACAGCATTGCCAACGCTCTCTCCAACGCGATGACCGAGCAGATGCCGGAACACATGAAGTCCGCCATGGGCGGGGCATCCTCGATGCTGAACAACATGGGCGGTGCCATTTTTGGTATGCAGTTGGGCCAAGCCATTGGTGCGCTCTCCACCGAAGTTGTGAGCTCAACGGACGTTGGTGTCCCCCTGGCTGACCTAGAAATGGCTCTACTCCCGGCCAACGTGACCAAATTTGGTGAGGGCTTGGAGCTGCCTGAAGGCGACATTCGTTTATTCTTGGCGGTTCGAGAAGCCGCACACGCCCGCCTGTTTGTGCACGTCCCGTGGTTGCGCGGCCATTTGCTGGGTGCCATTGAGGAATACGCACGCGGCATCCACATCGACACTTCACGCATCGAAGAGCTAGCCCGCGAGCTTGATCCTTCGAATCCTGAAGGCATCCAAGAAGCGCTCTCGCAAGGCGTCTTTATGCCGCAGCGAACGCCTGCGCAGGAACAAGCCCTCGCTAAGCTCGAAACCGCTTTGGCGCTGGTTGAGGGTTGGGTGGACGAGCTCACCGCTGCCGCAACCCACAATGTGTTGCCTTCCGCTGCGGCCCTGCGCGAGACGGCTCGTCGTCGCCGGGCAACGGGTGGTCCGGCCGAGCACGCTTTTGCTTCGCTCGTGGGCCTTGAACTCCGTCCGCGGCGACTGCGCGAGGCTGCCGCCTTGTGGTCTTCGCTCAAGGACGAACGCGGCGTGGAAGGCCGCGACGCTATTTGGAAACACCCAGATTTGCTGCCGACTGCCGAGGACCTTGATGATCCCACAGGTTTTGCCGCTCGACGCACACTGGCCGAAGCGTCTGATAGCGAAGTCGACGACGCGCTGGAGAAGTTGCTTGCCGGCGGCTTTGACGAGCCAGACTCTGGTGACGAACCGGCGCCGGATTCATCCCCAAAGTAGTTCGCATTTGTGGTTGTTCTCAGCGCTGAGAACAACCACAAATGTCAGTCAGGCGGGCAGCCGCGATTGGGCAAAGGCAACACCCTCGAGGAATGCTTTAGCTCGCTCGGTATGCGGGTAAGCGTCCACCAACCGCCAAAAAACAGGCCCGTGCGAAGACACCAATAAATGTGCCAGCTCGTGCACCATCACGTAGTCCTGTACCCAGCCTGGCATGGGTTGCAACTTGTCTGACAGACGAATACTGCCGTCCGCCGGTGTTGCCGAACCCCAACGCGAATTCTGATTACTCACCCACCGCACGCTCGAGGGCACAGCCTTAGCCCCCAAATACTGTCTGGACAGCTCCGTGGCGCGTTGCATCAACTCATCGTCGCTCCGCGGAGAACGCTTGGCGCCTGCACCACGTCCTTGCCCGCGCTGTTGCAACTTGGGCACCATTTTTTGCACCCAGTCGGCCTCTTGAGCTGGTGTAAAGTGCGCCGGAATAGCCACCACAGCCGTTCCCTGCTCCCAAAATGCAGAGACGGTACGCTGGCGCCGGGTTGACCGGCGGACCTCCACGGTAACGCCGCTGAAGTCAGTCACCAGCTGCTGAGGTTGCGCCGAACGGCGCCGGCCCAAACCTTTCACGCCGCCGGCCCCGCCACCGACCGTGCAAGCACAGCGAGCACCGCTTCCCCGTAGCGTTCGAGCTTGGAGGGCCCCACCCCGGCCACGGGAGCGAGCTGTTCCATAGTGAGCGGACGTGCCTCAGCAATTGCCGTCAACGTTGCATCAGTGAACACCACGTACGCCGGAACGTCAGATTCGGAGGCCACTCCTCGGCGCCATTCACGCAACGCTTCAAAGGTGTGTTCTTCGTAGCTAGGCGGGCAGTTTGAACAGCGGCCCACTTTCCGTTCAGCGCCTGTGGTGAGCATACTTCCGCAGACCTTGCACGACGCCGGAACTGCAGCTTTGCGCCGCATGGATACTTTGCTTCCACGCACCGTGGAGGTGGTCACTGAGCCGGGACGCAAGCCGTCCAAAAAGCGGGATGGTTTACGGTTGGCTCGTCCGCCGGGTGTTCGGGCTGTGGACCATGACAGCGACAAGAATTCTCGAGCACGTGTGATGCCTACATACAGCAAACGCCGTTCCTCATCCACTGACGCTGCAGAATCGGCGAAGGAGATGGGCATCAGCCCCTCGCTCAATCCCACCAAAAATACTGCGTCCCATTCCAGCCCCTTGGCCGCGTGCAGTGAAGCCAAAGTCACGCCTTGAACGGTGGGGGCATGTTGGGAGACGGATCGGTCTTGAAGCTCAGCCACAAAAGCCATCAAGCCAAACTCAGGGCCACGATTGGCACTGAGTTCATCAGCCAAAGACACCAAAGCGGCAAGGGATTCCCAGCGCTCCCGGGTGGCACCGCCGGAGGCTGGAGCTTTGTCCGCGTAGCCGAGGCTGCTGAGAACGTCACGCACTATTTGGCCAAGCTGGAGAGCGGCGTCTTCTTCCACAGCCCGCGATGCTGCCCGCAATTGCAGGATGGCATCACGCACTTCCCTGCGAGCAAAGAACCGCTCTCCACCACGGAGCTGGTAGCCGATTCCGGCCGAAGCCAGGGCTTGTTCGTAAGCTTCGGATTGGCCGTTGGTACGGAAGAGGATTGCAATCTCGCTGGGTTTGGTCCCTGCTGTCATCAGTTCTTTGATCTTGGCCGCAGCCATGGCTGCTTCAGCTTCGTCATCCGGGCATTCGGTAAAGACTGGCCCGGGTCCTTGCGGACGTTGGGCTTTCAACTGCAAGGGTTTAGCCCAAGCAGCGTCAGCTGTGGGGCCACCGCTGGGGCGAGCAGCGAGGAGTTCGTTGGCCAGCTTCACCACTTGCGGGGTGGACCGGTAATCGCGGACCAACTGGACCACTTTGGCGTCAGGGAACGTCTTGGGAAATTCCAAGAGGTGGCGTGAGGTGGCGCCCGTGAAGGAGTAAATAGTCTGGCTCGAGTCCCCCACAACACACAGCTCTTGCCTGCCGCCTAGCCACAAATCGAGGAGCTTTTGTTGCAGCGGCGAAACGTCTTGGTATTCGTCCACAACAAAGTGCCGGTACTGTTCACGAACCGTGGCCGCTACCTTCTGATCCTCTTGCAAGATGCCCACTGTGATCAGTAGAACGTCTTCAAAGTCGATCAGATTTCGGTCAGTTTTGAGGTCTTCATAGGCCTGAAAAACCCTCGAGACGGTGCGGATATCAAAACCGCCAGGTTCTCCCCGGTCCGCAGCACGATCTGCGTAATTGCCCGGGGTGAGCATCGATACTTTGGCCCACTCAATTTCAGAGGCTAAGTCGCGCACGGTGGCACGGTCCGTTGAGAGGCGGAGCCGGCGCGCTGACTCGGTGATCAGCTGCGCTTTGTGGTCAACCAGTGCCGGCAATTCGCCGCCAATGGCTTGGGGCCAGAAGAACTGCAATTGCCGCAATGCAGCTGCGTGGAAGGTCCTCGCTTGGACGTTCCCCACACCAAGGTCGCGCAACCGGCTGCGCATTTCCGCTGCGGCCCGGGCCGTGAAGGTCACGGCCAAGAGCCGCTGAGGCTGGTAGACGCCTGTGTGGACACCATAAGCGATCCGGTGGGTAATGGCCCGGGTTTTTCCTGTACCAGCACCTGCCAGAACACACAAGGGACCGGTCAAGGCGGTGGCCACCTCGCGTTGTTCGGCATCCAGCCCGCCCAGGATCCGTTCCTCGAGGGAGAGTGAGTCGTCAAATGCTGGTGTAGTCAAGGGCGCCGTTCTAGATTGCTGCAGTTGTTCTGGGTCTTTGGTGATTGTTGGACCTTCAAGTTTAGGCCGGTTGAGGCTCTTCAATTTTTCCGCCGTACCAGTGCTCAATCAACGCCCTGGAAATCGAAATTCTGGACGGAATAACAATCTCCCCGCTCAACACCGCTTCCTGCAATTCCGCACGAGTGAACCAACGCGCCCGGGTGACCTCAACGCCGTCGGGTTTGGGGTCAACGGTGGTGGTGCTTGCTGTGAACCCGAGCATCAGGCTTGCTGGGAAGGGCCAAGGCTGCGATCCGAGATACTGCACATCTGTTATGTCCACGCTGACTTCTTCAGCCATTTCCCGGGCAACAGCTTGTTCTAGTGATTCACCTGGCTCAACAAAACCGGCGAATGTGGAGTGCATTTTGCTGTGCTGAGCACCACCGCCGCCTAGGAGCACGCGATCATCCGGGCCAACAATTGTCACAATGATCGCCGGGTCAGTGCGCGGGTAATGCTCTGAATCATCGCGCGGGCAGCGGCGCACCCAACCGGACTGTTCCACGTTGGTAGCTGCTCCACACCGCGGGCAATAGGGGTGCGAGGAATGCCAGTTTGAAATGGCGCTGGCCTCGATAAACAGTGCCGTGTCAGTGGCGTTTAACCAGGCTGCACACTCACGGAAACTATGCCACACAGCGGTGGTGCTGATGCCAGCAGTCCCGGGTTCTAAGGGTTCAGGCAAAACCACCAGTACGACGGCGGTCCCCACCGGAGCGCTTTCGGAACTGACAGTTCGTCCCAAGTAGACGAACTGCAGCTTGTCTTGCTCTGGAATGTGCTCGAGCACAGTACCGACGTCCAGCAGAAGCAAGCCTCCGTCGTCGTCAGCGGTCAAAAGTGCCTGACGCTGGGACAGCAGCATGGCTTTGGTGCCCGGCTCAACCAAAAGCTCCGACAATTTCTCAGGGCGCATCCGCTCAGTAGCATCTCGATCGATCGATGCTTCAATGTGAGGCAAGACGGTGGAGGTGAGGCGGTCGGCTGCATGGGTGCGTGACGCGACAATACTCATGCTTCTACCGTACTGACTTGTACACGGTATTGGCGACTCGCCGGAGAGCCTCGAAACAGAGCGCGCCCCGGCAATCTACGGTGGAAGGCGTGAGAAGATCCCCCATTGAACTGGCCGCCATTGCAACCGCCGCCGTACCCGGCCTGGCTCCCAAGGCAGTAGCCGCCTCCGCAGACGACGCCGCCGACTTCGATTCGGCACTCCTGCTGGACAATGAAGACAAGCGCTGGCGTGTGCGCTCCCCTAAGCACCCCGAGGCCAGCACCCGTCTTGAAACTGAGCTATTGGTGCTCCGTGCCTTCGCCCCCGCTGTGCGTGCCGAACTTCCGTTTTTGATGCCCACCGTGGCCGGCACCGTGCGACAAGGTGCGCTCACCACCTTTGTGTACTCGCACTTGGCCGGGTATAGCGTGCCGGTGGATGAGATGGCCGCCGCAGGGGACGCCATGGCCGCTGATCTGGCCACTACGTTGGCCGCGATCCACGATCTACCTCACTCTTTGGTGGACAACGCAGACCTGCCGCATTATTCCGCCGAACAATTCCGTCAGCGCCGCCTCAACGAATTGGATCAAGCCGCCACCACCGGCAAAATTCAGAGCGTTCTGTTGCGCCGCTGGGAGAACGCGCTTGAGGATGTCACTTTGTGGCGCTTTAACCCGTGTGTGGTTCATGGCGACCTCCACGAAGACAACATCCTGGTTGAAGGAACCCGCGTGATGGCCGTGACCGGATGGACTGACCTCCGCATTGGCGATCCCGCCGATGACTTGGCGTGGTTGGTGGCCGCTCAAGATCAGAGCTTTGTGGATTCCGTTTTGCGCCACTACGCCGCCTCCCGCCGGGACCAGCCGGACACACAATTACTGCGCCGCGCAGCCCTGTCCGCTGAGTTTGCCCTGGCCCAGTACTTGGTCAAGGCGCTTGCGAGTGAAGATCCACAAATGATTGCCGAGGCCGAGGACATGCTTGCCTCCTTGGCTGCAGACATCGAAGAAGAACAACGTGTTGAGGAAGAAGCTCGTCTAGAGGCGCGGTTGCAAGAACTCGCTGCCCACGAGCCCGAACCCGAAACCGCCTTGGAGACGGAGACTGCCGCTGCTGTGCCGTCCCCGGCCGCAGAGCCGCCGGTCGCTGAGTCGCCAGCGGCAGCTACGGTTGCCGTATCGGCAGGTGCTGCAGCTGCTGTGTCGGTAGCGCCAATTCCCGTTGAAGTAGAGAGCAGCGAGCAGGACTCGGATTCCGAGGAAACCACGGAACCGGAGGCTGCGCACCACGACAGCACCGAAACGGCTGCGATTTCCATCATCGAGGCCCCCAAGCGCTCCTAGCGGCTCGGTTTGTCGGTGATCGCGCTGACCGACTGTTCAAACCGGCTGTTCAGCGTAGGCGGCTGCCACAATAGCTTCCAGTTCGGCTTCCTCTGCAAGGTCCATGGGCCGCACCACCGCGTCGTCCGCAACGTAGTAGAACGCAGCGCGCACCTTCGCCAAGGGAACGTTTTTGAGCCGTGCCCAGGCTAGCCGGTACACGGCCAACTGCACGGCGCGCACTTCCAGATCCTTGGCGGAGGGTTTGTGGCCGGTTTTCCAGTCCACAAGTTCCCAGCCACCGTCAGCGTCTTGGAAAATGGCGTCAATGCGGCCACGAACCACAACGTCACCTACGCGCGTTTCCACGGCAGCTTCAACAAACGCGGGAATGCGGCTGGCCCATTCGGAGCGTTTAAAAGTCTCTACAAGCTCTTCAAGTTGGTAGACGTCTGCCGGATCGCTATTAGTGCCAGCGAGATCTTCAAAGTCCAGCATTCCGGCCGAACCAAAGAACTCCTCCACCCACAAGTGGAAAGCCGTCCCCTTACGGGCGGCCATTCCCGGTTGCCGCGGGATCGGTCGGCGCAATTGGGTCACAACACCAACCGGATCCTTGCGCAGTTCCGTCAGAGTGGACGCGGAAATGTGCTGCGGCAGACGGACTTCGTTGTTTGGCCTCAACTGCTCGCGAGCAGCCAAGAGTAGCTTTGCCTCTTCGGCCCATCCAGACGCTTTGAGGCTCAGCCCCGCCGCAATATCCCCGGTCTCCGTCCCCCTTTCTAGCCAAGCGTTGACCTCAACAGCGGCACGTTCCATTGCCGCGCGTCGGCCTGGTTTGAGACTCAAACGTTCACCGGTCACAGCGTCGAGGGGCCCCTCTAGCGGATCGTAGGGCCAGTTGGCACTTTGGATCTCGGCGGTGTGCGGGTTCGTCTCTGTGATGGCCTCAGCTTCAACACTTTCGGCGTGGATTTCGATCAGCGATTGCCCCGGCACAGCTAGCTGCCACAATTCGCTCAGGAAGGGTGACGGTTCACTGGGTTTACTGCGAGTTCCCACCCAGGCCGCGCTCGAGAGCCACAAGAAGTCCTTGGCCCTTGTGTAGGCAACGTACGCAAGTCTCCGTTCTTCAAGTTCGGCGTGCGCGCCCACCTCATCGGAGAAGGTTTTCTCGGATTCCAGCCAACCTTTTTTGTCCGGCTGATCCGTGTCCCATTGAGGTAGATCGTTGGCGTCCCCACGTAAAGGCCACGGGAGCGCCGCACTGCCGCTGCTCCATCGTGAGATTTTGTCGCTCGGAAAGCTGCCTGCATTTAGACCCGGAACAAACACCGCATCCCATTCGAGCCCCTTGGAAGCGTGGACGGTGAGGAGTTGAACGGCTTCCGGATTAACCTCGGCTTGTGCCATGGCCAGGCCGTTTTCTTCATCTTGAGCCGCTTCGAGCCACGCCAAAAAAGTCGCCAGGTCAACCCGTTCAGCCGTTTGCATAAAGCCCGCCGCCGCATCCTGAAAAGCATCAAGATTTCTACGCGCTTGATGGATGCTCACCCCAGGTTTTGCTGCCACCTCAATATCCAAAAGCATGGTGCGTTCGACTTCACCGAGTAGGGAGATCAAGTCATCACCCAAGAAAGTACGCAAGGTACGCAGCTCCGCCGATAACCGTTGAAGACGCTCCAGCCCTTCAGCGGTGAGCGAGCGTCGGTGACCGGAGACCCAGCCTGGCTGCGGCAACCAGTCCAGCGCTTCAATCAGGCTTGCTGAATCGCTAAGGTCCGCCGCGATCACTGGGGTGCTAGCGTCCTCGCTCTCGAGCTCCTCAGGTGTGTTGAGATCCAGAGATTCTCTGCGCTCAATGGCTTGGGCACGGCGCTTGGCCAAAAAGCGAGACCAGTCGTTGAATGCCATCAAGTCTGCGGTGCCCAGACGCCAGCGCGCTCCAGCGAGTAACCGCATCAAGGAATCTGATCGGCCCGGATCCGCTAAAACGTGGAGTGTGGCAACCATGTCCACAATTTCCGGGGTGTCCATCAAACCACCGAGACCAACAATCCCGTAGGGAACACCGTAACGCTCGAATTGTTGACGAATGCCTTCCATTTGAGCCCGACGGCGGCATAGAACGGCCATACTCGGCGGTCCGGAACGGCCACTGGCCACACCCGGCTCACGTAACCCGCCTGGTCGACGTAAACGCATAACGGCCTCGGTAATGGCCAAAGATTCGTCCACGTCAGTGTTGAACCTGGACATAACAACGCGGCCCTGTTTGGCAGTTGGTGAAGCCGTGAGTGAAGGTACACCACCGGTGACACTCACTGCCGCCTTGTTCAAGGGCGCTGCGATGGTATTTGCCATGGCCAGCACGTTGTGGCCGTTACGCCATGCGGTGGTGAGGAAAGCAGTCTTCGCTGGTGCACGGTTGCCGTCGGGGAACACCCTAGGGAACTCTGTGGAGAAGTGGAACAATTGCCCTGCTGAGGCACCGCGAAAGCCGTAGATGGATTGATTGGGGTCCCCTACCGCTGTGACCGGGTGCCCGTCGCCGAATAGCCGCGAGAACAGCACCATCTGTGCGTGCGAGGTGTCCTGAAATTCGTCCAGGAGGACAACTTTGCTGCGCTCACGCTCCATCCGTGCTGCCTCAGGAATTTCATTGGAAATACGTGCTGCAAGTTCAACCAAGTCCCCGAAGTCTAGGACTGAACGGCGACGTTTGGCTTGTTCGTAGCGTTCAACAAGCTCAGCAACGGTGATCCTTGTTTTGAGCAGACGCTCGAGGTCCTTGGCTGCTTTCTCTGGACCCCGGGCTCCCTTGGAAACGAGGGGAAGCTCACTGTAGGTAGCAAGCCGTTCCGCGAGCCACTCTTGAACTTCTGTGGCGGGCCGCAAGTGCTCGGAGCACTCGCCTGAGAGTTGAACAACTGCTTTAACTAGCGTGGATTTGGCAGCGCTCAGGTGCTCGTATTCGCCGTCGAAAGATTCCACAATTTCGTTTGCCATCTGCCACATCCGGGCACCGCCCAAGAGGGTCACGTCCCGTTCGATACCCAGGCGAAGGCCGTGGTCCGAGACGATCGAGGAGGCGTATGAGTGATACGTCGACACCTTGGGTTCCAAGGCATCGGGGTCCAAAAGGCCCGCCGGGAAAACGGCATGTTTGGTGTCAGCAGCGGCAATTTTGGCCAAGGCTGCAAGTTTGCTTCTAATACGCGAGGCGAGTTCACCTGCGGCCTTGCGAGTAAATGTCACACCCAAAATTTCTTCCGGCCGCACCCAACCGTTGGCTACCAGCCACACCACCCGGTCTGACATGGTTGCAGTTTTACCTGAACCGGCACCGGCGATCACCAGCATCGGTTCCAGAGGAGCGGAGATAATGGCTGATTGCTCAGCGGTGGGAGCATGGGATTCGCCCAATAGCGAGGCCAATTCCTCGGGTGAGAACCTCACGGGTAATTCCTGACTCATTCAGTGACCTGCCTTCCCCTAGCGCAGAGGGGACAAACTTCTGGAAGCCGGCAACCATGACCGCCGTAGCTTCCTTTGGTGGGATCGTGCCGGGCTTGGAAAGATGCGGAGCCCATTAATTCAGCAGCTTCTAGGATGAGTTCCTGAGCCCACGATTCGTCTTTTTCAAGGGCTGGTTGTTCTTGGACGCCAACCGAGGCCGTTTCTGAACCCAATTGGACCAACGCGGCACCACCGCTACTTCCCTCCGCTAGCTCGGCAAAGGCACCGTTTTCAACGGCTGCTTGGTAAACACCTAGTTGGGCGTGCCGGGCGAGCTCAGCTTTGGTCGGTTTTCGGCGGCCCGTCTTAAGGTCAACCACGTAAAGCCGCCCATCTGCGTCCATCTCCAGGCGGTCCACTTGTCCACGCAACACGGCGTCGCGCGCGGTACCTGGGGCCGGGAACTCCACTTGGAAATCATGCTCAGTGGCCACGAGCTCGCGGTTCTGAGAACGCATCAGGATCACGTAGGAGGCGAGGTGTTTGACCATGCCTTCGGCTCGTTTGAAATCCAGCCGTCCCTCCCAGTTGTCCTTCATCCCCAAGGTGGGCCATCTTCGGACTAGCTCCTGAATGTATTCGTTGCCACTTGCTGCTGGCATGTCTTGGGCAATGGAGTGCACCAAGGTACCCAGGCTGCGTGCGAAGTCAGTCGCTGCTTCGCCGCCTGCTGCTTGCACAAACCAGTCCAGAGGTGACTTGTGGACTGCCTCAATTTTTGACGGCGAAACTGCCACAGGAAGTTCAGGGCCCACAATCGGAGCCGTTGAGCTCAAGGGCGCCAAGCCCCACCAGTCTTGCGGCGCAGCACCGGGAACTGGCGGTTGGGCGGACGCCAAGACTGCAAGCACTCGAGCTGCCTCGTGAGCGTCAGGGGACCAGGGAACGCCGGCTGCGCCGGCTGCCGTCTCTGTCGCTGCATCTGTCGTTATAGCCGTCTCCGTTATGGTGGCCGCCCGTAATTCAGCCACGAGGGCCCGCAGAGTTAGTGGCCGCTCTACTCTGGTCAGCGAGCGTCCAGGATGATCCACCGAAAGCGGCGCAACGTAATCCAAAAATTGTGAGGGCTGTTCGTCTTCACTCGCCACTGCTGTGCAAATCAGAATCCGCTGGGCGCGGCTCACAGCGAGTGAAAACATTCGTAGCTCGTCGTAACGAACTTCGCGAAGGCGACTCACGGGCCCCTGCTGGAGTGCATAGTCCACCCCGTGTTCCACGGCGTCCGCAAAGAGACTGCTGCCTAGCAACTCGCCACGAAGCTTGGTATTGGGCCACACACCTTCTTGCAATCCTGGGATCAGCACCATCTCCCACTCTTTGCCCGCTGCGCTGGCCGGTGTCATGATCTGCACAGCACTTCCCTGTTGGGCTCGTGCCGCCAAGGTATCCATCGGTATTTCTTGGTTCATCAGGTAGTCAAAGAACTGGGCAGGGCCAGAACCTGGAACCTGATCTACATAGCGTTCAGCGGCGTGGAACAGGGCCATGATGGCGTCCAGATCCCGGTCTGCCCGTTCCCCTGCGGCTCCTCCTGCGAGGGCAGCCTCGCGCCAGCGTTTGGCGAGTCCGGCTGTATCCCAGATTGCCCATAGGACCGTCTCAGCATTGGCTCCTTGGACGGCCATCGCTGCCCGGCCGGCTTCAATCATGGCGGCGATCCGGCGAGCGCCCCGGGCTTCGATGCCAAGGGTCTGTAGAGCCCGAGGATTACCCAGTGCTTCGACTAAGAGCTCGTCACTGGCGCGCCCGGAACCGCCAGAGAGTTCTTCTCGCCGGAGGCTTTGGCGCAATCGCCTCAGCTCCATCGCATTACTGCCACCCACTCGGGAGGTGATCAGCGCGACCGCGCGTTCGGCGTCGAGCATTTCTGGTTCTAGCACTACGCGGTAAACGTCCAGAAGTGGGCGTACGGCGATCTCGTCACGGACCGCAGTGTCAGCTACCGGGACTGCGCAGGTGATCCCTTGAGCTTGGAGAAAGCGCTGGGTTTGAACCACTTGGGCACCGTTACGGACAATCACGGCAATGTCCTCGAAAGCGATATTGTCCCGCAGCTTCGCGTGAAGAATCCGCTGTGTGAGGTACCGCAGTTCGTGCACTGGTGAGGCCAAGAGGTGGGCCTCCACAGAGCTGTTCTGATGCACAGAGCTGTTTTGATGGACCGAGCTGTTCTGCTCCGCTTCAGAGATCCCCGCAACGGCAGTGAGCGTTCGTGCAGCTCCCCCACCGGCCCGGGTGGAGATTCGCTCTGCCACGGAAGTCCAGGCTGCGGCCAGCGGTGGAGTCATTCGGTGTGAACGGCTCAGACTCAGTTTCTTGACGCCCTCGTCCGAGGCCCCGGGCAAGCTAGCCCCCACGCCACGTACAGGTGTGCCGCGCAAGAGCTGCGGTAGTTCGGCGACGAGGTCTGGCCGCGCCCCGCGGAACCCTTGGGCCACTGTGTCTGGGCAGGCGGTAACAATGCAGTCCTTGCCTTCCGCCACATCTGCCAGAAGTTCGTATATAGCCGGATTCGCCTCTTGAATGTCGTCAACCAAAATCAGCTGGAGCCGATCCCGTTCAAGGCGCAAAAACTCAGGAGAGTCTTGGAAAATATTGCGCGCTGTGGTGATGATTCCTGCCGGATCAAAGGCGGCATCAGCACCAAGATCCATCACGTCCCGATACTCGGCATATAGGTTGGCCGCTGCATGCCACTCGGGCCGGTTCAGTCTCGTGCTGAGCGCCGCGAGGTCATCTGCCCCGCGACCGGATTCAATAATGCGGTCAAAGAGCTGCCGAATTTCTTGGCGAAAGCCGCGCGTGGGTAGGGCAGCTTGCAGGTCATCGGGCCAGGGCAGATCTCTTCCTTCACTGCTGTGCAGCTCCAGTAATTGTTTGATAATAAGGTCCTGCTCGGCGCCAGCTAACAGTCGCGGCACACCTCGCAAGGAGGTGAACCCCTCGGCGCGTGCGCGCCGGATCAGGTCAAAAGCATACGCAGACCAGGTTTTGGCTGGCGTGGTGCTCAGTGTCCGGTCTAGGCGTGCAGTGAATCGATCACGAAGCTCCGCTGCGGCAGCACGGCTCGGCGCCAGAAATAGGACCCGTTCGGGGTCAATACCGTGCTTCTCCACACGATTAACGGCTGCTTCAATAAGCGTTGTGGACTTACCGGTGCCTGGTGCGCCGCTAAGAATGATGGGCCCGCTTCCCTCTCCGTGACTGAGGACCTCGGCTTGTTGAGCGGACAGTGCCGGGCCAGTCCGCAAGCCGCGTACGGGTGGAACTAGACGCAGCGGCGCATATGTGGAGGAACCCGTTGAACTTGCCATGTTCACAGTTCACCATCCGCCTGTGACAATTTTGCTGTTCTGGAACGCAGGGCTTCCGCGAGTTGGTCCACCGCGGCGAAATTTTCCTCTGTAGGAGCCCAGCGGGCAGTCCGGAAATCAACTTTCCATCGCCCCTCGCCGGTTCGAAGATAGTTGTCAAAGTCTCCGCGGAGCGGTGTTCCCTCAGCTAGGTAGTGGGCCAAGGCTTGGGATTCGTGTCCTTGCGGCGCTTCACCGCTGGCTCGCAAAACGCGCCACCAAGGATCAGAGCTGCCGTAGTGGGACATGACCGAGCCGACCTGCCGTGGACCTGCTGACTGGAGCAGGTCCGAAATGTCGCTATAGGCCACCGCGGAACCGGCCGGAACCATTGCCGCAATGGTCAATACAGCATCCACAAAGTCCTCACGCATCGCCCCAGCCTATCGGGCACCAACGGAGAGCGCCTACCGGTTCCGAGCTCGGGTTATACGGTTGGAAACCAGTCCGCGAGCTACGTCTAGAGCCGGTGCATCAGAAAATGTCAGAGCTGGACGGTAGCGTTGGCTTTATGAGTAGCAGTTGGCATGATCAGCCCCGAGCAGCGTTCGACGTCGAAACCACCGGCCGTAATTCCCGTGCCGTTCGTATTGTCACGGCCTCGGTGGTTGTGGTGGACGGTGCTGGAAACGTCACCGCCGAGCATGAATGGTTAGCCAATCCAGGGGTGGACATCCCTGAGGAAGCTGCCCAAATCCATGGAATCACCACCGAACACGCACGCGCCAACGGCCAAGACGCTAAAACTGTGGTGGCTGAGCTTGCCAAAACGCTCGAGGACTTATTCTTAGTTGGTGTCCCAGTTATTGCTTTTAACGCCAACTATGATTTCACGGTTCTTGCCGCTGAATGCGCCCGCCACGGTATCGCACAAGTCAGGCGCTTTCCGGTGCTGGACCCTTTTATTATGAATAAGCAGGTGGACCGGTACCGCAAGGGCAAGCGCACACTCACAGCATTGTGCGAGGAATACGGAATATCTCTAGAGAACGCCCACACCTCCGCGGCGGATGCACTGGCTACCTCGCGAATGTTGGATGCCATGGTGCTGAAGTTCCCCAAACTTAAAATGCCGGCTGAAGCGTTGCACAATTTGCAGATTGAGTGGGCCTCAGCACAGGCAGCGGATTTCCAGCAGTACTTGCGTCGAACCAAACCTACGGCTGTTATCGAAGGTGACTGGCCGGTACTTCCACCCGAGGACAATAGTCGTGGCGAGTTTTAGGGGCTTATAGCCGCAGCTGGCCGATGTGCGATCTGCGTCACGTTCACCTTTTGTTCAGGTGACTGTCCGCGTCATAACGACGGCGAGAATCCGCCGTCGTTTCTTAACTGACGGCATTTTTGCGGCAATGACGAGAACTTTATTCTGCTAAACAGCCACATGTCCGAATATGACATCACTAAGTCGGGCAAAGTTACTGCGTGCCATACTTAAATTCGATTTCGGGACCACACATCACTGGGCCCGCAGATGCTACACGCATCCAAGACCGCATCATCGAGAAAGTACTTTTTATGAAACTGACTTCTGCATGGCTCAAAACAGCCGCCGTGGCCGCAACTCTTGTGTTGTCCCTGTCCGCGTGCGGTGGCGCATCCACCGCAAGTGGCCCGTTGCCTACTGACATCAAGACCGTGAAGATCGGTGTTGCCGATGGTGCAGAGCCATACTGGCAGGTTTACAAGAAGGTAGTTAAGGAAAAGGCCGGCGTTGACGTCACGTTCCAGAACTTCTCTGACTACAACCAGCCCAACCCGGCTTTGGATGAGAAGCAGCTGGACTTGAACGAATTCCAGCACTTGCAGTACTTGGCCAACTACAACGTCAAGAACGGCAAGAACCTGCAGCCGATTGGCGCCACAGCTGTTTACCCGCTGCCGCTGTACTCCAAGAAGTACAAGAGCGCAGATGAGATCCCGGCTGGCTCCGAAGTTGCTATCCCTAACGATCCCACCAACCAGGCTCGTTCAATCATCGTCCTCGAGCAGGCCGGTTTGATCAAGGTCAAGGGTGGCGCGAACTCCGCTTCTACTCCTGCCAACATCGACACCGCAGCATCCAAGGTCAAGGTAGTTCCGGTAGACGCCAAGCTCACCGCACAGAACTTGGGCAGCGTTGCAGCAGCAATCGTCAACAACAACTACGCCACCGCTGCCAAGCTTGGCGATGACCTGATCATCGCCAAGGATGACCCCAACGCCGAATCCACCAAGCCGTACATCAACGGTTTTGTGGCTCGCGATGAGGACAAAAACAACGCAACCCTGCTGAAGATCGCAGCCCTTTACCACGATCCTGAGGTTGAAGCAGCAGTCAAGAAGGACCTCGGCACCAACGGTGTGTTCAAGGACAACAGTGCAGCTGACCTTCAGGCCGCGTTGAAGACCATCCAGGAGAACGTCCAGTCTGCCAAGTAATACCTGGCTTTAGCCGTTGACGCCGATCGCCTTAGGGCGGTCGGCGTCAATGCCGTTTTCGGTGTCACTCATGGCACATCACTTGAAGTTAGGAGGACCGTGTTGAGCAGCATCGTTTCGTTCAATAATGCGTCCAAAGCCTTTGCGGGCTTCGGCAAGGCCAAGGGGAACCTGGTTAACGCCGTTGACTCCGTCACTTTGGACATCGAAGAAGGTTCCATTACCGGCGTCATCGGATACTCGGGTGCCGGTAAAAGCACCCTGGTACGTTTGATCAACGCCCTTGAATTGCCCACCTCAGGTTCCGTAGTGGTTGACGGCAAAGACCTCACCACCTTGAACCAAAAACAGCTGCGGGAGCTCCGGTCACAGATCGGTATGATCTTCCAGCAGTTCAACTTGTTCAACTCACGGTCCGTGGCCAAAAACGTTGAATATCCTTTGCGGGTAGCCGGTTGGCCCAAGGAAAAGCGCGAAGCACGAGTCAAAGAACTGCTCGAATTTGTGGGCATAGCTGAGAAAGCTCGCCAATACCCAAGCCAGCTTTCTGGTGGCCAAAAGCAGCGTGTAGGTATTGCCCGCGCACTGGCCACCTCACCCAAGATCCTTTTGGCTGATGAAGCAACCAGCGCTCTAGACCCGGAAACCACCTCGGAAGTACTGAACCTGCTCAAAAAGGTCAACCGCGAGTTGGGAACCACCATTGTGGTGATCACTCACGAAATGCACGTGGTCCGTTCCATTTGTGATCAGGTTGCCGTGATGGAAAAGGGAAAGCTCCTTGAAGCTGGCCCCGTGTACAACGTCTTTGCCTTCGCGCAAGAAGACGCCACTAAGCGCTTTATCAACTCGACAATCCAGGACAAGCCCTCGGCGGACACTGTCCGACGTTTGCAGCAAGCGCATTCGGGAACCATTGTCACTGTGACAGTTTCCGAGGACGCCGCGGCAGGCAACGGCACCCAGCAGCGAGACATCTCGGAAATCTTCCGCACTCAACCGGACGTTCACAGTGCCGTTGTTTACGGCTCAATCACTGAAATTGCTCAGCGCCCCTACGGTTCCCTGACTTACGTTTTGAGTGGCCCGGACGCCTCGGTAACGGCGCTGATCGCAAAGCTGAAGACGGTGACTGCCGTTGAAGAATGGCCAGCTTCGAACGGGAATGAGGCGCAACTATGATCGACTGGAGCATCATCGGCCCGCAGCTGGCGAGCAGTGTTCAGCAGACGCTCTACATGGTGGCTGTCACCATGGTTATTGGTGGCATCATCGGCTTGGTTATTGGTGTGCTCTTGTACGCCACCCGGCCAGGCAACATCCTGCATAACCCGGCCGTCTTCAACGTCTTGAACTTTGTGATCAACGTGGTGCGTCCCATCCCGTTTATCATCTTCATTTCCCTAGTTCAGCCCCTCCCCTTGGCAATCATCGGCAAGTCCATCGGTACTGAAGCCGCCATTTTCCCGATGACCCTTATGGCAGCCGTGGTGATGGGCCGCATTGTGGAGCAAAACCTGGTGTCGGTTGACCCCGGAGTGGTAGAAGCTGCCCGGTCCATGGGCGCCAGCCGTTCTCGGATCCTTTTTGGGGTAGTTCTCCCCGAAGCTCTGGGCCCACTGATCCTGGGTTACACCTTCATCTTTATTGGTGTTGTGGACATGTCTGCAGTGGCCGGTTACATCGGTGGTGGTGGTCTAGGTGACCTTGCCATTACCTATGGTTACCAGCAGTTCAACTACGCGGTGACCTTGCTGGCCGTTGTGGTGATTGTGGTGATTGTGCAGTTGGCTCAGCTCTTGGGCAACCTGCTGGCCCGCAAAGTGATGCGCCGCTAGGCAAACACCGCAAACCACCAGGAGCACACAAAAAGCCTCGCCCTCCAGTCACTCTGGAGGGCGAGGCTTTTTAGTTAGCTCAGGCTCTGAAGGCTACTTACGCAGTGGCCGCAGCAGCTGCCCGGGCGGCCGCTGGAAGGGCTTGGAAGATACGTTCCATGGCTGCGTCATCATGGGCTGCTGACAAGAACCATGCTTCAAAAACGGACGGGGGCAGGTACACGCCCGAGTCCAGCATCGAGTGGAAGAACGGTGCGTAGCGGAAGGACTCTTGAGCCTGTGCGTCAGCGTAGTTGTGGACGCCGTTCGCGGCGGTTCCAAAGGCAACAGAGAACAAGTTCCCCGCCGTCTGGATGGAGTGGTCCACGCCCTCTGCACTGAGCGCGGCACTCAGGGCTGCTTGCAGCTCAAGGGAGCGGGCATCCACAAAGCTGTACACCTCCGGCGTCGCGTTTTCTAGGGTGGCCACGCCGGCGGCCATGGCCACCGGGTTCCCGGACAGTGTTCCGGCCTGGTAAACCGGGCCCACGGGGGCCAAGTAGTCCATCACTTCAGCACGGCCTCCTAGGGCAGCTGTGGGCAGGCCGCCACCAATAACTTTTCCGAAGGTGAACAAGTCAGGGGTCCATGCTTCGGTGGCGTCGGCGGCACCACCGGTGAGGCCCCAGTAGCCTGCATAGCCGGTGCGGAATCCGGTGAGCACCTCATCGAGGATCAGCAGTGCACCGTGTTCGGCGGTGATGCGGCGCAGGCCAGCGTTAAATCCTTCGCCCGGTGTAACAACGCCCATGTTCGCTGGTGCGGCCTCGGTGATAACCGCCGCGATGCGTCCTGGGTGGGCCGCGAATGCCGCCTCCACTGCTGCAAGGTCGTTGTAGGGAAGCACCAAGGTTTCAGCGGCGGTTGCGGCCGTAACTCCAGCGGAGCCGGGCAGGGCCAAGGTGGCAAGACCTGAGCCAGCCGCAGCCAGTAATCCGTCTAAGTGACCGTGGTAGCAACCAGCGAACTTGATGATCAGGTCACGGCCAGTGAACCCGCGTGCCAAACGTACGGCTGTCATGGTGGCTTCGGTGCCAGTAGAGACCATACGCAAACGTTCGACGCCGGAGACTCGTTCCGTAACCAGCTCGGCTAGGCGACCCTCGTCCGGGGTGGACGCACCGAAGCTTAGACCCTTGTCTACCGCTGCGTGGACGGCGTCCAACACGGCGGGGTGACCGTGACCCAGCAGCGCCGGTCCCCACGAGCAAACGAGGTCCACGTAGTCCCGGCCATCAGCGTCCTGCAAGTGGGCACCCTTGGCTGAGACCATAAAACGTGGTGTTCCACCAACCGAACCGAAGGCGCGCACTGGGGAATTGACGCCGCCTGGCATCAGGTTCCGTGCGCGTTCGAAGAGTTGGTCCGAGGCCGGGGTGTTGGAAGTCATCTGTCCTGTTCTCATTCTGCGGTGGCGGTGTTTGTGGCGGCGGTGGCGGTGCCGGCCAAAAGTTCTGCAACGCGAGGTTTGACCTCAGCGCCGTAGAGGCGGATGCATTCCATCATGGCCTCGTGGGGCAAAGTTCCGTTGCCGTACTTGAGGTCAAAACGGTCGACGCCGAGATTCCGCTTGAGTAGCGCAATCTTCTGTGCCACTGTCTCCGGGGAGCCCACATACAGTGCGCCTTCCGGCTCACACATGGCGTCAAATTCAGCCCGACTTCCGGGTCCCCAACCGCGTTCGGCACCTAGCCTGTTGCGGTATGTGATCCAATGCGGGAACAGGGTGTCCCGCGCTTCCTGATCAGTGGCTGCCACGAAGCCCGGAGAGTGGGTGGCGATTTGTTGAGGTTGGTGCCCGTACTTGGCTAGAGCCTCACGGTACAGGTCTACCAGCGGAGCGAAGGCGCGCGGTTCCCCACCAATGATGGCGAAGATAATGGGGTACCCATATTCGGCGCAACGCAGTACGGATTCCGGGGTGCCACCAACACCAATCCAGGTGGGCAAAAGGTGCCCTTCAAGGCGCGGGTAGACGCTCAGGCCGTGAATACCTGGCCGGGTACGCCCGTCCCAATTGACTGGTTTCTGTGAGCGGACCTTGTCAAAGAGTTCTAGCTTTTCTTCGAACAGGACCTCATAGTCAGCAAGGTCTAGACCAAAAAGTGGGAAGGACTCAACAAAGGAGCCGCGGCCCAGCATGACCTCGGCGCGTCCGTTGGACAGGGCATCCACCGTAGCAAAGCGCTGGAAAACCCGGATTGGGTCATCGGAGCTGAGCACGGTTACGGCTGAACCGAGGAGGATGTTTTTGGTCCGTGCCGCTGCAGCAGCAAGGAACACTTCCGGGGCGGAGACCGCGAAGTCCCGCCTGTGATGTTCGCCAACGCCGAAGGCGTGCAGTCCCACCGAATCAGCTAGTTCTGCTTGCTCCAAGATTTGGCGGAGCACCACGGCATGGGATTTAGCTTGCCCATCCGCATCAAGGTCAACGTCCCCGAAGGTGTTGAGGCCGAGCAGGATCTGGGGGTCACTCATTATTGCTCCTTGAGCCAGCCGGCGAGTTCCGTGGCCCAGTAAGTCAGGACCATGTTGGCGCCAGCGCGTTTGATTCCAAGGACGGACTCGGTGATGGCTGAACGCCTATCGATCCACCCGTTGGCTGCTGCCGCCTCGATCATCGCGTATTCGCCCGAGATTTGGTAGGCGGCCACGGGGACCGGGCTCATGGCAGCGACGTCAGCCAAGATGTCGAGGTAGCTCATGGCAGGCTTGACCATCACCATGTCTGCACCTTCTTCGAGGTCCAGTTCAACTTCCAGAAGTGCTTCGCGGCGGTTGGAAGCATCCATTTGGTAGGTACGCCGGTCGCCTTTGAGTTGCGAATCCACTGCTTCACGGAAGGGGCCGTAAAACGCCGAGGCGTACTTAGCAGCGTAGGCGAGGACCGCAGTGTTGCCGAAACCTTCTTCTTCGAGGCTCTGGCGAATGACCGCGATTTGTCCGTCCATCATTCCGGACGGCGCCACAACATCTGCCCCGGCGCTTGCTTGTGCCACTGCCATCTGGCCGTAGATTTCCAAGGTGGCATCGTTGTCCACGTAGCCGTTGGTGTCCAGGACACCGCAGTGGCCGTGGTCGGTGAATTCATCGAGGCACAGATCGCTCATCAACACGGTGTCGGATCCCAGCTCGGCTTTGAGCTCACGGATTGCTTTGTTGAGGACGCCGTTCTCGTCGAGGGAGGCTGTGCCGCGTGCGTCCCGGGTCTCAGGGATACCAAAGAGCATCAGGCCACCGATCCCGGCTTTAACTGCCTCGTGCGCTGCGCGCTTGAGACTGTCCGAGGTGTGCTGGACTACACCGGGCATGGAGGAGATGGGGCGAGGTTCTGCAATGCCCTCGCTGATAAACATCGGCAGGATCAGCTCGGCCGGGTCAAGCCGGTATTCGGCGGTGAGCCTGCGCATGGCGGGTGTGGTGCGGAGCCGCCGGGGACGGTGGTGGGGGAAACTCATGGTGTTACCTTCCTGCTGTTGCTGCCGTGGTTTGCCCCGGCCAGGGCTGCCATGCAGGCTTGAACAATTCCTTGCGGCGTTGGTGTGGCTGCGGTGGCTGCCACGTCGATGCCGAGCGTACGGGCTTGGGCCGCTGTGGATTCACCGATGGCGATAAACGCTGCAGGTCCCAGGTCACCTAGGGTTGTATGGATCCGGCGCGCTGCACTCGGTGAAGCGGCGACGACGGCGTCCAGCCCACCGGCATTCAGTCGTGCCACGGCGGCGGGGCCGTCGAGTTCGCCAGCCCAGGCGGTTGTGTCACCACCTGCCACCGTTGCTGATTCGGTGCCCAGCCCGGGCTCAAGCTCTTGCGTGAGGCGGTGCTCGGGCCGGGCAGGGTAGTCCACCGTATGGTAGGCGGTCACAGTCCGTACCTCTGCCCCTGCAGCACGAAGTCCGTCGCGGAGAGCCTCCGCTGCAATATCGGCTTGGGGCAGCAACACTGAGCACTCCCCTGCCGGCCAAACGTCGAGCAGACCTTCAGCCGATTGCACACCGGTCGGTGCCAAATGCACTGTGAGCCCTTCGGCTTCCAGAATCGCTCGGGAAGACGGGCCGATCGTTGCCACCTTGGTCCGTTCGGGAACCAAAGCAGCGAGAGTGGTTCCACGTTCTGCAGCCGCTTCTTTGAGTGCCCGCACCGTGGTGATGCTGCTGACCACCAGCCAATCGAAACCGCCAGCCACCATGGCATCCAGGCACAGTTCGATCGAGTGCTGATCGCTGGCGCGTTCAAAATCAATCAACGGCAATAGCCACGGTTCAGCACCAGCGTGCTTGAGCGCCGAACACAGTGCCCCAGCCCTGTCTGGGCTTCGGGTGATCAGAACCTTGTAGCCATTGAGTGGCATGACCTCCGCGGCGTGAGAATCAGTGAGCTGCAAGGTCTGCAAATTCCGCTACCCCGCCAGCCAAAAGTTCCTCGGCCAGTTGGATTCCCAACAGAGTCGCACCAACCTCAGTGAGCCCATCGGTAGCCTTTTTGACTCGCATTTGTTGGGTGCCATCAACAGCGCACACCACCGCTTCAAGGTGCAACATGCTGCCCTTCCGGACGGCAAGCGCCCCCACGGGTGCTGCGCAACCGGCCTCCAAGCGAGCCAAAAGTGCACGTTCAGCTGTCACGGCGAGGCGAGTGTCGACGTCGTCAATTGCTGCAAGTGCCTGGGCAAGAACCTCTTGAGACCCGCTCGCGGGAGCATCGGCGGTGCGGCATTCGATCGCGAGTGCGCCCTGGCCAGGCGCCGGGAGCATCACTTCGGGTTCAAAAAACTCCGTAACGACGTCGCTGCGGCCGATTCGCTCTAGACCTGCCGCAGCGAGTACAACTGCGTCAAGGTCACCAGATTTGCCGGGAACCACAGCGGCCTCCGGATTGCCCGGCAGTCCTGGCACGCGGCCAAGGCGAGTATCCACGTTGCCTCGAATGTCCACCACTGTCAGGTCAGGGCGCGCGGTACGCAGCTGGGCGGCACGGCGAGGTGACCCTGTCCCGACCTTCGAACCCGCTGGTAGCTGCGCCAAGGTCAGCCCGTCACGTGCGCACAAAACGTCGCGGTGATCCACGCGCTTGGGCACGGCCGCTATCGACAACCCAACAGTGCTACCGGTGGGCAAGTCTTTGAGGGAGTGCACAGCTACGTCACAGTCTCCGCGAAGGAGTGCCTCGCGCAGGGCGACCACAAACACACCGGTGCCACCCATTTGGGACAGTGGCCCAGTGAGAACGTCGCCGTCAGTTTTGATGTGCACCAGTTGGGTGTCAAAACCTCCCACGGCGGCCAAGCGGTCAGCCGTTTGCTGGGATTGGGTGAGGGCTAGTTTGCTGGCACGTGTTCCAACACGAATACTCATTTGGTCTGGTCCTGAACTGCCTTCAGGTCCGGGGCATGACCGGTACCAACAGTGGTGTCTGCGCCAGCAATGGTGGGCTTTTCGCCACGGAAGTTGGCGCAGCAACCCGGGCGGCACACGTCGAACCACGGACCAAGGTCGGTCAGGTGCGGCCGGTCGGCAATGTTGTTGTTGGCGGTGCGTTCGCAGATCAGGTCCACAATGCCGGTGATGAACTTAACATGGGTGCCCGGGGTGGGAACACGCACTGCTTCAAGTCCCAGTTTCTGGCTGGTTTCCATCGCTTCGGTGTCTAGGTCCCACACAACTTCCATGTGGTCGCTCACAAAACCCAAGGGCACAATCACTACGGACTTAACACCGTTGCCGTGGAGTTCTTCAATCGCGTCATTGATGTCCGGTTCAAGCCAAGGAACGTGCGGAGCGCCGGAGCGTGACTGGTACACCAAGGACCACGGGATAGTGGCGCCAGCCTCTGCCTCAACACGGCGGATAATCTCAGCGCCGGTAGCCAAATGCTGGGCCACATAGGCGGACCCTTCTTCGAAGCTGCGCGGATCGCCCTCGGAACGTCCAGCTGCCTCTGCATCTCGCGTAGGGATGGAGTGCGTGGAGAACAGGATGTGTACCGAGTCAGCTGACTCTTCAGCATTTCCGGCGGCTGCGAGCTTTGCACGGACTTCGGCTACACCTGCGAGTGTGCCTTCAACGAAGGGCTCCACAAAGCCAGGGTGGTCAAAGTACTGGCGCACCTTGTCCACTTCCAGCTTTCCGTCCAGCCCGGTTTCCACCAGAGCCATACCGATGTCTTCGCGGTACTGGCGGCAGCTGGAGTAACACGAGTAGGCACTCGTGGTGATCATCAGAACCTTGCGGTGACCGGCGTCGTACATGTCCTGGAGGGTCTGCGGGATGTACGGGTCCCAGTTGCGGTTACCCCAGTAGACCGGCAATTCAATGCCGCGCGCATCGAGTTCGCCTTCAATGGCTACCTTGAGTTCGCGGTTCTGCTGGTTGATGGGACTGATTCCGCCGTTGGCCCGGTAGTGGTGGCTCACCTCTTCAAGCCGCTCATCAGGGATACCGCGGCCACGGGTGACGTTGCGCAGGAAGGGAATCACATCGTCTTGACCTTCAGGGCCACCGAAGGAGGCCAAAAGGATCGCGTCGTAGTCCTTGGGGGCCATCCGGCCTGCTTCGGTCACGGCGTTAGTTGCAGTGTTCGTTGCATCGTTCGTTGCTGAGTTCACCGAGCTCATGCGAGGACCTCGGCAATCCCGTTAGCGTCGATCCGGCGGCCGGTGTAGAACGGAACTTCTTCACGGACGTGGTTGCGGGCATCTGTGTAGCGCAAGTGACGCATCAGGTCCACAAGATCGGTGAGCTCGGGAGCTTCAAGAGCCAGAATCCACTCCCAGTCACCCAGAGCGAAGGATGAAACAGTGTTAGAGAGGACCTGCGGGAAGTCGCGGCCCAGCATTCCGTGGTCACGCAGCATCCGGCCACGTTCCTCAGCGGGGAGCAGGTACCACTCGTAGGAGCGAACAAATGGGTACACACAGAGCCATTCGGCCGGTGCTACACCGCGCGAGAAAGCAGGGCTGTGGTTCTTGGAGAACTCGGCTTCGCGGTGCACACCCATGGCGGACCAGACAACTTCGGTGCCGGTGAAGAGTTTGCTGCGGCGGATGTCACGAACTGCCTTTTGCAGCGATTCGGGACGGGGGCCGTGCAGCCAAATCATCACGTCAGCGTCGGCGCGCATAGCGGAAACATCGTAGGTTCCGCGGACAGTGACACCTTCTTCGGCGAGCTCGGCGGCCAGCCGGTCGAAGTCTTCAGCAGCGTCGCCGCTGCGCAAAACATTGTCGGTGCGCTTGAATACCGTCCAGAGGGTGAAGAACAGTTCTTCGGCCTCGTCGCCTTCGGCGGGTTTAGTGACAGATTCCATAGATGTGTGGCTCATGATCTCCAGTGTCCCTTATGTTTTGCTTGGTAGTAAAAATTCTAGTCTTCTACAGCACGTAGAAGTAACGCATAACGCAGCTCACGTTCCCTGCTCAATGACGCCCCGAACTGCCGCCCGCGCGTCCGCCACAACGGCGGCCAGCCCGGTGCCTGCCAGCCATGCGCCAATAACACTGAGCCCTGATTGGCCTCGGGCCAGTTGCCGCACTTGCGCCACACGATTTTTATGCCCGACGGCGGCAAAGGGCAGCGCTCCTTGCCACGTCACCACATCCCATGCCTCAACGTCCGCCTCTACCAACGGCACACCCAGAAGTGCTGTTGCATCAGCGAGCGCAATCTCAAGCAGTTCTTCATCACTATGGTTCGTCACCGAGCTAACGGTGGCGGCCGCGTCAGAATTCGCTTCCGCCTGGCGTCCATAGGACAACCGGAGAACGTGTGTACCCGGACCCACCGCCGCGGCAGCTTCTTGAGCTGTCCATTCCCACTTGCCAGTGACATGCGTAAGAGCCTTGGCCCGAATATTAGAAGTTCCTGCAGTTTCAGTCCGAGCTGCTTCGCCTGGTGTGGCTGCCCTCTGTGGTGCCACCAAAATTCCTGTTCCGCGCGGCCTCGCATCCAGCTTTGGTGCACGTACAACCAGCGTGACAAGCTTCACGTTGGGGCCAGCACCAGGCCGGAACGGCACCATCTCAGGAATGGACGGGGCCAGCAGATCCACAGCATTTGGCCCATCGAGGGCAACCACCACGTGCGAGGCGAGCGCCTCGCCTTGGGTTGTGCGCACCCGCCAGAGTGGAGCAATTTCTGCTGCTGATCCCTCAACTGTTGTACCGTCGTCGTCCGCTCTTTGCCCGAGCGTAAGGTCAGTTTGGGAACCGTCTGTACGGCTCATGCTCACCACTGGCAGCCCGCGTTGCAGCACCACGCGATGCTTGCGCAGATCTTCCAGGAGCGACTCAACCAGCCGGTGCATGCCACCGGAAATACCTGCGACGGCGGAACCCGCCGCGGCTGGTCTGGCTCGCTGGGCTTTAACAGCTTTGGCGAGGGAACCCTGCTCCTGGATTCCACGGCGCAGCCCCGGGGCCACCATGTCAACGTCCAAAAGTGCGGCGCTTGCGGCGTGGACACCGCCAACTACGGGCTCCACCAAGCGTTTCAAAACTCGTTGCCCCATCCGGCGTTGAACCAGCTCAGCAACACTGGATAGCTCAGCTTCAGTCCCCCAAGCAGGAGGCATCAACGTGTCCATGGACGCCCGGAGCGAGCCCCACCACCCAAGGGTGCGGCGAACTTCCGGGTCCCACGGATTCGCAGGAATTCCCAGGACACCGGTCTTGGGTAATTCTCGGGGCCCCTGCGGCAATTGCACCCAAGCTCCACCTGGCAGAGGCCTAACAATGTGCTCACCCAAGCCCAGCTCGGAGGCAAGATTCGCTACCGCGTCAGTGCGGGTGGCAAAGGATTCGGCACCACTGTCCAGGCTTAGCCCGGCGAGCTGGTGCTTCCCGAGCGCGCCGCCCCACGTAGAACTCGCCTCAAAAACCGTGACGGCGTGACCTGCGTGCGCAAAGTCGCGTGCTGCAACGAGTCCTGCAACGCCGCCGCCCACTACAACTACGTTCACAAGACCTCGATCGAGTGAACCAACTCCACAATCTTGGTGAGGACTGCGGGGTCAGTTTCTGGTGGAACTCCGTGGCCAAGGTTGACCACGTGCCCGGGCGCATTTTCGCCTGCTTCAAGGACTGAACGGACGTGGGCTTCAAGGACGTCCCAGCCTGCTGAAAGCAGAGCCGGGTCAATGTTGCCCTGGAGCGGGACACTGCCTTCCAGACGACGATTGGCTTCATCCAAGCCCAAACGGTAGTCAACACCCATCACGTCAACACCAATGTTCTTCATGGCAACCAATAGTTCAGAGGTGCCGGTACCAAAGTGAACCAGGGGTGCGCCGAGGTCCCGCACGTGGTCCAAAGCTCGGGCCGAAGCCGGGGCAACAAACTTCTCGTAGTCCGCAAGTCCCAAAGACCCAGCCCATGAATCAAAGAGCTGAGCAGCTGAAGCACCGGCCTCAAGCTGTGCACGCAAGAACAGGCCTGAGGCGTCCGCAGCCCATCGCGCCAAGGCGGACCACGTTTCAGGATCGGCGTGCATCATGGTGCGTGGGCCCAAGTGATCGCGTGAAGGTTTGCCTTCAACCATGTAGGCGGCCAGGGTGAACGGAGCCCCCGCGAATCCAATGAGCGGAGTTTTGCCCAGTTCTGCCACGGTGAGGCGGACAGCTTCACGAATGGGTTCCAATGCCTCCCATGTCAGTTCAGGTAGAGCAGCCACATCTGCAGCGGTGCGGACAGGCTTCTCCAGAACAGGGCCAACGCCGGGAACAATGTCCACACCGATTCCGGCCAGCTTGAGCGGGATCACAATGTCAGAGAAGAAAATTGCCGCGTCAACGTCATGCCGACGCACTGGCTGGAGTGTGATTTCCGCCGCCAATTCGGGGCGCAAACACGAGTCCAGCATGGCCACCCCTTCACGTACCTTAAGGTACTCGGGCAGCGAACGGCCGGCCTGACGCATAAACCAAATGGGGCGCCGTGAAGGCTTCCCCCCGCGGTAGGCGGTGATCAGCGCGGAGTCCGCAGTGCGGCCATCGCGCAGCGGATGAGTGGCGTCAAGGGTCCCGGTTCGAAGCTGCATCCTCTTATTCTGCCTAAGGCCGTTGGAGACATATAACGACACTGTGTCAGCGAATTTACCGCGAAATCGCGCTATGTTCTACAGAGTTACGAAAAAGCTATGCTTGGAGTGCTGTGGTTCTTTTTTCTCTCGTGGCTAGCCACGCCGACGTCGATTTAGAGACTGTTGCTCAGTTGAGCAACGGTGCGGCCTCGCTTGCCCAAACGGCAATTGCAGACTCCCCCTCGGTTCAAGGTGCAGTGGTTTTGGCCACCTGCAACCGCTACGAAATTTACGGCGAGGCCACCTCGGATCAAGATCTAGAAGCGGCCCGGTCCAGCCTGATTGAACAAGTCAGCGAACTCAGTGGACTCAATAAACACGTGGTTTCTACGTCCTTTGGGACCCGTACTGGCTCAGACGTCAGCTCTCATCTTTTTGCCGTGAGCTCCGGATTGGACTCCGCTGTGGTCGGTGAACGCGAGATCGCTGGCCAAGTCCGCCGAGCCCTCATCGCCGCCGAGCATAACGGCACGGCAAGCTCCGGTTTAGTCCGCCTTTTCCAAGCAGCATCAAAAACGGCAAAGGACGTTGGCGCACACACCGCTTTGGGTAGCCGGGGACTGTCGATTGTTTCGGTGGCACTGGATTTGGCTCAAGAAATGTCTGTTGACCCGGACTGGTCCGAAAAAAACACTGTGATATTTGGCACAGGTGCCTACGCTGGCGCAACCATGGCCCTTTTGCGCGCCCGCGGATGTACAAACATCGGCGTCTACTCGTCCTCCGGCCGCGCGGAAGGCTTTGTGGCCACACGCGGCGGCACCGCCTTGACGAATAAAACCATCGAGGCTGCACTGGCCCAAGCTGACGTGATCATCGGCTGCAGTGGGTCAGATCAACGCGTTGAAGCCGAGGATTTGGGCCGGGTACGCGCGGGCACGGAAAAGCCTTTGATTGTTATTGACCTTGCGCTAACCCGTGACTTTGATCCGGCCGTCGGCGAACTGCCCAACGTTGAGCTTTTGACACTTGAATCAGTGCGTCTGGCTGCTCCCCAAGAACAGGCAGATTCCCTTGCTGATGCGAGCAACATCGTGAACGAAGCAGCCGCTGCTTTTGAACAGGAGCGCCGCGCCCGTTCAGTGGATTCGGCCATTGTTGCCTTGCGCCGACACACCATGGACGTTTTGGATGCGGAAATGGAAAAGGTCAGGGCCCGCCACGGTTGCACCGCTGCCGCCGAAGAAGTTGAGTTCGCTCTGCGTCGGATGGTCAAACAACTTCTACACGTTCCCACTGTGCGGGGCCGCGAACTCGCAGCGAAGGGTCAGCAGGATGACTACATAGCTGCCCTCGAGGCGCTTTACGGTATTGAGGTTGATCAGGCCGGCGACACCCAGGCCGGGCAGCGCAGCAAGGAAACTAACAAAAACGCTAGTCAAGAATCCCAGCTGGGTGCCCAGTGCCCGGTTGCCGACGCTGAGTCTGCCTGAGCTAGAAGGCGTTGACTCCGGTCAGTTCCGCGGAAAGCTGCCATAGCCGCTGCGCCGCATCCGCATCGATTGCGTGAGCGTCCACACCCGCATAGCGCGCCGTTGGTGAATCCAGATCGGTGGGTTCAGCCACATCACAGTCCTCGCAATACACACCACCGAGGCCCTCCAAAAGCGGCGAAGTTGCCGCCCATACCGAGGTGGCAGCGCCTTGAGCCGGGGATTTGAAGATCTCGTTGACTTTGCCTTGTTCATTAATCCAGCCCGCGGCCCGCATTTCCTCAACCGGTAAGTGGCGCTGAAGTTCGGTCATAATTCCGCCCGGATGCACGGCGAAGGCGCGCACTCCGTGATCTGCTCCCAAACGGTCAAGTTCAATGGCGAACAGGGCGTTAGCAGTTTTTGCCTGGCCGTAGGCCTTCCACTTGTCGTATCCGGTACTAAATTGAGGGTCCTCAAAGCGAATCGGCGAGAGTTTGTGCCCTGTTGAGGACAGCGCCACCACACGAGCTCCCGGCTTGGCGATCAAGGCTGGCCACAAGCGGTTCGTCAAGGCGTAGTGACCCAGATGGTTGGTGGCGAATTGGGCTTCCCAGCCGGGCCCCACCCGAGTCTCGGGGCAAGCCATAACCGCAGCGTTGTTGATCAAAATGTCCAAGCTTCTGCCTGATCCAAGGAACGACTCCGCGAATGCCTGAACACTCCCCTGATCGGCCAAATCCAAGGAGGCTACTTCTACATCGTCAAGCCCAGCCTCACTGAGGGTTTCCGCGGCTACCTCGGGGCGGCGGGCGGGCACCACTACTGCGGCGCCGCCGTCGTGCAGTGCACGGACGGCTTCCAAGCCCAACCCAGAGTAGCCACCGGTAACAATCGCCGTTTTACCGGCTAGATCGATTCCTGCCAGAACGTCTTTGGCGGTACTGCGAGCGCCGAAGGGCGAGCCAAGGTGTCGCTGCGGGGTGCGGAGACTGTTAGTGCTCATCTGAGACTTCTTCCAAAAGTTGTAGAGGGTTTTAGTAAACCGCTTTGTCCGGTTCCACGTCGCGCACCCAAGCCAACACACCGCCGTCGAGATGGCTGACCTTGGTGTAACCGTGGCTTTTAGCGGCGGCGAGGACATTCGCCGAACGCGTTCCACCTTTGCAGTGGAAAATGATCTCCTTCTCGGTGGGAAGTTGATCCCACGCTTCGCCGTCAAGGATCTTTCCTTGCGGGATCAGTACCGAGCCGGGAATTGAAACAATAGTTCGCTCCCCCGTTTCCCGCACGTCCACGAGCAAAAAGTCCCGTAGGCCTGCATCCCGTGCAGCCAGCATGGTGGCCAGTTGCGGAGCCGTCACGAGTTCGTGAACACCTACAGTGGGCTCTGCGTCGATGCCACAAAAAGCGTTGTAGTCGGCAAGCTCGGTGATCGCTGGTGCGCTGGGGTCCTTGGAGACACGAATTTCCCGCCAGGTGCCGCTTAACGCGTCAAAGAGGGACACTCGCCCTAACAAGGAACGTCCAACGCCGGTAATCAGCTTTACCGCTTCGGTCACCATCAGGGATCCGACGGCGGCGCACAACATTCCGAACACGCCACCTTCCCCACAGCTCGGGACAGAGCCAGCTGGTGGCGCTTCCGGGTAGAGGTCACGGTAGTTGGGTCCATGTTCCGCCCAAAACACGCTGACCTGACCATCAAAGCGGAAAATGGAACCCCACACGTAGGGTTTGCCGAGGATCGCTGCTGCATCGTTGACGAGGTAGCGGGTTTGGAAATTGTCAGCACCGTCGAGGATCAGATCGTATTCGGAGAAGAGTTCTAGGGCGTTGGAGGCTTCGAGGCGTTCTTGGTGAACCCGGACATTAACCAGCGGGTTTAAGTCGTGGATGGCGGCCCGAGCGGATTCGGCTTTGGGCTCTCCGACCCGTTCCACGGTGTGCATAATCTGGCGTTGGAGATTGCTCAGCTCAACAACGTCGTCATCGATAATTCCCAGAGTCCCCACACCTGCAGCAGCTAGGTACAACAACGCTGGCGAGCCCAAGCCACCAGCACCAATAACCAGCACACGAGCATTCTTGAGCCTTCGCTGACCGATATCACCGATTTGCGGAATGATGATGTGCCGCGAATATCGCTCACGTTCTTCTCTGCTCAAAGACTGTGCTGGTTCCACGAGGGGCGGCAGAGAAGGAGAAATGGGGGCGGGGCTGTTCGCAGGCATACTCCAATCTAGGCCTGTCGACGCGCTTATACATATTACTGACGAGTAAAGTGGATTGAGCCGTCAATGAAAGGACCGGAAGTGAGCAGGACGCGCACCACGCAAGAAACATCCCAGGCGAATGCTCGGTCCGCACGTCTACCGCGCGACGAGCGCCGTGCGCAGTTGCTCCATGCGGCTCTTGAAGTGTTTGTGGCCAATGGTTACCACGGTGCCGCGATGGACGAAATCGCTGAAACTGCCCGTGTCTCCAAGCCTGTGCTCTACCAGCACTTCCCATCCAAACGCGAGCTTTATTTGGCCCTTTTGGATAGCAATCTTGAAGAACTGACCGGACTGCTCTTGGGCGCACTAAACTCCACTCAGGACAACAAAGAACGTGTTCAGGCCGTGATGCGCGCCTATTTCCGCTTTATTGCTAGTGACGATCAAGCCCATCGTCTAGTGTTCGAGTCCGGACTAACCAATGACGCTGACGTTAATGCTCGATTGGAAACGTTCAACCGAACCTTTGCTGAGGCGGTGGCCGCCGTGATCGCTGAAGACACCAAGTTGGCACCGCTGGAAGCAGAACTCTTGGGCCGCGGCCTAGCCGGGTTAGCGCAGGTAAGTGCCCGCTATTGGCTAGAAACCGACGGCGATTTGGACCTCGATGTTGCAAGTGATCTGGTCTACCGTTTAGCTTGGCGCGGAATCAGTCGCTTCCCCAAGGAGTCCTGAGCTACAAATGAATAACCTGTTGAATTCTGATGGCTGGGAGGCCTTGTTGTGGAAGTAAAGATTGGTATCCAAAACGTTGGACGTGAAATTTCGCTCGAGTCTTCACAGGACGCCGATGCCGTAGCCAAGATTGTCTCCGAGGCAATCGCTAACGGAACGGATTTGCGTCTGACGGATGAGAAGGGCCGCCAAATCATCGTTCCTGGCAAGGTTTTGGGTTACGTAGAGATTGGTGCTGAAGAAGTCCGTCGTGTGGGATTTGGCACCGTCTAGACCCCTTTTGTAGCTGTTTGAGGCCAAGGAAAGGGACGCTCGCGTGCTTTCACTGATTATTGCCGTTCTTGCAGTCATTGCCGCCGGAGCCATCGTGTGGGGCACAGACAAGCACCACACCTCTTACGGTGCAGCTTTGCCTGCTGGGTTGGGCGTAGCTGTGGCATGCGTGTGCTGGATGGTGGTGATCGCGTTGGGCTTTGGCTATCAACCTGGCCTGACGTGGATCCCTTGGGTGCTGCCGATTGTTCTTGGTACAGCAGCTGCCGTCGCTGTGGTTGTTCCCTTGCGTAAACAGCGCGAAGCCAGTGACCGCGAGCGCCTCACAGCTATTCTCCGCGCCTAGCTTTAGGCCGCTCTCTACAAAAATTCAGCCCGGCCCTGCATGGGTGAGGACGCTAGGGCGTGCTCACGCTTAGGGATTCGCCCTGCGAGCCGGGCAAGACGCCCTGCTACCACCGCGTGGCGAAAGGCCTCGCCCATCATCACGGGGTCTTGAGCCCGGGTCACTGCAGTTGCCAACAGCACTGCGTCGCAGCCTAGCTCCATGGCAAGGGCCGCGTCCGAGGCCGTGCCGATTCCGGCGTCGAGCACTACCGGGACGTTGGCGCGGGCAACGATCAGTTCGATGTTGTGCGGGTTGAGGATGCCCAAGCCTGTCCCAATCGGAGCACCGAGTGGCATGACGGCGGCAGCGCCTAAGTTTTCCAGACGCAACGCCAGAACCGGATCGTCGTTGGTGTAAGCGAACACTTGGAACCCACTTGCCACGAGTTGTTCGGTCGCTTGAACTAGCTCCACGGCATCCGGGAGCAGGGTTTGCTCGTCGGCTATAACCTCAAGCTTCACCCAGTTGGTCTCTAGGGCTTCTCGTGCCAGTTCAGCTGTCAAAACAGCGTCGCGAGCGGTGTAGCAACCAGCCGTGTTGGGCAGAACGCGGATCCCGTGGCTTTGCAGCAGTTCGAAGAGCGAGCCTGCCGTGGCAGGTGAATAGCGGCGCATGGCCACGGTGGTGAGTTCAGTCCCGGAAGCCACCAGCGCCGCCCCCAAACCGTCCAGGCTTGGCGCACCTCCAGTGCCCATAATAAGCCGCGAATTCAGTGCCACGCCGTCGATGTGAAGTTGGTCCTTGGACATTTCAGCCTCCCTGTACTGCTGTAACGAGTTCGACGTCGTCTTCCGAACAAAGCGTTGTTCCGCGCCATTGGCTTCGTGGCACCACCGCTGCGTTGCGGGCAACAGCAATACCCAGCCTGCGGCCGTCAACGGCTTGTCCTTGTTCATTGATCGTTCTGCCCGTGACGGCTTGGACAAGGTCTGCAACGGTGGCTCCAGCGCTAAGGCTGTGTGGCTCCCCGTTGAGTGAAATATTGAGCGTGGTCACGAATGCTCCCGGTCCTTGCTGTGAGTTGTGGGTAGGGAAAATCTGTCCGGTCTAAAAGGCGCCCACCGTACGTCCGCTATTCTGTCCATAAGTTGGCGGCAAATCTGGGCTGCAACAGGCGCAAGGAGAACGCCGTGGCGGAAGAACCCGGTGGCCACAATCAACCCCGGAATGTCCTGGCTTTTGGGATTGAGCTGGCTCCTTGGATCCGAACTTGAGTGGCCAGAGCTTGAGTGGCCGGAGCTTGAGTTGTCAGAGCTTGAGTTGTCAGAGCTTGAGTTGTCACAGTGCAGTGTGGATGCGGCAACTCGCCCCAGGAGCGGGGCGTTGTCTGGAGTACCTGGACGTGGCCTTGAAGTGGACTCGAAAAGTTCGAGCTCAGCCACGGCCGGAACCAACGATTGGGCGTCGCGGAGCAGTTGGTAAACGCCTCCGGCAGAAACACCGGAGCTATTGTCCTCACGGGAGGTGGCACCAATAACTACCGTCCCGTCCTCTCGAGGCACAATGTAAACGGGAACACCATGGACGCTTCCGCGCACAGTGGCGGTCAGCAGCGGACGCAATTTTGAAGGCACCCGGAGGCGAAGAATATCCCCGTACACTTTCCGCAGGGGCAGCCGAAGACCGGGTGGAAGCCCTTGCAACTCTTCTGCGTAAGTTCCATTAGCAACTACCACTTCTTGTGACCTGACCGTGCGGCCATCTCCAAGGTCCACTCCCGCGACCCTGGCATCACTCCACACCAAGCCGAGCGCGCGCTCGCTCAGGTGAATGCCGCCGTCGTTAATAAAGGTCTCTAAAAGTGCTGCGTGAATTCGCCGTGGATCCACTTGGTGGTCTTGGGGAATGGTGTAAGCGGCCGACAGCCCTGGGGCCAATAGCGGCTCCGCACTGCGGGCCCGTGACACCGTTAGTGGTTGTACGTTGAGTCCTTGACGAAGTTGTTCCGCGTACAGGTCCGCTAGGGCCCGACGATCGGCCGCGTCCACACCCAATAGCAGTGTTTCTGTGTTCTGGTAACCGGCGTTCGGAGCAAACGGACGTGCAAACTCTGGCCACAATCGGGCCGATTCGAGAGTGAGTTCAAGGAGTTGCTGCTCTTGATAATGGAGCTCACTCACTGGTGCCAGCATCCCTGCTGCAGCGTGGGTGGCGCCGGTTCCGGGTGCTGGATCAATCAGCACCACCGAACGGCCAGACGTGAGGGCTTGGTATGCGATAGCCATCCCCACAATGCCCGCGCCAATGACGGCAACGTCAGCCTCTACGGCCATCTTCATTCCTTCCCTACGCCGGCACTATCCGGATCAGGTATAACGGTCGGCACTAAAGCCCTCTCAGCCGTGAACAACACCGTGTTCAAGCTCCCGCAGTACTCGCCCAGTCTAAAGGAACTACGCTGGTTCTTATGAGCCAACACGTCCACCATGCTGCCCGTCTCTACCTGTGCACCGATGCGCGCACCGAACGCGGAGATTTTGCCGACTTTGTTGACGCCGCATTTTCCGGTGGCGTTGACATCATCCAGCTGCGGGACAAGAACATTGATGTGGCCACGGAGCTGGAAGCACTCAAAGTTCTTGAGGCAGCCGCTACACGGCACGGACGGTTGTGGGCCGTCAACGATCGCGCCGACGTGGCGAGCCTTGCACAAGCTCCGGTGTTCCACATTGGGCAGGATGATCTCCCCTTCGACTTTGCTCGAAAAGTGCTGGGCAAAAAAACGGTGATAGGTATGTCCACTCACTCCCCAGCCCAAGTGGACGCCGCCATTGCTGCAGCCCCGGGCCGTAAAGGTTTGGACTACTTCTGTGTAGGCCCACTGTGGGCGACTCCCACCAAACCCGGCCGGGCCGCCGTCGGGCTGGAATTGGTGGAATATGCGGCTCAAGCAGCAGCCAAAATCGATGGCCCCATTCAGATCCCTTGGTTCGCAATCGGCGGGATTGACCTGAGCAACATCGGCCAAGTGGTGGAAGCTGGGGCCCAGCGTGTGGTGGTGGTTCGCGCCATTACCGAGGCTAGCGATCCTGCTGAAGCGGCCCTCAAGTTGCTTGAAGCGTTACCCAGCCAAGACGACGTGGCCAACAGCTAGATTTCTTGCTCAGACGGGCCAAGAATCGGTGGAGCGGACGGAGCTGCGGCAATCGTGACGAAGAATTTGACGCTATTTCCGCCACTAAGGTGGCTTTTCCCGCTAGCCTGAATTTCGTGTTTCATCAACGGATAGCCCCACGCGCCCTTGACCCGCAGAGCCAATTGGCAGGTGCACTGAGTGCCCTAAAAACTGAGCTCAAACTGCCCTTGGAATATCCTCCAGTGGCCGTCCAAGACGCAGAAGCTGCTGTGGCTAAGCATCAGCTTCCAAGCCTTGACCTCACGGCCTTTGAATTTGTGACGATAGATCCACCCAGCTCAACTGACCTTGACCAAGCCATGTATTTGGAACGGGCCGGCGACGGCTACAAAGTTCTCTACGCGATTGCTGACGTGCCGTCTTTTGTGAACCCAGGCGGCGAACTGGATGCTGAGACTCGCCGTCGTGGTCAGACTTTTTACGCTCCGGACGGCCGCATCCCTCTGCACCCAGAGATTATTTCCGAAGACGCTGGCAGCCTGCTGCCAGATCAGCTTCGAGCTGCCTATGTGTGGGAATTCGAACTCGACGCCAATGCCGAGCTGACCTCCGCCGTCGTCCGCCGTGCTCAAGTCCGCAGCCGAGCCAAACTTAACTATCAAGGTGTTCAAGAGCAGATCGACAACGGCACCGCCTCAGAGAGTCTTCAGCTGCTCAAAGAGATCGGCCTCAAACGCATTGAACTAGAACGCAAGCGCGGCGGTGCGAGCCTGAACATCCCCGAGCAGGAGATCGAACAAGTCCCCGGTGGTTCCGGCATAACCTACCGGATTGTGGCAGCCCCGCAACTACCCGTTGAGGATTGGAACGCACAAATTTCATTGCTCACCGGAATGGCGGCCGCTGACATTATGCTCAAGGGGAAGGTGGGCATTCTGCGGACCATGCCTGCTCCCGATGAAAAATCTCTGAAAGCATTTACCTTGCAGACTGCTGCATTGGGTCAAAAATGGGACTCCTCGATCTCCTATGGTGAATATCTGCGCACCCTTGATCCAAGCAACCCCAAGCACTTGGCCATTTTGCATTCGGCCGGCGTTTTGTTCCGCGGAGCCGGCTACACCCCCTTTGACGGGGACGTTCCGCAAGAAACGGTTCAGGCAGCCATTGGGGCTCCGTACGCGCACACCACTGCACCGTTGCGCCGCCTCGTTGACCGTTGGAGTCTTGTTATTTGTGAGGCTTTGAGTAACGGCCAAGAAGTCCCTGCCTGGGCAAGGGAGTCTTTGGCGCAATTGCCTGAGATTATGACGGCTTCAGACCAGTTGGCGTCCAAACTTGAACGTGTCTCCATAGACACCATTGAGGCTGCGATTTTGAGTCCTCTGGTGGGCCGGGAATTTGAAGCAGTGGTCATTTCGGGGTCCCGAGACGGCAACGGCAAGCCGGATCACGTTCCCTACGGAATAGTTCAAATTGCCGAACCTGCTGTCGCTGCTCGCTGCGAAGGCGAAATGGAAGCTGGCACCGTAGTGAGGGTCAAACTGGTCTCGGTAGACATCGTCAAACGCGAGATTGTGCTCCAACGCGTGGGCTAAGCACTCAGCGTTGCCAGCGCCACAAGGTAGCCCACCTTGTGGCGCGATCCCGTGATTCGGCTGCTCTACGGCTAGACTGAAAAAGTAGTTATGGATGCCCGGTCGTTGATTGAACCACCAAACTTCGCTGGCCGCAGCTGATGCGGTCCCTGAAATCAACAATCCCGCCCCTACGCGGACTGATAATGAACCGCCGGTCCCAGTGCCGGCGCCTAGAAAAACCGCGATCGGCTCCACTGGAATTGTCTGCGCGTTTACCGTGTGCTCCGAAGGTCCGGAACAACGTTCTACCTCTACGTCGAGCACAACGCGCGGCCCAAATGAATAAGGAAACTCCCTGTGAGTGAATTGCACACCCATGAAATCCTCAGCGATGCCTCCGGTACGGAAGTCCTTGAGCCTGAAGAGACCATCGTTACCACCGCGGTAGCTAAAGAAATTGAAGAGAAGTCTTTCGCCGACTACGACGTCCGCGCAGACATCGTTGAGTCGCTGGCTGATGCCGGAATTACTCATCCTTTCCCCATCCAGTCCATGACCTTGCCCGTAGCCCTTGCTGGCCACGACATCATTGGTCAGGCCAAAACCGGAACGGGTAAAACGCTCGGCTTTGGTATCCCCGCTCTTCAGCGTGTGGTTGGCCAGGATGACCCCGGCTATGACCGTTTGCCAGCACCGGGTGCGCCTCAAGCACTCGTTATTGTTCCCACGCGTGAACTTGCCGTTCAGGTGGCTAACGATCTTCAGACTGCCTCACGCAAGCGCAACGCGCGGATAGCTACCATTTACGGTGGGCGCGCCTACGAGCCTCAGATTGAAGCTCTTCAAAAGGGCGTTGAGCTTGTAGTGGGTACCCCGGGTCGACTCATTGACCTTTACAAGCAAAAGCATTTGGTCCTCAAAAACGTCAAGATCGTGATCCTCGATGAGGCTGACGAAATGCTTGACCTTGGTTTCTTGCCGGACGTGGAAACATTGATCGCTGGTACTCCTGCGGTCCGCCAGACCTTGTTGTTCTCTGCCACCATGCCTGGCCCGGTCATTGCTATGGCCCGGCGCTACATGACCCAGCCCACGCACATTCGTGCAGCTGACCCGGATGACGAAGGCCTGACCAAGCGCGACATCCGTCAGCTGATCTACCGTGCCCACGCCATGGACAAGATTGAGGTTGTGGCACGTATTCTGCAGGCACGTGGCCGCGGACGCAGCATCATCTTCACCAAAACCAAGCGCACCGCCGCCAAAGTTTCTGAAGAGCTGGTTGATCGCGGTTTCGCCGCTGCAGCCATCCACGGTGACCTTGGACAGGGTGCACGCGAGCAGGCTTTGCGAGCTTTCCGCAACAACAAGGTGGACGTTTTGGTTGCCACTGACGTTGCTGCCCGCGGTATTGATGTGGACGATGTCACTCACGTGATCAACTACCAGTGCGTAGAAGACGAGAAAATCTACTTGCACCGTGTTGGCCGCACCGGCCGCGCAGGCAACAAGGGCACCGCGGTGACCTTTGTTGACTGGGATGACATGCCTCGCTGGGGTCTGATCAACAAGGCCCTAGGCCTGAGCGTCCCCGAGCCAATCGAGACCTACTCCTCTTCACCCCACCTCTATGAGGACTTGGACATTCCGGCCGGCACCAAGGGCCGTTTGCCCCGCAATCAGCGCGTACTTGAAGGCGTTGGCGGCGAAGTTCTTGAAGACTTGGGCGAGACCGGCAAAAAGAATGCTGGAGGTTCGCGTCCGGATTCTCGCGGCCCCCGGCAGAATTCCCGCGGTGGCGCTTCACAGGGTTCACGCAGCGGTTCTCACGACCGTAACCGCGACGGCGGCCGTGATTCCGGACGCCAGTCCGAGGCCGCCACTCGGGATGCCGCAAGCACCTCACGGCCCGCACGTGATGAGAACCGCACGGAGGCCGCAGCATCAGCGTCGTCCGAGCCGCGCGTTCGCCGTAACCGTAGCCGTACTCGTCGCCGTAACGGCGAGGTAGTCAACGCCCCGGAGCAGGGTGGCAACAACGCCCCCTCCACTAACGAAGGCTAAGACGCCTCGATGCACAACTCTGTCTGGGCGCCGGACGGCAGCAATTTGGTGGTTCACGCTGATAATGCGGAATTTTTGCCAACACTGCCGGACGGCGCCTTTACTCTGATTTATGTTGATCCGCCGTTCAACACCGGGCGGGTTCAAAGCCGCCAGCTGACCACGATGGTACGCAGCGAAGCCGCCGATGGTGACCGCGTGGGTTTCCAAGGCCGGTCTTATGCCACGGTCAAGGGCGCCTTGCACCGTTACGACGACGCGTTCAGCGACTATTGGGCCTTTTTGGAGCCTCGGCTTATGGAAGCTTGGCGCCTTCTTGCCGACGATGGCACCTTGTACTTGCACCTTGATTACCGTGAGGTGCACTACGCCAAAGTGATGTTGGATTCGATCTTTGGGCGCGAATCGTTCCTCAACGAGATCATCTGGGCCTACGACTACGGCGCACGAGCGAAGAACCGTTGGCCCACCAAGCACGACAACATCTTGGTGTACGTCAAAAACCCGTCCCGTTATCACTTTGATGCAGCAGCTGTGGACCGGGAACCCTATATGGCTCCCGGGCTGGTCACCGAGGCCAAACGAAAGCTCGGCAAACTGCCGACCGACGTCTGGTGGCACACCATCGTCTCCCCCACCGGTAAAGAGAAAACTGGTTACCCCACGCAGAAGCCCGAGGGCCTCATTCGGCGCATCGTGACAGCGTCAAGCCGTGAAGGCGACTGGTGCTTAGACTTTTTTGCCGGTTCCGGGACGCTCGGTGCTGTCGCTTCAAAATCGGGGCGCCGTTTTGTGTGTGTTGACCAAAACCCGCCAGCCATCGAAGTAATGGCCAAGCGCCTGGGTGCGGTAGCCGAGGTAGTAGGTTTCCCTAGCTCCAAGAACGCATAAAAGCGTGGACCGAGTCGGCGATCATTTGCACAGCGATCGCCGAGAGCAAAAGACCAGCAATACGGGTGACGAGTTCCACGCCGTTCTCACCCAATACCCGCTGAACCAGCCCAGCAAAGCGCATGGCCAAATACAGGGCCGCGAGGGTTACAGCAATGCCCAAGCCTACTGCCAGGTACTGCGGGAACGTCGAGGACCGCTGCACGTTGACCATCACTGCCACAATCGCGCCCGGACCTGCCATCAACGGAGTACCCAACGGCACAAAGGCAACGTTTTTGTACTTGGTAGCTGTCTCTTCGCCACCCGTAGAGCCAGTGAGCAATTGCAGTGCGATCAGCACCAGCAGCAACCCACCAGCGCCTTGAAGCGCAGCGAGGGAAATGTGCATGTAGTTCAGAATGGATTGGCCAAAGATGGCAAAAGCCACAATCACACCGGTGGCCACCAAAAGCGCTTGTAACGCTGAGAGGTTCCGGTCTCGGGGCGACATTTGAGCCGTCAGAGACATAAAAATGGGCACGGTGCCGGGCGGGTCCATGATCACAAATAGCGTCACGAGTACCGAGGCAAAAAGTTGCAGGTCAATCCAGTTCACTAGCCAAGTTTAGTGGCCCAGTTTAGGCAAAAGGACTGAAACGGCATGTGAAATTGCCAATCCAGCTCCAGCTGTTCAGGACCTTAGGGACGTACGACGGCGGCGCCTCGCCCTTGGGCTTCAATCTCCCCCAAGGCTTCCTCGCTGGTCAGGTTCTCGCCGAGGCGGTTAACCTTTCCGCTGCCGTGATAATCGCTGGACCCGGTGATCAACAGTGAGTGCTTGACAGCGAGCTGGCGCAAGAACTCCCGGCCGTCCTCAGGATTATCTCGGTGGTCAATCTCTACCCCGGCCAGTCCGGCGTCGATCATCTCTAGAAAGACTGACTCTTCCACTACCCGGCCGCGGGCTGCGGCAACAGGGTGAGCGAAGACGGGCACGCCACCGGCCGCACGGACCAATTCAACGGCGCGGGCAGGATGCGGCGCATAGTGATGCGCGTAGTACTTTGAGTGCGGCGTGAGAATGGAGGCGAAAGCTTCACTCCGGTCAGCCACTATCCCGGCGGCTACAAGCGCGTCGGCAATGTGCGGCCTTCCTACGGTGGCACCGGGGGAAACGTGAGCTGTAACGTCATCCCAGCTCAGCGGGTAGTCCTCCGCCAGCAAGTTGACCATGGTCTCGGCCCGGCTGAGCCGCGCGTCGCGAGCTTTGGTGATCTCCTCGAGCAAACCAGGATCCGCCGGATCGTGCAGGTAGCTGAGAAGATGGACGCTGATCCCATTGTCCGTGCGGCAAGAAACTTCCATTCCGGGAACAAAGCTCAGCCCTAAAGCCGTTGCTGCAGCCGCCGCTTCTGCCCAGCCAGCCGTGGTGTCGTGGTCCGTGAGCGCCACGACGTCAAGGGCTGCAGCGTGCGCTGATTTCATCACCTCGGCAGGAGATTCGGTGCCGTCGGAGATGCGTGAATGGGTGTGCAGATCGATCCTCACGCTCTCAGCCTAGACGAGCTGGGGCCATTGAGCCCCTCGCGCTTGGCCGCCCGCGCGCCCGGTGAGAACATGGGATGGTGACTAACGCTGAAAACACCCCCGAAGTAAGCTCTCAAGCTCTCGAAGACCGCGTGAATAATCGTTCACAGCGGCCCAATTCTGTTGCTTTTAAGGCCTTTATGGCTAGCAACTGGGCCCCCGCCTCTTCGGAGTTGCCGGGCCTCGACGAGGTCGCAGACCACGCCGCCGGACGCCGTCGTGCCATTTCTGAACTGTTCAAGGGCGAACGTTTGGTGATTCCGGCTGGCCCGTTGAAAGTCCGTTCCAATGACTGCGATTACCGTTTCCGCCCGCACTCCGCTTTTGCCCATCTGACCGGTTTGGGCTTGGACCATGAGCCGGATGCTGTGCTGATTCTGGAACCTACCGATGAAGGAAAGGGCGATGACGGCGGTCACCACCACGCGACGCTCTACTTCCGTCCTTTGGCCGGCCGGGACACCGAACAGTTTTACGCCGACGCCCGCTCAGGCGAGTTCTGGATTGGCCCGCGCCCAACCTTGGCGGAGTTCAAGGCTCGTTTGGGTCTTGCCACTGCTCATCTTGATGAGCTCGAAGTTGCCATCACCAAAAACGTGGGTGCGCCGGAGATCGGCGGAATTTCCATCCGCTTGGTGCGCAAAGTTGATGAGAACATCGATGCTCTTGTTGATACCGCACGCTACAACACCGCGAAGGACCCTGAGAACCTTAACCTCACCGCGTTGGACGCCCTGGACGAGGTTCTGAGCGAAGCGCTCTCTGAGCTGCGTCTACTCAAGGACGAGTGGGAAATTCAGCAGATGAAGGTGGCCATTGCGGCCACCGTTCAAGGCTTCGAAGAAGTTGTGAAGTCCTTGCCTCGAGCCATTGGCCACCGCCGCGGCGAGCGCGTTGTTGAGGGCGCATTTTTTGCTCGTGCCCGCGAAGAAGGCAATGAGCTGGGTTATGACACAATCGCAGCCGCCGGTAACAACGCCACCATCCTCCACTGGACCCACAACAATGGGACAGTCAAGGAAGGCGAATTGCTTCTCTTGGACGCTGGGGTCGAAGCAGATTCGCTCTACACCGCTGACGTCACCCGTACCTTGCCTACAAACGGCACCTTTTCCGAGGTTCAGCGCAAGGTTTACCAGGCTGTACTGGACGCTGCCGATGCAGGTTTCGCAGCAGCCCAGCCGGGTGTGAAGTTCCGCGATATCCACTCCACGGCAACCCGCGTTTTGGCCGAGCGCCTGGCCGAATGGGGCCTGTTGCCGGTCTCCGTAGAAGAAGCCGTTTCTCCGGAGGGCCAGCAGCACCGCCGATGGATGCCCCACGGCACCAGCCACCACTTGGGACTGGACGTTCACGACTGTGCCCAGGCCAAGCGCGAGCTGTACCTCGACGGCGTACTGACGGAGGGAATGGTCTTCACCATTGAGCCGGGTCTCTACTTCAAGAACGAGGATCTGGCGATCCCGGAAGAGTACCGCGGTATTGGTGTGCGCATTGAGGATGACATCCTGATGACCGCTGAAGGTCCAGTCAATCTCTCCGCTGCACTTCCGCGCACCCCGGAGGAAGTTGAGAACTGGATGGCAGGGCTAGCTCAGGGCTAAACCCGCCCTACTGCAAAAACGGCGGCTTCGGTTGCTCTAGAACTTCTAGAGCAACCGAAGCCGCCGTTATGTGGTGACCCTCTTGGCTTCCCTGGTGCTGTCCCCTTCCCCAGTGCTGCACTGCCAGGACGGTACTAGCAGGAAGGTACAAGCAGGAAAGTACTAGCAAGAAGGGACTAGTCAGTCTTAGGTCCGTTGCCCTGCTGGCCGTCCTGAGGAAGTCGAATGCCATATTGCGGGCGGCCGTCCGGAAGGTCAGGGTAATTGGTGGACTTACGCTCCGTAGGCGCGGGGGCCACTTCGGTGTTTGCGGCAGAATCCGCATTGTGCTCGCCAGCTGAGTTCTGGCCTGCGCTGTTCTGGCCTGCGCTGTTCTGGCCGTAAGGATCATTCCACGTGGCGGGTCGCTGTGGCTCCGTACCACCTGAAGGTGTGCCCTGTTCCCCATACTGCGGCTGCTGGTGCTGCTGAGGTTCCTGTTCCGGCTGCGCCGGTGCTGCGGGCTGCTGGTAGGGAGCCTGCTGGTAGCTCTGCTGCGTAAACACGCCCGCATCGTGGCCACCCGGAGCAGCGTCAGAGGCCTTCATGGGCAACTGTTGCAGCAAACGACGTGCCTCATGGGCAGCTTCTGGAGCCACGATAACGTCATAGCTGGATGCCAAGACTTGACTCGTTGAGGTGAAGTCTCGCTTACCGCGCTGCATGGCGTAGGTAACGATCCCGAAGAGCATAAAGAACGCGGCGCCCATCAGCACGGAGGTAATGATGGAGAAATATCCGCCCGGTGAGAAAAAGGACAGCAGAACGCCTACAAATAGCCCGAACCACATACCGCTCAGAGCCCCGGAGAGGGCAACTCGCGGGTAGCTCAGGCGGCCAGTGACTCGCTCAACCATCTTTAAGTCATTGCCCACGATCGAGACCAGCTGAACCGGGAACTGCTGATCCGCCAGATAGTCCACCGCCTTTTGGGCATCCAGATACGAAGTGTAGGACCCAATAGTGTCCCCAGTAGGGACAGTACGAGCCTCTTCAAGGGCCTTGGGAGCACCAAAGATGTTTGACATGTCTCCATTGTTGCCCATATGGATGTGAGAAGACTGAAATTCAGCTAAAAGAGAGCAGACTCGGTAGCCTGTAGGGGTGAGTACAAATACTTCACGCGTCTTTGTTGCGCGTCTGTTAGGGCTCGATGTTTTTGACCCGCTCGGTGACCGTCTTGGCCGACTGCGGGATGTTGTGGTGCTCTCCAGAGCAAACCGCGGCGCGCCACACGTGGTGGGTATCGTGGTCGAAGTTCCCGGCAAAAAACGCGTATTTGTTCCAATGACCAGAATTACGTCCATGGACCAGACCCAAGTCATCTGCACGGGTTTAGTAAATCTGCGCCGCTTTGAACAGCGCGGTGCCGAAACGCTGGTTGTTGGCGAGATGTTTGACCGCCGCGTCACCTTGGCCGACGGCAGCGGTGACGCCACCATCGAGGACATCGCCATGGAACAGCACCGTTCCGGCGACTGGTTTGTGGCCAAACTTTTTGTTCGGCGTGGCCATTCTTTGTCGCCGTTGAGCCGCTTGCGCCGCAACGAAACACTCATCGTTGACTGGGCTGACGCCTATCAAGGCGCCCGGACCGAGCCTCAAGCTGCCACAGCTTTTGTAGCCACTCACGAGGACCTTAAGCCCGCTGACTTTGCTGAAGCTCTCCAAGAGATGAGCGGCAAACGCCGTTTTGAAGTGGCCCACGAGCTCCAAGATGAGCGCCTTGCAGACGTTCTTCAAGAGCTCCCCGAAGAAGACCAGGTAGAGATTCTTTCCTCGCTCAACGTTGAGCGCGCTGCAGACGTCCTCGAAGAGATGGACCCGGATGACGCAGCGGACCTTCTCTCCGAAATGCCCGAGGCCCAAGCTGAAGAGCTCCTGCAACTCATGGAGCCTGAAGAAGCCAAAGACGTGCGTCGACTACTCGAATACGACGAGGACACTGCCGGTGGTCTTATGACCCCTGTGCCGGTGATCTTGCCGCCCGAAGCCACAGTGGCCGAGGCATTGGCCCACGTTCGTCGTGAAGAGCTCTCCCCTGCTTTGGCGTCGTCGATATTTATTGCGCGTCCCCCGTTGGAGACGCCCACCGGACGTTTTTTGGGTGTTGTCCACATCCAACAATTGCTCCGCTTCCCGCCGCCGGAGCCACTGGGCAACCTGGTGGATAAAAATTTGGAGCCGGTCTCTGACCAAGCTCATATTTCTGAAGTAGCTAGGACCTTGGCTACGTACAACTTGAACTCTCTTCCGGTAGTCAACGAGGCCGGGCGGCTGGTTGGCGCTGTTACCGTGGACGATGTTCTTGACCATTTGTTGCCAGATGATTGGCGTGTTCACGAAGACAATGCACCGGTAAGAAAGTTGGGAGGCAGGATTGGCTGAGGTTAGTAGCACCCACGCACGCAAGCACCCCACCAAAGGCAGCCTGGATACTCCGCTGACCTCTCGAAAGCGGCTCTTCCCCAAGTTCTCGCCTAACCCGGATGCATTCGGTCACGCCACGGAAGGGTTTGCCCGTTTTATGGGCACACCCCAGTTCTTGGTCTATATGACGATTCTTTGCTTGTTCTGGCTGGGCTGGAACACGTGGGCACCGGAACAATGGCAATTCGATTCCAAAGCCCTGGGCTACACACTCCTGACCTTGATGCTTTCGCTTCAGGCCTCCTACGCAGCACCTTTGTTGCTCTTGGCTCAAAACCGGCAAGATGACCGGGACCGCGTCTCCCTCCAGCAAGACCGCCAACGGGCCGAACGCAATCTCTCTGACACCGAGTACCTCACCCGTGAGCTGGCCTCGTTGCGTATAGCTTTGCGTGAGGTCGCCACCCGCGATTACGTCCGTGCCGAGCTGCGTTCCTTGCTGGAAGACGTCATCGAAGCTCAGCATGAGATCCACAGTCAGGACGAGACGACCCCTGACGCTGAGCGGACTCCGGAGAAGGTTCGCGAAAAAATCAAGGACAAACGAGAGAACAAACGCAATCCTCGAACGCAGCAGATCACTTCCGTCAAGGCACCCAAGGACGTGACTCCCCCACAATGATCGTGCCCGAAGAATCTCTCCTCAGGGCTGCGCTTGACCGCGTCATTGACCCAGAGCTTCGCCGTCCCATCACCGAGCTGGGCATGGTGGAATCGGTCCACGCTGATGCTGCGGGCACGGTGGACTTGGCAGTGCTTTTGACTATCGCTGGTTGCCCGCTACGGGAAACCATTACTGCAGATGCGACGGCGGAGCTCAGTGTGGTCCCGGGCGTCACCGCAGTGAATGTAACGCTGAAGGTTATGAGCACCGAGCAGCGCGAGCAGCTCAAGGAAATGCTCCGTGGCCCCGGTGGTCAACGAGGCATCCCCTTTAACGAGCCCAACTCTCTTACCAAGGTGTATGCCGTAGCGAGTGGTAAAGGCGGTGTGGGGAAGTCTTCAGTCACCGTTAACCTTGCCTGCGCACTGGCCGCTCAGGGGCTTCGTGTGGGCATTGTGGACGCAGATGTTCACGGCTTCTCTGTGCCCTCGCTGATGGGCATCACACAGGCTCCCACACGTATGGATGACATGATCCTGCCACCGGTTGCACACGGCGTGAAGGTCATTTCGATCGGTATGTTCGTTGACGGCAATCAGCCGGTTGCCTGGCGTGGACCAATGTTGCACCGAGCATTAGAACAGTTCCTCACGGATGTGTACTTCGGCGATCTGGACGCGCTCTTTTTGGATCTACCTCCCGGCACCGGGGACATAGCCATCTCGGTGGCTCAATTGCTGCCTAAAGCCAAAATTCTTGTAGTGACCACTCCCCAATCGGCGGCTGCGGAAGTTGCCGAACGGGCTGGTTCTATTGCCACACAGACCGGGCAGAGCCTGGCCGGCGTTGTGGAGAACATGTCTTACCTGGAACTTGAAGATGGCCAGAAGCTCGAAGTATTTGGCAACGGTGGCGGTGAGTCTCTCGCCGCGCGTCTGTCCGCCAGTACCGGGACGCAGGTACCGCTTTTGGGGAAGATTCCGCTGCAGGTCAGTCTTCGTGAAGGCGCAGACAGCGGCATGCCTGTGGTCCTCTCACAACCAGCAACAGCTGCTGCCAGGGAACTGGAAAAAATTGCTGCTTCACTGGCGGCTCAGCCACGTGGTTTGAGCGGAAGGTCACTGGGCGTCTCCGTCAAATAAGGCGTCTCCGTCAAATATGCCGGCGGCCAAAGTACCCCACCGGCCGCTGCGCGTAGGTACCTTGGTTGCTCGCGTAGGTACCTTTTAGGTTGCTTCCGAGTCGAAGGGTGCCGCTTCGCCTTGAGCCAAGCGTTCAACAACACGTTCAGGCGCGGCTGGCTCGTTACTCTGTGAGGCTGCTGCTACCGCGGCAGGAGCAGTTGCTGCGGCAACTGTCACGGCTGCGGTGGCCGGGCCGTCGTCGAGCAGTGCTTCACGGATAATCCGGCGAGGATCGTATTGACGAGGATCGTACTTTTTCCAGTCGACCTCATCGATGTCTATGCCAACTTCTTCTTTGATCTGTTCGCGGGCACCAGAGGCCATACGGCGAACTTCACGGACCAAATTAGCCAGCTTTTGGGTGTACTCGGGCAAGCGCTGAGGACCAATCACCAAAACCCCGATGATCAGCAGAAGAAAAAATTCTAAACCGTTGATTCCGAACACCTTAGGAAGATTACCCTCTCTGGAATGGATGTAGCGATTTTTGCGTGAGCTGTGTCATCACAGATGCAATTTAGACGTCCGTGGAGCCGATGAGCATCCGTAGTCCGCGCAGGATTTGTGTAAGCGGATTGTGGCTGCGCTCACCGTTTGAACGCGCACTCGCATCTTCTGGCAGCAGTGCTGCGAGGGCCTGTCTGGCCTGTTCATCGGTTAAATTGGCCGTGATGGTGTATCGGCCGCCACTGCCCGTAATCACACCCGTCCATGGCCGCCCGGGCGTTGAATCAATGGCCTGCGAAACGTTCGCCGCAATGGCTGCCTCGGTGCTGGGCGCAGAATTCGGGGTTAGGCTGGGGCCCACATTGGCTGCCATTGCCCGCTCAGAACCGTGTGAGTCGTTGTTGGCAGTAGCTTCCGGGTGTTCTTCGGTGACTGCAATCCAGTGTTTACCGTCGCTCAACTGCAAGACAACACCAGGACCTGCTGGCAACTCTACGGAGCGAGCAGAGACCACCGAATAGCCCAGCGAGGACAACTCTGGGCAGGCCCAACCGTGCTCTCGCAATGAAGCCAGCGCCGTGGCGTCGAGGCTCTGGGACTCGCTGACTAAGGTCAGAGTTTTGTCCGCAGTACTAGTCGCAGTCGGGGCGGTGGTACCACCACCCACTGAATAGGCTGCTACGGTGAGTGCTGCAGTAGCAAGGGTGGCAGCAGAAACAATCCCAGCGCGTACCAACGGACGGGCGAAGTGTTTGTGCAGGACGAGTGGCTCTGATTGTGTGGTGCCTGGTTCAAGAGCACTAGTTCGCTCCAGAATCCGGGCAGCAAGGTCACTTCCGCCACTGGGAACAGGTGCAGAGCGCAGCGTCTCCAAATACTCCCGGCGACGGTTTAGCTCCAAGGCGCACTCAGAACATTCTGCGAGGTGCGCTGGCGAATCTGGATGAGCGACCAACGGCAACTTACTCAGATCAACGGCTGCCGTCAGCCGGGTAATGCGGCCCACGGTGCTCTAGAGAATTCCAGCGATGCGCGGCATCTTGAGCCGCGGCTTGGCCACACTAGTGCGAGGATCGCGGTGTGCAAGCTTTTCCCGAAGCATGGTCCGGCCACGGTGAATGCGTGAGCGAACCGTGCCGAGCTTGACGTCTAAAGCTTGGGCCACCTCTTCGTAGGAAAGACCTTCCAGATCACACAGGACGACGGCGGCGCGGAAGTCTGGGGGCAGCTCCTCTAACGCTGCCTGAACGTCCAAATCCAGGTTGTTGAGTTCGAAGCTCTGCTCAGGACCGGGCTCGCGGCCAGGGATGCGCGATTCAGCATCGTCAGTGAAACCATCAAAACGAATCCGGCTTTTGCGGCGGGCTTGATCCAAAAAGAGGTTGGTGGTGATGCGGTGTAACCATCCATCCAAAGTGCCCGGTTTGAAGTTCTCGAGAGAGCGGAACACCCGGACAAAAACTTCTTGGGTGAGGTCTTCGGCGTCGTACTTGTTGCCGGTGAGACGGTAGGCGAGGCGGTAGACCTTAGCCGAGTGGTTAGTTACCACTTCTTCCCATGTAGGGCGGACCCAGTTCTCCACAGAGTCGCCGCTTAAGGGCTCCACACTGGACGAACCGTGCGACTGTGGTGTTGCAGCACTGCTGTACTGGACGTTAGTCAGCGATTCCGTTGACATGGCCCACTCCCCTTCAGGCAATAGTGCCAGCTGGCTGCTTTCCTACACTGGAGCTTCCCGGCGCTGGCTGAGTGTCCATCGTGTCAAATATCCCTGTGAATTTGCTGAACAACAACTCATGTCCGCGACGGGCGAAATCGGCTCAACGGCTCTCGCGCGTGCAGGCAGTAGGCTTGAGTGAATCACAAACTCTCGTTCCCCAACGTGTATCTCCCTGTTCACAATCACCGAAAGCGAAATTCATGAGCACCGACAAGTCCATCAGCTGGTCCTACTCCGAGGGTCTACCGGCCGAGGATGAGGTGCTGTTGCGTGCTCGTGAACGCTCCTACGAGCTTGGTGTCAGCGCGGTTTCCGCCGGCGTTGGTGCGGCTCTGACAGTTATTGCCGCCGCCACCAAGGCCAAAACGGCCGTGGAAATCGGCTCGGGTGCTGGCGTTTCGGGTGTGTGTTTGCTGCGCGGTTTAGACACCAACGCAGTACTAACCACGATCGATGTGGACGTAGAACACTTGCGTGCCGCACGGCTGGCCTACCAAGAGGCTGGCAGCGCCGCCAACCGTACGCGGACCATTTCAGGCCGGGCTGCAGATGTTTTGCCGCGTCTGACGGACGCCGCATACGACCTCGTTTTTATTGACGCCGATAAGCCAGGTTTGCCCGGCTATGTGGAACAGGCAATCCGCTTGCTCAAGCGCGGTGGAACGTTGATCATCAACGATGCACTGGACAAGGACCGGGTTTCGAACCCTGCTGCGCGTGACGCAGGCACTGTTATTCTGCGCCAAGTAGGCAAGACCATTCGTGAAGACGAACGGCTGTTCTCCGCCATGCTGCCCACCGGTGATGGACTCTTAGTAGCAGTCAAAAAGTAGCCAGCGCCAGTTTGACCTCAGCGCCAGTTTGAATGGGCCGGCTAGAGTGCAAGAAGCCTCGGCGGGAAACTCCCCGCCGAGGCTTGACTTCTTAACACCAATTATTCAGTGACGCCGGAGAGGCACCCTTTGAGCTCGGCAGCTTCGGCAGCATTGAGCTCCACTACCAATCGTCCGCCGCCTTCAAGCGGGACGCGCATAATAAGGCTGCGCCCTTCTTTGGTCACTTCCATTGGACCGTCGCCTGTGCGTGGTTTCATGGCAGCCATAAGGAAAATCCCCTCCGATAGTCCGAGGACCAGCAGCCCGGTTGGGCTGGGTCCACAAGGCACACAGCCTTTACAGCGGCCGCTTGCGCAGCCGCCATGGCTGAACACTTCACAGTGTTGATGTACTTGCTCGGCTTCCATTATCCCGCAGATGGGCGCGGGTAGCCAATTGATGGACATACTCTTTGTGACTTGCCATACACCGCATTTGTGCTAGTGCAGCACAGGCATCATCGAGAGCTCAGGGTGTTTCCCTCACGTTCTTAGGGCGGGTAGTCGCCGCCGCCAGGCAGCTGCGCCCAAGCCCACAACCACACCACCCAGACAATCTGTAAGAGCACAAACATCAACACCACAGCACCGCGATAGGCCCTGGACTTAGAAATCAGGACTCCTGCCAGCGCAAGTGGAAACAGCGGCAACAACATTCTGAACGTACTGGTTTGTGGATCCAGAAAAACGAATAAGTATCCCGCATAGCAGTAGCACCACAAGCGCAGTGGCGTGCCAAGCGCACGGACCGGGCGGGAGTTCATGGCCCACACAAAGAGTCCCAGCAGCAACAACGGAGCAACAGCTCCTAGGACAGGGCCAAACAAGTTGCCCGCCGCATCAAACCACGGCTTGATCGGTACCAGAGAACCACCACGCCACACGGTTTCAGTTTTGGTGTAAGCGGCCGGGTCACCCGTGCGCGCCCAGGCAATGGCTGGCCACGAAAGTGCAGCTATCACCGAGACCACTGCCAAGGCAGCGAGGCGCAATAGTTGGACCGAATCGGCGGAGGCGTGCTGTTTTTGTGCCCGCGAATCCTTGATGAAAATCCACAGCTGAGCAATTAGGTACAAACCCACCATGGCAGCGAATGGCACCCCCGTTGGCCGTGAAAGGCACATCAGAATCACCACAGGGATGGCTGTCAGATAACGCTTTTGAACCACAAACAAAAGTGACGCCGCAAGCAATAGGAGGTTCAGCGATTCTGCGTAGGGAACCTGCAAAATCGGTGAAACCGGAAAAACGGCTACGAACACCACCGCCCATAGTGCTGCTGTGCGAGAAGCGATCTGCCGGAACAACTGGTAGATGACCAGCGCTGCGCCCAGCCCAGCCAACATGGCAATACCCGTCAGCATGAACCCTAGATCCGCGCCGGTCAGAGCAGAGAGCGCCCGTGCCAAAAACGGAAATAGTGGATAAAAGGCCCATGTGTTCTCTTGGACCTTGCCGTTCTCTCCCAGCGGTAATTGGCTAGGATAACCATCCTCCGCAGCCCTCTCATACCATTGGGCATCCCAAATCCGGATGAATGCCCAATACCCCGGTTTAGGCTCAAACCAGGGGTTAACTCCTTGATGCAGTGCTGCGGCAGAAAAAATGCACGCGCTAACAAGGCGTGCAATGACGTAAATGCCAACAACATGTGCCCACCCGGGCCAAGCCCGTGCGCGCACTTCTTGAGTGTGCAGAAGTGTCACGGGGAGTCCGCTTCAGGTGCACCGTGGGCAAGCTGGTGCTCCAACTTTTTGATGTAGGCGTCTTTGATAGTTAGCTCATCGCGTAGGGCATCAAGAACTTCATCCACTTGATCCATCCGGTAACCGCGCAGCCCTAGTGCGAACCGAACACGATCAACATCTTCGGCACGTGGATCACTCGGCAACAGGACGGCTGGAAGGTTGGGAACTGGGTCATCAAGCCCGTCCTCCCACGCAGGAGTTCCGAGCTTGCGGCCCCGCACGGTTAACCGGCTCAGGAGCGGTGTACCAAAAATCGCGGCGACACCGATCACTACCACAGCGAGGAAAACCAATAAGTTGCTCACGGAACCATGGTGCCAGACGCTAAGCGCAAGAGCGGACAATGCACCGCCTGCCACCATCCAAACATCAAGAAATGACTCACCGGAAGATCACTCCGGACGAGGCCCATCATTCTTATCCTGCTCAACGCTGTCCAAGACTAATTTCACGGCTTCTTCAGGAGAATCAACCACCTGAATCAGGTCCAGATCCTTTTCGGAGACCATTCCTTCTACGACCAAAGTCCCGCGAATCCAATCCAGCATGGGGCGCCAAAAGTCGGTCCCCAAAAGAATAATCGGGAATGATGTCACCTTGCCCGTTTGAACCAAGACCATCGCTTCAAAGAGCTCGTCCATGGTGCCAAGGCCACCGGGCAGGACAATAAAACCCTGTGCATATTTAACGAACATTGTTTTGCGGGCAAAGAAGTACCGGAAGTTCACGCCCAGATCCACCCACTCGTTGAGCCCCTGTTCGAAGGGCAGCTCGATCCCCAGCCCCACTGAGACGCCTTTGCCTTCCACCGCGCCTCTATTGGCCGCTTCCATGGAGCCAGGCCCACCGCCGGTGATCACTGCTATGCCTGATTCGGCGAGCAAGCGTCCAACTTCTTGGCCCATCTCGTAGTACTTACTGCCTGGTTTGGTCCGAGCCGAACCGAACACGCTAACCGCTGGACCCAGATCGGCGAGTGCTCCGAACCCTTCAACGAACTCGCTCTGAATGCGCAAAACTCGCCACGGGTCGGTGTGGATAAATCCGCCGGTTCCCTTGGTATCCAGAAGTCGTTTGTCCGACATTTCCACGTCCGCTTGTTCACGCCTGAGCTGAACCGGGCCCTTTCGGCGCGGTTGGTTGGAGTGCACAGATGCTTCATTGATGCTCATGTCCCAAGGCTAACTGTTCATCCGGAAGGTCCTTTACTCCCGGCCCATCCCGTCCCGCCCACCACCGGTTCTACTGCGGGCTTCCATTCAAAAAGTCCTGTCCAAGAGTTTCTGTTCAGTTACGATCCGGCGCAGTTTTCTATGATTCAGTTCACAGAACCTGAAAGTTCGCTAGATTCTTCCTATGACTATTCCTGCCACCGGTGATGCCCTCGTCTCATTGACCTCGGTCAACAAGCACTACGGACAGCTGCACGTCCTCAAGGACATCAACCTAAACGTCAAACGAGGTGAGGTTGTTGTGGTGATCGGCCCCTCAGGGTCCGGAAAGTCCACCCTCTGCCGCGCCATCAACCGTCTAGAGACCATCGACGACGGCGTTATCACCATCGACGGAAAGAAACTCCCCGAAGAGGGGAAGGAACTGGCCAAGCTGCGGGCCGACGTCGGAATGGTTTTCCAGTCTTTTAATCTCTTTGCCCACAAGACGATTCTTGAAAACGTGACTCTGGGTCCCATCAAAGTTAAGGGCGTGGCAAAAGCTGAGGCGGAAAGGTTCGCTATGGAGCTTCTGGAGCGTGTTGGCGTTGGTAAGCAGGCTCCCAAGCTCCCCGCTCAGCTCTCCGGTGGCCAGCAGCAGCGCGTTGCCATCGCGAGGGCCTTGGCTATGAAGCCCAAGGTGATGCTTTTTGACGAGCCCACCTCTGCTTTGGACCCGGAAATGATCAACGAGGTTCTGGACGTGATGGTTCAGCTCGCCAAAGAAGGTATGACCATGATTGTGGTCACCCACGAGATGGGCTTCGCTCGCAAAGCCGCGGATCGTGTGGTGTTTATGGCCGACGGCGAAATCATCGAAGACGCCACCCCTGAAGAGTTCTTCACCAATCCCAAGAGCGACCGCGCCAAGGACTTCCTTTCTAAGCTCCTGACGCACTAGTCACCATTTAGAGTTCGCACCCTGGCCTTAACCTAGGCCGCACCAATGAAAGGAATGTCATGAAGACATTTTTCACGCGGAGGAAAGCCCTCCTAGTCGCAGCATCTGCCGCGGTGGCGCTTTCCCTGAGCGCTTGCGGCGGTTCTCCGACCGGAACTAACCCGGCCCCGGTGGACAAGCCCAGCTTTGAAGCAGGCAGCACCATGGCAAAGCTATCCAGTGCTGGCAAAATCACCATCGGCACCAAGTTTGACCAGCCGCTCTTCGGTCAGAAGGGTCTGGACGGCAAGCCCGTTGGATTCGACGTGGAAATCGGCAAGATGATTGCCGCTAAGTTGGGTATCGCTGCAGACAAGATCGAGTGGAAAGAATCTGTTTCCGCCAACCGTGAGCAGTTCATCAAAAACGGCGATGTAGACATCATTGTTGCCACGTACACCATCAACGACAAGCGCAAGAAGGAAGTTTCCTTCGCTGGCCCGTACTACGAAGCTGGCCAGGCTTTGATGGTGAACAAGGACAACACCTCCATCACCAAGCCCGAAGACGTTAAGGGCAAGAAGGTTTGCTCTGTTACCGGTTCCACCCCGGCTGGCACCATCGTTGACAAGTACGGAGCCATCTTGGTTCCGGCTGCCACCTACTCTGCTTGCCTCGAACCGCTGCGTAACAAGCAGGTCGAAGCCATCACCACTGACAACGTGATTTTGGCTGGCCTCGTGAACAAGGAGCCGGACGCATTCAAGTTGGCCTCTGACGAGACGTTCACCAAGGAGCCTTACGGCATCGGCCTGAAGAAGGACGACACCGTGTTCCGTAACTGGATCAACGATCAGCTCGAATCTTTCGAGAAGGACGGCTCCTACACGAAGGCTTGGGAAGCCACTGCTGGCGCCGTAATCAAGACTGCACCTCAGCTGCCCACGCTGGACCGCTACTAAGCGTTTAGTCGCCTAGCACTACCGTTGCCGCCAGCCCCTACGCTGGCGGCAACGGGGCCCGTAGCGAATTTTTCTCACACCACCGCCGAAGGACACTATGGACGTCATCATTGAAAGCCTCCCGCAGTACTGGGACGGTTTTCTCAGAACCCTTTATCTTTCGGTCGTCTCGGGCGTACTAGCGCTTATATTCGGCACCATTTTGGCGGCAGCTCGCGTCTCCCCCATCGCTGCACTACGCGGTTTCAGCATGACGTATGTAGAGATTGTGCGGAACACGCCACTGACCATTGCATTCTTCTTCGCTGCCGTGGTGTTGCCACGTCTTGGCATCAAGTTTGAACAATTCGAAGTAGCAGCGATCATCGCTTTGACCGCGTACACCTCCGCTTTTATTGCTGAAGCTGTGCGCTCAGGCGTCAACAGTGTTCCGGTGGGCCAGGCCGAAGCAGCACGCAGCATTGGTATGGGCTTTAACCAAGTACTTTCCTTGATCATCCTGCCCCAGGCCGTGCGGACCGTAATCCCACCGTTGATCAACATTCTGATTGCTTTGGTCAAGAACTCCTCAGTGGCTGGAGCTTTCTATGTCCTTGAGCTCTTTGGCTACGGTAAACAGCTCACCAATGACCACGGCGATGCCGTTCTTTGGGTATTGGTAGGCGTGGCCATCTTCTACCTGCTCATTACTGTCCCCCTGGGCCTGCTGGCCAACCAGGTTGAGAAAAAGGTGGCGATTGCCCGATGAGTTCAGTTCTTTATGATGTTCCCGGCCCCAAGGCTCGGCGTACTTCCCTCATTGGAACCATTATTGGGATAGTCCTGATCGCCGCGCTTCTGGTGTGGATCATCATGACTCTTGCCACTCAAGGGATTTTTGAAAGCCAACGCTGGGCAGTATTCGGCATCCCGGATGTTTGGTCACTGTTGGGCAATGGAATTGTTGCCACTCTCAGTGCTGCAGCCGTGGCAGCAGTCATCGCATTTCCGCTTGGCCTTCTGCTGAGTTTGATGCGCATCTCGCAAGTCGCTGCCATTCGGGTTCCCACCCGAATTGTGCTGGAGTTTTTGCGCGGTATGCCGGTAGTTCTGATGATGTTTTTTGTGTTGCTGGTTTTCGCAACCGGCTCCTTTACCGCTGTGGTTGCCGGCTTGGTTCTGTACAACGCAGCCATCTTCGCCGAAATCATCCGCGCTGGTATTCAGTCCTTGCCGAAGGGGCAGCGCGAAGCTGGTTTGGCGATCGGTCTGACCAGCTTCCAGTCCCGCCTGAGCATCGAACTCCCCCAGGCTATCCGCAGAATGTTGCCCTCACTTGTGGCACAGCTGGTGGTCCTTTTGAAGGACACATCCTTGGGGTACATCGTTTCCTACGAGGAGCTCTTGCGGAAGGTTCAGATTATGGCTGACTTCCTGGGCCCGCAGTACCTGTTCCCAGTGTTTTTTGTGGCCGCAGCCATCTACATCGCCATCAACTTCTCCGTCTCCCGATTGGCTATTTGGATTGAACGCCGTGGCTCTAAAAAGGCCGCCGGCGGTGTGGCTCCAGCTCCTACCGCAGGAACCCCTACGGCCAGCAAAACTGCCTGACACGCCATAGATTCTAAAAACTGTTCCCGGCACCCGAAAAGGTGCCGGGAACAGCTGTTTAACGCTGATTATTGGACCTGAACCCAGATGCGAATGAACTGTTTTCACGGCTACTCAACGGGCAATCTGCGCCAATATCGGGTAGAAATGAAGAGGTGGTAAGCCGCCAACAGTGTTCTACGGCACACTGAAACTAGTTTCTTTGAGGATGATTCCCTTGCCGATATCCGGCTTCCAAAGCTTCATCAACCTGACCGAACCCCTGCGACACATCACCGGTGAAATATCCGGTTCCCCCGCCGGTTCCCATGTCCACATCGATGGTGATTCGCCCCGGGACCTCCAAGCTGCAGCGGAAGGCATCGACGCCGCCGAACTGATCTTGGACGCTTCTCCACTCACTAGCGTGGCAGTGGATGCAGCCGCCGCCTTAGGGTATGGACGGATCGCCGTCGCTGGCCACGCGGATGTGGCCCAACTTGCCTGTGTGGCCGACGACGTCTGCCTACCGCCGCTTTTGCTGCAGGTCACCGCTGAGGAATTAGAGGACGACGGCGTGCGACGCATCAGCCGTTTACTGGCCGCCGTCCGCACACACTACGGACTGATTCCTGCTGGCTTTGACTTGTTGCTTCCGGAGCACAGTGCGAACGATGCCTCCTTGGACTCCTCGCTAATGGTACTCAAGGGGTTCAGCGAGCGGATGGAATCAGGTTTTGGCTTGCGCCTGAACGAACTGTGCTTCCGCCCGCAGACCCTACTGGCTGCCTAAAAGTCCTCAGAAACGCTCAGAGGCCCAACCACTCGCGGAGTGCCCGCAAGCACTCACGGATGGCATCAGCACTGACGTGTTCGTTGTCCTTGTGGGCCAACAAGGCGTCACCTGGTCCAAAATTAACGGCCGGAATTCCTAACTCGCTGAAGCGGGCAACGTCTGTCCAACCGTATTTTGGCTTGGGTTCGGCTCCCACCGCAGCAACGAATGACGCTGCAGCTGGATGGTTGAGTCCGGGCCGAGCACCTGATGCTGCGTCTGTGCGGACCACTTCAAATCCTTCCAGGAGCTCACGGACGTGGGCCTCTGCCTGATCCGGGGTTTTGTCTGGTGCAAAACGGTAGTTGATCTCAACCACGCAGCGGTCCGGAATGACGTTGCCAGCAGTGCCACCGTTGATCTTTACGGCGTTGAGGCTTTCCCTGTAATCCAAGCCATCTACGTTGATGGTGGCTGGGGTGTAGGCGGCTAGGCGAGACAGAATCGGGGCGGCTTTGTGGATTGCATTGCTGCCCATCCATGCTCGCGCGGAATGCGCCGTTTCCCCGGAGGTTGTGACTTCAAATCGGCTGGTCCCGTTACAGCCGCCCTCCACCGTGCCGTTGGTTGGTTCCAAAAGAATGGCGAAGTCACCGTGCAGCAGTTCAGGAGCGTTGCGAACCAACCGGCCCAAGCCGGACTTAGACGCTTCAACTTCTTCGTGGTCGTAAAACACAAAGGTGACGTCCTTGCCCGGGCGAGATCCGGCGTCGAACATTGTGGCAGCGAGCGATAGTTGAACCGCCACACCACCTTTCATGTCCGTTGCACCGCGCCCGTAGAGCGTTCCGTGCCCGGGCTCCCCGTCCCAGCTTGAGGGCACCGTGCCGCGTGCACCTTCAACCGTAGGCAGCGGGACAGTGTCCAGGTGGCCAGCGAGAATCACACGCTCCGGCAGCCCTAAATTGCTGCGGGCCACGATTGAATCGCCGTCCCGGGTCACCTCAAGGCCGTTGATCTGGCGCAATGCAGCCTCTACGGCGTCGGCAAGGGGCAGTTCGTTTTCGGAGACGCTGTTGATGTCCATCAGTGCAGCGGTGAGGAGCGAAACATCTTGGCGAAGATCAAGTTCAATAGTCACGTTTCCACCCTATCCTCCGCCCCGCCGCAGCACTCGTTAGACTGTAACCATGACTTCTTCTGCCCCGGAATCTGCCGTGCCCGAATCCCTTGAGAACACCAATTCTGCTGAAACCGTTGCAGCCTCACGCAGCGCACATGGTTTTGGAATTGCCACCATCGCCATGCGCGGCGAGGACGCTACTGTCTTGGACGTCTGGTTCCCGGCCCCCGCACTGGGCGAAGCAGCCCAGAATCTCCGCTCCGTTGAAGCAGCTGACGCTGAGCTAACAGCCCTTGCAGCCGATGGCGCTGATCCGGACCGCGGCACCGTGCAGAGTGTGGTTTTTGTCCAGATCAATCTTGATGAGGCGCCTGCAGACACCGCCGACGCATACTTGCGTCTTCACCTTCTCTCGCACCGATTGGTGGCCCCGAACACCATCAATCTGGACGGCATCTTTGGCAAACTGCCCAACGTGGTGTGGACCAACTTTGGCCCGGCACTGCCCGAAGGCTTTGAACTCACCCGCGCCCGTTTGCGCAAGCGTGGACAGGTCACTGTCTACAGCTTGGACAAGTTCCCGCGCATGGTTGACTACGTGATCCCCAGCGGCGTTCGTATTGCAGACGCTGACCGGGTCCGTTTGGGCGCGCACCTTGCTGAAGGCACCACCGTGATGCACGAAGGTTTTGTGAACTTCAACGCAGGGACCCTGGGCTCCTCAATGGTTGAGGGCCGTATCTCAGCCGGTGTTGTAGCTGGCGATGGAACGGACGTTGGTGGTGGTGCTTCGATTATGGGTACCCTCTCCGGCGGCGGTAAAGAGCGTATTGCTTTGGGTGAACGTGTACTTTTGGGTGCCAACTCGGGTGTGGGAATCAGCATTGGTGATGACTCAGTGGTTGAAGCTGGGCTTTACGTCACCGCTGGTACTCGTGTGCGGGTTCACGGCCCTAAGGACGCTGATGGGGAAGACACTCAGCAGATTGTTAAAGCTGTGGAACTTTCTGGTGTTCCTAACTTGTTGTTCCGCCGTAATTCGAGCACGGGCGAGGTTGAAGTACTTCCCCGCAAGGGTCAAACTGTGGCCCTGAACGAGGCATTGCACGCTAACTAATTAACCCACAACAACCGAAGGGCGCCCCTCGTGGCTCGTAGACGCCGCATTAGGCGATGGCTCACTGGTGGGCTGCTTTTGGCGCTGGTGGGAGGCGGTATTTTTACCGCGTACCAAGTGATGCAGCGGAGCGATGCTGTGATTACCGAGAGCTGCACAGCAAAGGTCGGGTCTGAGTCGTATTCCTTAGCACTTGATCAAACAGCCAATGCCTCGCTCATTTCCGCTATTGCAGTGCGCCGGTCCTTACCAGCTAGGGCTGCATCAATTGCTTTGGCAACCTCGCTACAAGAGTCCAAGCTGCGCAATATCGACTACGGGGACACCGCCGGTCCGGATTCGCGTGGTTTGTTCCAGCAACGCCCCTCGCAGGGTTGGGGCACCGAGGCTCAAGTGATGGATCCGGTGTATGCCACCAATGCGTTCTATGACGTCCTGATCAAAGTTGAAGGCTACGAGTCCTTGCCTATCACCGAGGCAGCCCAAAAGGTTCAACGCTCTGCCTTCCCTGACGCGTACGCGGATCACGAACCTGAGGGCAGGGCCTTCGCCTCAGCGCTAACCGGGCAGTCTGGTGCGGGGTTGGATTGTGTTCTGCGCCCCGCAGACGCCAATGACGGCCCCGGAGCCGTGAGTACCGAAATGGACGCCGCTTTTGGCGCTCAAGACGGTACCGTCAACGGCGCAACATTGTCCGTCCCAGCTGCCGGCGCCCAAGGCTGGGCCGTGGCCAACTGGGCTGTTGCCAACGCAAAGTCATTGGGGATTACTCGAGTCTGCTTTGGTGGCCAAGCGTGGGACCGCCACGCGCGCAATGGCTGGCAGGCTGCTGATTCTTCCCAAAGTGCAGTGCAGATCAGCACCTACGCTCCCACGGTTTCTTCCACACCCTAGGTCCCTTATGCACCCTCAGGCCTGTGGCTATACCAGCAACTCCACCACTGGCTGAACATAGCTGCGGAAGATCTCTGGCTGTGACAACAAATTGTGGCTCATAATCATAGTGTCAGGTTCTAGGTACCAGGCACGCTCTTCGCAAAGCGGGAGCTCAATAATGGACAGCTCAAAGTTCCGCGGCGAACGTCCGAGTTCCAGTTCGCGATCTTGCACCATGTCTTGGAGTATTCCCGAGACACCGCTGACATAACGCTCGCTCTGCAGTTTTTTGTATTCAAGGGAGCGCTTCTGAACCCACTCCAACGCTGCCCCGTAGTGAGCCTGAAATACACGCTGTAGTGCAGGTGAGTTTTCAAACTGACCAAAAGCTTCAGGATCCAGACCCGGGTCCACGGCGAAGTCGGTGGTGTGCGGGTTCTTTACTAGTGCCCTCCACCAGTTTTCCCATTCGATCCGCAGCGCTTCCTGACCGCCCACTGGGGCTGTTAGATGATGATGGTCCACCGGGTGGACTCGCGGACTCGCTTTCGAGATGGCGGGCTCACCAGCCCCCACCAGGCCTGCTGCGTCACGTACGTAGAGCGCGGTCATCATCGCTGGGGAAGTATCCATGGTGATTTTCCACGCCGCGCCACCGTTTTGCTGCATCGCAATGCCTCCCTTGGCATAGGTACAGCTTCAGTGTATTCCTGCCTTCGCCGAACGTTAATGGTCCGGCTGGAGCCTACGCCCTGGCGAGAAACCGTAGTTGACGGGTCAAAACGGCACGGCACGTCTGCTCATCCAGCCACTGAGGTTGCAAGAGTGCGTGGACACTGAGGCCATCCACCGTAGACATCAACAATTCAGCGTCCACCACCAGTGCGTCTAGGTCTTGGGCTGCGGCAGGTCCGCGCAGTGCAGTGATGAGTTGACCAACGGCGGCACCCACCCCACGATGGCTACGCGCGGCTTCCGCGGCAAAAACGTCTTTGATGCGTGCAGCGTTGCGGAATGCCAACCAGACGCACGTGTCTGTGGCTCGTTCTTCCCCAATGGGCAAAAGCTCGCTCAGCATGTGCAGTGCGGCTGTTTCGATTGCCTCGGTGCCAGCTCCAGCATCGACGGCTTTCTGGAGGTTATCGGCAGCGATTTCTACTCTATCTAGGATGCGGTCCACAACGGTGGCGAACGTGTGAATCAGGAGTTCATCACTGCTGCGGAAGTAGTGCCGAACGGATCCAACAGCCAACTCGGATTCCTCAGCCACTTCACGCAAGGAAGCTCGTTCCAGCCCATCAGCCACAACAATTCTGAAAACTGCGTCAACGATGTCCTGCCGCCGGCGGTCCGGGTCTACATATTTAGGCACTTATCGTTTTTAGCACGGGTGAGCTTCAAAAGTTGTTAAGCTGACGTTCCGCGCCGTGTTGGCTCATGGGATAGCGTATTGCCATGAGTATTTTGGTCACCGGAGGCACCGGTTATATCGGCTCCCACACCGTTCTTGCACTACTTGAAGCAGGGCACGAGGTTGTGGTTTTGGACAACCTCGCTAATTCGTCCGAGGAGTCCTTGGCCCGGGTAGCTGAGCTAACGGGCAAAAAGGCAACTTTTCACCTCGCGGACCTGAATGACACGGCCGCCCTTGAAAAGGTGTTCGAAGCTCACTCCATCACGGCAGTGATCCACTTCGCGGGCCTCAAAGCGGTTGGCGAATCTGTTGCGGAACCGTTGAACTACTACTTCAATAACGTTGCTGGCACCATCAGCCTTCTGCGCACCATGGAAAAGTATGAAGTCCGCACCATCGTCTTCTCCTCCTCAGCAACCGTGTACGGCAATGACAACCCCGTGCCGCTGATCGAAAAAATGGCCATGGACGCCACCAACCCCTATGGGCGCACCAAGGAACAGATCGAGGACATCCTCAACGATCTCGGCGATTCCGACCCGCGTTGGAGCGTAGCCCTTCTGCGCTACTTCAATCCGGTGGGCGCTCACGAATCTGGCCGTATTGGTGAGGACCCGGCGGGTATCCCCAACAACCTGGTTCCTTTTGTGGCGCAAGTGGCTGTGGGACGCCGCGAGAAGGTTATGGTCTTCGGCAGTGACTACCCCACCCCTGACGGCACTGGAGTCCGGGACTACATCCACGTGGTTGACCTTGCAGCTGGCCACCTCGCGGCCCTGAATTACATTAGTGAGCACAAGGGTGTCCGCCGGTGGAACCTCGGTACTGGCAAGGGCTCCTCAGTATTGGAGGTTTTGGCATCCTTCGGTAAAGCCGTCGGCAAGCCGATCCCCTACGAGTTGGCTCCACGCCGCCCTGGCGACGCTGCGGAGAGCTACGCGGACACTTCCGCAGCTCTGGCAGACCTCGGCTGGTCCGCCGTGAAGAACCTGGACCAGATGTGTGAAGACCACTGGCGCTGGCAGAAGAACAACCCGCAGGGTTACAACGCCTCTTAACCCCAACGCGGGGTCACTTACGGCCCTTTAAGTCCGCTTACATGGGCCGTAAGTGACCCCGCGTTGCTTAAGCTACGACGACGGCCGGTACCTTTCTTTCGAAAGGTACCGGCCGTCGTCGTCATTCTTAGAATTATTTAGCAGCCATCTAAGTGGGCTACCGGCACACTACCGTGCGGGGTAGTCGCGCTCCGGCTCGCCAATGTACAGCTGACGCGGGCGGCCAATCTTTGTCTGCGGGTCCTGAGTCATTTCGCGCCACTGGGCAATCCAGCCCGGCAAGCGACCAATGGCAAAGAGGACTGTAAACATCTTCTCCGGGAAACCCATGGCCTTATAGATCAGGCCGGTGTAGAAGTCCACGTTCGGGTAGAGCTTGCGCTGGATGAAGTAGTCATCATTGAGCGCCTTCTCTTCCAAACGAAGGGCGATGTCCAGCATCTCGTCGTTTCCGCCGAGCTTGCTGAGGATCTCGTGGGCCGTAGCCTTGACGATCTTGGCGCGCGGGTCATAGTTCTTGTAAACACGGTGCCCAAAGCCCATCAGTCGGACGCCGTCTTCCTTGTTCTTGACCTTCTCCATGTAGTCCTCAGGCTTGGTGCCGTCGGCTTGGATCTGGCGAAGCATCTTCAGCACAGCCTCGTTGGCTCCGCCGTGCGCGGGGCCGGACAGGGCGTGAATGCCAGCGGAGACGGAGGCGAAAAGGTTTGCATCCGAGGAACCCACCAGACGAACTGTGGAGGTAGAGCAGTTCTGTTCGTGGTCAGCGTGCAGGATCAGCAACAGGTCAAGGGCCTTGACCACCACCGGGTCCATCTCGTACTGCTCCGCAGGTAGGCCGAAGCTCAGCCGCAAGAAGTTCTCCACCAAGTTGTGGGAGTTGTCCGGGTACAGCATGGGCTGGCCAATGGACTTCTTGTGAGCGTACGCGGCGATAACCGGCAGCTTTGCCATCAGGCGAATGGTGGACAGCTCAACCTGCTCAGCATTCTTGGGGTCCAGCGAGTCCTGGTAGAAAGTGGACAACGCCGACACGGCCGAGGAAAGCACGGGCATGGGGTGCGCGTCGCGCGGGAAGCCGCTGAAGAAGCCCTTGAGTTCTTCGTGCAGCAGTGTGTGGTGGCGGATCTTCTGATCGAATTCTTCAAGCTCGGTGGCACTGGGCACGTTGCCGTAGATCAGCAGGTAGGACACTTCTAGAAAGCTGGAGTGCTGCGCCAACTGTTCGATCGGGTATCCGCGGTAACGCAGGATTCCCTCATCGCCGTCGATGTAGGTGATGGCAGACTTTGTTGCTGCGGTGTTCATGAAGCCGGGGTCAAAGGTGACTGCGCCCGTCTGCTTCAGCAGCTTTGAAACGTCGTAACCTTCGTTTCCTTCAACAACCTGGATGCGGGGCAATTCAAGCTCGCCGCCGGCATGGCGCAGGGTTGCGCTAGTGGTCTCAGTCATGGAGTCCCCTTCATGAGGTTTCAAAGCCTCTAATAGAACGCTTCTTCAACTTCTCGTGGCGGCGCCCGTCAGCTGGTTCAACTCGTGAGTCAAAGCAGAGACTTCAAAGTGCTGGGCTGCAGCTTTCTTGTGGAAAGCCACCACGATAGTCACTAATAAACTACCGCCAAGCAGGCAGGCATCACTAATCCGGGTGCCTCATTTAAGGGGAAAATGACGCCGAATGTGAACCACGCCACAAGATTGTTACTGACGCGTAGCCAAGCGGTGAGCCGCGGCCGCGATCCCTTCATCTGTAGCCGTCAGCGCGATCCGCACATATCCGTTACCAGCCTCGCCGTAGAAAACTCCCGGGCCCGCCACAATCCCCAGATCTGCAAGCCTGCCGATGGTGTCCCAAGTGGGCTCCCCCGCCGTGCACCACAGGTACAAGCCAGCGTTGGATCCATGGATGGTCAAGCCAAATGCTTCAAGTGCTGGGATAAGAAGTTCGCGGCGTTTGCGGTACAAATCCTTCTGAGTTTGGACATGCTGGTCCTCGCCCAGCGCCACTCGCAAAGCCTCTTGCACCGGGTACGGGACAATCATTCCGGCGTGTTTGCGGCTGTTCACAAGGTTGGCCATAATCACCGGATCACCTGCCACAAACGACGCGCGGTAGCCGGCCAGATTGGACTGCTTGCTCAGTGAATAGACGCTCAGCAAACCTTCGCTGCTGCCACCGCTGATCTGGGGATCCAAGATGCTGGGAACCGCTTGGCCACCCCGCTGTGCGTCCCATTCACCCCAGCCAAGTTCGGCATAGCATTCGTCAGAGGCCACCACGGCACCAAGCTCGCGGGCTTGGGCTACTAGAGCTTGAAGTTCTGCGGCAGAACGGACTGTTCCGGTGGGGTTGCCCGGGGAGTTAACCCAGATGAGCTTCACGCGTGAGCGAGTGTCGTCGTCGAGCCCGTCCAAGGTATCAGCGGCCACGGCGCGGGCGCCGGCAAACCGAGCACCAATGTCATAGGTGGGATAGGCAACGGCGGGCCGCACCACCACGTCCTCGGCAGTCAGTCCCAGAAGGAACGGCAGCCAAGCTACCAGCTCCTTCGAACCCAACGTTGGCATAACTGCCTCAGGGTCGAGGCCAGGGACGTTTCGGCGGCGGGCATACCAGTCCACAATCGCTTGGCGCAGACCAGCTGTGCCGTGGACCGTAGGGTACCCGGGGGCATCCGAAGCCGCAGCAAGGGCCTCACGAATCACGACCGGCGTGGGGTCCACTGGTGTACCAATGGACAAGTTCACAGCACCGTCAGGGTGCTCAGCAGCACGCTTGAGGTACGGTGCCATGGCCTCCCAGGGGTACTCCGGCAGGCTCAGCCCAAAGTTCTCCGAGGGGAAGGCCATTAGTGATCTTGGTTTTGTGGCGGCAACGCGGCAATAAAGGGGTGATCTGTTCCCGTGTTGCCGATCTTCGCTGCTCCACCGGGGGAACCAAGATCATCAAAGAATTCAACGTTGGCCTTGTAGTACTCGGCCCACTCGTCAGGGGTGTCATCCTCGTAGTAGATGGCTTCTACGGGGCAAACAGGTTCGCAAGCACCGCAGTCCACACACTCGTCGGGGTGGATGTAGAGAGTTCGCTCGCCTTCGTAAATGCAGTCAACAGGGCATTCCTCGATACATGCCTTGTCCTTAACATCTACGCACGGCTGTGCGATTACATACGTCACGTCCCGACCTCTCTTTCTGGCACGCCCGGCCGTTGGAGTACACCGGGGCGCTACTGCAGTCTACCTACCTTATTATCCCCCACCCCCCTCAGCGCTAAGTCATTACGCCCGCTTACCATTGAGTTGTGTCACTCTCTAAGCTCCGCGGGGTTCCCCTTCTAGTCAGCGCCCCGTTGGGCACCCGCGTGGTTGTGCGCCACAGGCTCGACGACGGCGCACTCAGCGATGCTCTCGGCGAGCTTTCAGCGCGGGACTACACCGCCGCAGAGAGCCCCAGGATTGTAGTCTCTAGCAGAAGCGGAGAGATCAGCATCCTGCTGGACCGTGTGACCCTAGCCAAGCCGGTCCCGCCTCCCCCGGCGCGGAACGTCAGCCCAGCAGGAACCTGAGGAAAAAGAATGATCTAATCAGGAAAACCACCGCGAATACCGGGCTACAGGCGAGCGAGTAGCGCCCCAAACTAATAACAAAGGCGCCGTGCACCATAGGGAAAAACCCTACGGCACACGGCGCCTTTGTTCAGACTGAAGCTATGCGCGTGCGCGGCTACGTGCTGCCTTGGCCCGCTCGCTGGCGTCAAGGATGAGCTTGCGGATGCGAACTGCCTCCGGAGTAACCTCAACGCACTCGTCTTCGCGAGCGAATTCGAGTGACTCTTCGAGGGTCAGGACCTTCGGCGGGGTCATGTTTTCGAAGGTGTCCGAGGAAGCAGCACGCATGTTGGTGAGCTGCTTTTCACGGGTGATGTTCACGTCCATGTCGTCGGCGCGGGAGTTCTCGCCAACGATCATGCCCTCGTAAACCTCAGAGGTGGGCTGAACGAAGAAGGTCATACGTTCCTGGAGCTTGATCATTGCGAACGGAGTGACCACGCCTGCACGGTCAGCCACGATCGAACCGTTGGTGCGGTATTCGATGGGGCCGGCCCACGGCTCGTAGCCCTCAGCCAAGGACGAAGCGATACCGGCACCACGGGTGTCGGTCAGGAAGCGGGTACGGAAACCGATCAGACCACGGGCAGGAACAATGAATTCCATACGGCACCAGCCGGTACCGTGGTTCGCCATGTTGGTCATGCGGCCCTTACGAGCAGCCATCAGCTGAGTCACTGCACCCAAGTACTCTTCGGGTACGTCGATGGTCATGTGTTCCATCGGCTCGTGAACCTTGCCGTCAACAGTCTTGGTAACAACCTGCGGCTTACCAACGGTCAGCTCGAAGCCTTCGCGACGCATCTGCTCAACGAGGATGGACAGTGCCAATTCGCCACGGCCCTGAACTTCCCAAGCATCCGGACGCTCGGTGGGGAGAACGTTCAAAGAAACGTTACCCACGAGCTCCTTGTCCAAACGATCCTTTACCTGGCGGGCAGTGACCTTGTGGCCCTTGACCTTGCCGGCGATCGGGGACGTGTTGATACCGATGGTCATGGAGATTGCCGGCGGGTCAACGGTGATCAACGGCAACGGAGCCGGGTTCTCAACGTCGGTCAGGGTCTCACCAATGGTGATGTCCTCGATACCTGCAACAGCAACGATCTCACCGGGGCCAGCAGACTCTGCCGGAACGCGGGTCAATGCCTGGGTAGCCAACAGTTCGGTGATCTTTACCGACTTGGTGGTTCCATCAGCGCGGCACCAAGCAACCGTCTGGCCCTTGGTCAGGGTGCCGTTGAAGATACGCAGCAGTGCCAAACGACCCAAGAACGGGGAAGCGTCCAAGTTGGTGACGTGCGCCTGCAGAACACCTTCCGGGTTGTAGGTAGGTGCCGGGATGTGCTCGATGATGGTCTTGAACAACGGCTCAAGGTCCTCGTTGTCCGGAGCAGTACCGTTCTCAGGCTGAACGGTGGACGCACGGCCCAACTTGCCGGATGCGTAAACAACCGGAACGTTCAATACGGCGTCGAGGTCCAAGTCAGGAACTTCGTCAGCCATGTCCGAAGCGAGACCCAAAAGAAGGTCCATGGACTCGGCAACAACCTCTTCGATGCGAGCATCGGGACGGTCGGTCTTGTTAACCAAGAGGATTACCGGCAACTTGGCAGCGAGTGCCTTACGGAGCACAAAGCGAGTCTGGGGCAGCGGGCCCTCAGAAGCGTCAACGAGGAGAACAACACCGTCAACCATGGACAGACCGCGCTCAACCTCGCCACCGAAGTCGGCGTGGCCCGGGGTGTCAATAACGTTGATGGTCATAACCTGACCGTCAGCGGAAGGACCGTTGTAAGCAACGGTGGTGTTCTTGGCGAGAATGGTAATTCCCTTTTCGCGCTCAAGGTCACCGGAGTCCATAACGCGGTCTGCAACTTCACCGTGGGAAGCGAAGGAGTGCGTCTGCTTGAGCATTGCGTCGACCAGGGTGGTCTTTCCGTGGTCAACGTGGGCAACGATTGCTACGTTGCGCAGGTCGCTGCGTGAGGCGGTGTTTGCCCCGGCGGTAGCGGTGGTTTCAGACATGCGTTATGGCTCGATTCAGTGGTGAAGTCAGCTGTTTTATCGCGCCATTTCCCGGCCGGAATACCGGACGCAGCGCAGTGGACACCCCCTAATGTCAAGGGGAACTCCCTCTATTCTAGCTGGTGAGTATTTGGGCTGGCGAACTCGCGGCATCAGGCAGGTGGCTCAGGGTTACCAGATTGTAAGAAATCTCTTGGCAGAAAGTGGTCAAGGTCACTGGATATTGGCCTCAAATGCGCCCATTATGACTGTGACGCGCTGTTCGATCAGCGCATTTTTAGTGGGGAAAAGATGATCAAACGTACCGTGCGAACCCGTTTCGCGGTTCCCGTGCTCACCGGGGCCGTATTGCTCGGCGTGTGCGCACCCGCAGTGGTTCAAAACATGTACGACGCCGGCACATCGGCTTCCGCTTCTAAAGTCACCGCTGCTAGGCCGGCAGGACTCGGCGGCGCCGGTTCGCTTTCAGCCGGAGGTGCCGCACGCACTGCCGGTTCAGGCACCGCGGGCAGCGGCGCCGGAACTAACGGTGTTGGCGACCAGCCGGACCTTACCGCCCAAGGCAACAACTCGGCGTCGAACATTATTGCTGCAGGGCTGGCGGATGGCACTTTGGTGCGCAACCCTCGCAATGACCGGATCGAGCGAGTGGTTCCTGATATCAGCCGGACTGCTTTGCTGATTGGCGATTCGCAAGCGGCCGGCGCAGCCGGAGTCCCGGGTGAGCGGACGTGGCCGCGGCAAGGTTTAAACCGTGTGGGTTACAAGGTGTACTTCGTGGGCGGAGGCGGAACGGGCTACATGGCCGCTAACTCCACCACTGGCAACTATTACGATGCGCTGCAGCACGGTGACTGGTATCTACCCTCGAGCGCTCCACAGCTAGTGGTCTTTGAAGGCGGCGGCAACGACGCAGCCCGTGGTTATAACAACGAGGAAATTGTGGCCAATGCGGACAAGTTAGTGGCCAGCCTTCAAGTTCGCTACCCCACCTCTAAATTCCTGATGTTAGGCACACTTGCTCGTTCACAGAACGACGGCGGCGGGCGCCGTCACGAGGTTGACACCGTTTTAGCGTCGGTAGCGAAAAAACACGGTATCCCGTTTGTGAGCGCCGGCAATTGGATTACCCAGTACAACTTGGGATCCGACCTCGCGGACAGAGTCCACATGAAAATGACAGGTCACAACAAACTGGCAACCATCTTCTCGAACAAACTAAAGGCGATAAACCTGCAAGCACGCTAGCGTTTCTCAACGCACAAGGGGCGGTCCACACCAATGGTGTGGACCGCCCCTTTGTGCTTGGACTAACAGCTACGGAGCTGACGCCTAGGCGACTAGCTCCTCAGCAACTAGTGCCTAGGCGACTGGCTCCTAGGCGACCTCGGGAGGAAGCATCAGCGTTGCGCCGGGGATGGCGTTCAGCAATGCCTTGGTGTAGTCGCGCTGCGGGTTTTCGAATACCTCGTCAGTGGTGCCAACCTCAACCAGCTTGCCCTTTTCCATCACGCATACCTCGTCCGCGATCTGGCGAACAACGGCGAGGTCGTGAGTAATAAACAAGTAGGTCAGGCCAAGGCGTGCCTGAAGATCAGCCAACAAGTTCAGGACCTGCGCTTGGACCAAAACGTCCAGCGCCGAGACTGCCTCGTCGCAAATGATCACTTCAGGGTCCAGCGCCAATGCGCGCGCAATTGCCACACGCTGACGCTGACCACCGGAGAGCTCGTTCGGGAAGCGACGCATGGTGGACTGTGGCAGTGCCACCTGATCCAAGAGTTCGCGTACCTTCTTTTCGCGGCTGGCTTTATCGCCAATATTGTGGGTCCGCAGTGGTTCTTCGATGGTCCGGAAGATGTTGTACATCGGATCCAAAGAACCGTATGGGTCCTGGAAGATCGGCTGAACACGACGACGGAACTTAAACAGCTCCTTCGCGTTCAGCGTGGAGGTGTCCACACCGTCAAAAATGATGGATCCCTCGGTGGGTTCCAAAAGATTCAGAACCATCTGAGCCACGGTGGACTTTCCGGAACCGGACTCCCCCACAATGGCCGTAGTGGTTCCGCGTTTGACGCTAAATGACACATCATCCACGGCGGTGAAGTCGGTTGTTTTGACCAGGCCTGAGCGCAGCTTAAAGACCTTGGTGAGGTTCTTGATCTGAAGAACTTCGGAGGGAAGTTCCTTAGCAACAATGGCTTCACCCGAGTTGAGAACCTCATCGCTTTCGATGCCCTGTTCCTTCGCGACCTGAATACGGCGCGAAGCCAACGACGGCGCCGAAGACACCAAACGCTGGGTGTAAGGGTGCTGCGGGTTGCGCAACAGCTCGAGTGACGGGCCAGCCTCAACAACTTCGCCGCGGTACATAACCACAACTTTGTCTGCACGCTCGGCTGCAAGGCCAAGGTCGTGAGTGATGAGGAGAACCGAAGTACCCAATTCAGTGGTCATCTTGTCCAAGTGATCCAAGATCTGGCGCTGGACAGTAACGTCCAAAGCCGAAGTTGGCTCATCCGCAATCAAGAGACGCGGCTGGCAAGACAAACCAATGGCGATCAACGCACGCTGACGCATACCGCCGGAGAATTCGTGCGGGTACTGGTTGGCGCGACGCTTAGCATCGGGCAAACCAGCTTCAGCAAGAACCTTGGCAATGTCGTCAGGACCGCTGGGCAAACCATTAGCCTTGAGGGTTTCCTTGACCTGGAAACCGATCTTCCAGACCGGGTTCAGGTTGGACATGGGGTCCTGGGGAACCATACCGATGGTGTTACCGCGCAGCTCGATCATTCGACGCTCGGAAGCGTGCGAGATGTCTTCGCCGTCGAGCAGGATCTGCCCGCCCGAGACTCGACCGTTGCCAGGCAACAGGCCAATAGCCGCCAGGGCGGTTGTTGACTTACCCGAACCGGACTCACCAACGATGGCCACGGTCTCGCCGGGCATAATCGTCAAGTGAGCGTTACGGACAGCATTAACGTCACCGTTGCTGGTGGCGAAGGTGATGGCAAGATCGCGAATTTCCAAGAGGGGCTTTACTGCGTCCCCTCCGACTTCCTTAATCGGAGTCGAGTTACTCATGGCCTCCCCTTTCATCGCTTGCGCGCTTTGGGATCAAGGGCGTCACGCAGTGCGTCACCGAGCATAATAAAGCTCAAAACGGTGATACAAAGCGCAATTGCCGGGTACAGCAAGGGGAACGGGTTCGAGCGCAGGTTGTTCTGAGCCGAGTTGATGTCGTTACCCCAAGACATAACGCTTGGCGGCAACCCAATTCCCAAGAATGAAAGCGTTGACTCGGCGACGATAAACGTACCCAAGGAAATGGTGGCCACAACGATGATCGGGGCCAATGAATTCGGCAATACGTGACGCATCAAGGAACCCATACGCGAAACACCCAAAGAGCGAGCGGCAGTAACGAAGTCGGCGTTACGGACTTCAATTACTGCACCACGTGTAATTCGTGCAATCTGGGGCCAACCGAAAGTGGTCAACACAGCGACCAGAGTCCATACGGAAGCATTACCGCGGAAGAACGGCAACTGCATCATCACGATGGAACCCAGGATCAACGGCAGCGCAAAGAAGATGTCGTTGATGCGAGCCAGAACAGAGTCAACCCAGCCACCGAAAAACCCGGCAAGGGCCCCGACGATGCCACCGATGATCAACACACCAATCGTGGTCAGAAGACCAACCGTCACCGAGGACTGTGTGCCGTAAATAATGCGGGCGTAAACGTCGCATCCCTGCTGAGTGAAGCCCAAGGGATGGCCAGCCGATGGGCCGCCGTCCGAGTTACTCAACTGGCACGAGTCTGAGGCTGGGTTGATGCCAGAGAAGAGTTGCGGAAAGAGCGAAACAAGGACAACCAAGATAATCAGGAAGGCCGAGATCAAGAACAAGGGCTGAGTGCGCAAATTCTTCCAAGCTTCGCCCCACAAGCTCAGCGGCGCACGGTCGTCTTTAACGGAGTCGACAGCGCGGAGCGTGGTGGAATCGAACTTTGCAACAAAGTGCTCGGCCGGGTATCGGTTGGCCCGTGGCGCAACCGGGTTTGTTTCATTGGAATTAGGCGTCATAACGAATCCTCGGGTCAAGCCATGCGTACAAAAGGTCCACAAGCAGGTTTGATACGCAATAGATCAAAACCAACACGGTAATGATAGAGACCACTGTGGGCCCTTCACCCGTGAGTACTGCACGGTAAAGCCGGTTACCCACGCCGGGAACGTTGAAGATACCTTCGGTCACAATAGCGCCACCCATGAGGCTGCCAAGGTCTGCTCCCAAAAAGGTGATTACGGGAATCAGCGAGTTACGGAGAATGTGAACGCGGACAACTCGTGAACGCGAAAGGCCTTTGGCCGTTGCCGTGCGGACATAGTCAGCACTCATGTTTTCAAGCACGCTGGTGCGGGTAAGCCGCAGAACGTAAGCGAAAGACGCCAGGCCCAAAACAATCGCGGGAAGGATCAAGTCTTGGATACTGGCTGCGGAGCTGACCGTGGGTTTAGCCCAACCGAGCTTCACACCGATGGTGAACTGCAGCAAGAAACCGAGCACAAAGATCGGGATACCAATCACGATCAGCGAGGCGACCAACACGGTTGCATCAAAGAGCTTGCCTTTTCGCAGGCCCGCAATCAAACCGAAAATGATGCCAAAAACGGCTTCAAAGATCAGCGCCATAATGGCCAAACGAGCCGTGACTGGGAACACTTCACCCAGAACTGCGGCAATAGGCCGACCGGAGAAGTCCAAGCCCAAATCAAATGTGAAGATGCTCTTTAAGTAGAGCAAGTATTGGATCCAAAATGGCTGGTCCAAGTGATACTGGGCCCTCAGCTGGTTTGCAACGGCCTCGTTGACGGGCTTGTCGCCGAACAGCGCCGCAACCGGGTCACCGGGCAAGCTGAAGACGAGGAAATACACAAGGAGCGTTGCTCCAAGGAAAACTGGGATGAGTTGCAGGAAGCGCTTCAGAATGTATGTAGTCATCGCTGAGCGTCACCTCCAACGGCACGCATCCTGATCGAGGATGAGATGAAGTCGTTCATCGAGGAACCTTAATTTTGCTAGCGCAGCCGCTGGGATTCAAGATCGCACCATAACGGCCGCAGTCGAGCCCCGGGATTCCGAGGCTCGACTAGGAGTTTGAAAACAGAACTATGGCGGGGGCAACTCCTGGTTGCCCCCGCCATAGTTCAGATATTACTTACCAGTGATGGCGTAGTACAGCGGAACGCCGTCCCAGCCGTAGTCAACGTGGCTGACCTTCTCGCTCCAACCACCCTGAGCAACCTGGTACCACAACGGGATTGCGGGGAGGTCGTTCAAGAGGATTTCCTGAGCCTTGTTCATGGCCTTGTTGCCGTCTTCAACCGTGGCTGCCGTCAGACCATCGGAGATGGCCTTGTCGAACGTCGGGTTTGCGTAGTTGGCGTCGTTAGAGCCAGCGCCGGTCTTGTAGATCGGGCCGAGGAAGTTGTACAGCGACGGGTAGTCTGCCTGCCAACCAGCCCGGATACCGCCGGTCAGAGTCTTGGCAGTAGCGTCAGCGCGAGCTTCCTTGAAGGTTGCGTAGGGCTTGCCTTCAACCTTGATGCCGAGTGTGGCCTTGATCTGGTTGACAACTGCCTCAACCCAGGTCTTGTGACCACCCTTGTCAGCGTTGTAAGCAATGGTGAAGGTCTTGTTGGCATCCCACTTGGAGATGGCATCAGCCTTTGCCCACAGTTCCTTGGCCTTGTCAGCGTTGAACTTCAGGTTGTCCGAGCCCGGGATGGAATCGCTGTAGCCGGAGAGTACCGGTGCAGTGAAGTCCTTGGCCGGCTGACGGGCACCGTTGAAGATCACCTTAGTGATCTCATCGCGGTTGATTGCCATGGACAGGGCCTGACGGCGCAGCTTGCCAGCTTCACCGCTCCACTCCGGAAGGTATTCCGGGATAGCGATGGTCTGGTTACCAGCGTAGGACTTCTCGATGAAGCGACCCGGCAAGTCAGTCTTGAAGTTCTTCAATCCCGAGGTGGGGATGGTCTGGAGAACGTCGAGGTTGTTGCTGATGAGGTCCTGGTACGCAGCGTCGTCGTTCTGGTAGATCTTGAACGTTACGCCAGCGTTCTGAGCCTTACGGGGACCGTTGTAGTCCGGGTTCGGTACAAGCTGGATCTGCACGTTGTGCTGCCAGCCGCCGTCTGCGAGCTTGTACGGACCGTTACCAACCGGCTTTTCGCCGTAGGTCTTGGGATCCTTCAACGCTTCGGCCGGAACCGGCACAAAAGCGGTGTAGCCCAAACGCAGCGGCCAGTCAGACTCAGGCTGCTTCAACTCAACGGTGAAGGTCTGGTCGTCAACAACCTTAAGACCGGACATGGTGTCGATCTTGGAGCCTTCGGCGCTGGTCTCGTCGTAGCCCTTGATGCTCTCGAAGAAGGTTGCGCTCAACTGAGCGTTCTTCGCTGCGGCACCAAAGTTCCAGGAGTCAACGAAGGACTTGGCAGTGATTGCCTCGCCGTTGGTGAACTTCTGGTCTTTTTTGATCTTGATGGTGAAGTGCTGACCATCTTTACCTTCAATGGACTCAGCGAGCTCATTGACCGGCTTGCCGTTAGCGTCATAGCTGACCAAACCAGCGAAGATCATGTCGATAACCTTGCCACCACCAACCTCGTTGGTGTTGGCCGGCATCAACGGGTTCTGCGGCTCGGAACCGTCAGCAATGATGACCTTAGATTTGTCTCCAGCAGCGCTGGAATCTGCACCCGGGGTGGATGAAGTACCGCAAGCGGTGAGGGCGATGGACGCAACAGCGAACATCCCCAGTGCCTTGGAAGTGCGCGACAGACGCATTCCGCCTCCTATTTAGTGTTGGAGCTAGGTGAAGAAATCTGGAACGAGTCCTTCAGACAAAGCACAGTGACTCCCTGTGACCTTGACAACATATGAACGTAGCTTACCCACAAGTTGTGCAAATTATGGTGCCGTATGCCAAACCGTGACCCATCGGTAACTTGGCTGGAACATAGCTTCTTCACAGACTGCGGTACTAGGCTCCGCCGGACGGCTACGCCAGGCGAGGAGCTCTGTCCCCACGGATTCCTCCATCCCGTGCCGCTGGATGAAACGGATGCGCGGAACAACTACTCAACGAGACTTGAAACCTAGCTAAAGAACGAGGCTTGCACGCTCACAAATACGGCAACCAAGATCACGAGTGCCCCGAAGCTTCGCTTGAGCACTTTGTCTGGGATTTTGCTTCCGTACCTGCCAGCAAGCAAGGACGCCACCATAGCTCCTACCGCAAAGGAAACTGTCACCGCCCAGTTGATTTGCAAGTTACCAAGATGCGCGGCAAAGCCAGCGATCGAGTTGATAACAATAATGACCAGCGAGGTGCCCACCGCTACAGCCATGGGCAATCCAAGGACGAGCGTCAGTGCCGGAACAATAAGGAAGCCGCCGCCGACCCCGAGGAGTCCGGTGAGAAAACCTACTACAGCGCCGGTTGCGATTGCTTTGGGGAGGCAACTTCGCCAGCGAACGCCACCGCCTGGCAGCGCGCAAGAACCACCTAACGGTGCTGATGGCCTCATCATCCTGATGCCTGCAAGAACCATAATGGCGGCGAACGCCAAAAGCAGTATCTGCTGGTTCAGCAGCCTATTGACGTAGGCCCCAAGGTACGCGGCGGCAGTTCCTGCAGCGCCAATGATGACCGCTAGGCGCCAGTTCACGCCGCGGCGCAGTCGCGGCAATACAGCAACCGCGGATGAGGCACCCACCACCAGTAACGACGTCGGAATGGCAGCCTCGAGTGGTAGACCGACACCGTAGATCAGTGCGGGGACGGCGAGTATTGACCCGCCGCCTCCCACCAACCCCAGTAGTCCGCCAACGATCAGCCCGAAGGCCAGGGCGGTTAGTTGCACGTACAGCGCTGCACGGGGGGAACGTCGGCCATTACTTCATCCGCGTGCTCACCACAACCAGCCCAGGTGGTTTTTTCGCACTTATTGCACTTAACGGGACTGCACATCTTGACTCCTTAGAAATTGACTGACCTCCAGAGAATACCCGTGGGGGTATAATTTTTCCAAGTTTAGATATGCCTGGTCCCTACGGCAGAATCTCGAAGTATCTTGAATTAGGGCACCCCACCACGGGCTGTAACCACGCACCATAAAGGACCCAGATGAAGACAGAAGGACACATGCGGCTGCAGCGCCGCATCATCGCCGTCCTAATAGGTGGGCAGATCTTGGGCGGGATCGGCATGGGAGCAACCTTGTCCCTAGGCTCACTCTTGGCGGCGCAACTCTCGGGGTCCAATGCATGGTCCGGAATGGCAGCAACCATGAGCACGCTCGGCGCTGCCATTAGTGCAGTGCCTCTGGCACGATTGGCACAGGCTCACGGGCGCCGAATTTCACTCTCCACTGGCGCGATCATCGCTGGCGCCGGTGCCGTCACGGCAATCAGCGCTGCAGCGCTCAACCTCTTCCCGCTGCTTTTGCTGGGACTTATGCTGTTGGGCGTTGGCTCAGCTGTGAACCTCCAAGCCCGCTTCGCAGCCACAGACCTTGCGGTTGCGGGATCTCGTGGCCGCGACCTGTCCTTGGTGGTGTGGTCCACCACGGTTGGCGCCGTTTTGGGGCCAAATCTCTTTGGTCCGGGCGAGGTTGTGGGTGCGGCCATCGGATTGCCTCCGATGACCGGCGCATTTGCGTTTTCTGTAACCGCGCAGATCGCGGCCGCCGTGGTCTACGCGAGCTTCCTCCGTCCCGATCCATTACTGACCGCCATCGCGTCACGAGCGCAAGACCCCTCCATTCCTGGTCCTCAAGGCGGTTTAGCGGTCCTGAGGAAGAACCCACAGGCAAGGTATGCAGTTGCTACCGTGGCCCTAAGTCACGCCACCATGGTCGCCTTAATGTCCATGACACCAGTGCATCTGCGCGAGCACGGAGCAAGCCTCACCATTGTGGGGCTCACCATCAGCCTTCATATCGCTGGAATGTATGCGCTCTCCCCCGTTTTCGGATGGATGGCAGATAAAGTCGGCAAGCTGCCCACCATAGTGGTGGGACAGGTGATGCTTGTTGCCTCATTGGTCCTGGCAGGAGTGGCCGCAGATTCCCGCGAAGCAGTGACCATTAGCCTCATTCTTCTTGGGCTGGGCTGGTCAGCTTCAGTAGTGGCTGGATCTGCTCTCGTGGCCGAGTCCGCGGACCCACAAGACCGTCCCGCTCTCCAAGGAGTATCAGACCTCAGTATGAATGCGGCAGGTGCTATTGGCGGGGCGCTGGCAGGGGTAGTCCTTGCCGCCGCAGGATATTCAGGGCTGGGATTCGCCAGCCTACTCCTCGTCGCTATTGTGCTGATTTGGACCACACGGCAGCCACGCCACACACTCCAAGAAATCCAAGCTCCGCAACACATAGAACAGCCATGAAAACGCCGGACAGCACCATCAAAGCTCCGCATACCGACGGCGAAAGGCAGCTATGTGGCGGCGCCCCCCGGAGCGGTGGCTCACAATCAAAACCGGACCAGCAAAGGAAAGGCATAAAAGAGCGTATTTACTACCACCGGCCCTCCCAAGAAAAGCCCGAGCACCCATCCGATCCGGCGCCGTCGTGCGCTTTCTACTGCTGCACGTAGTTTAGCGAATTCGTAGCGCACGAACCCGGGGTCCACAAGATTGCTAGTTGTTCGACGCCACGTCTCCGGCCGTGCCGCTACTGCCGATAGCGCCGTTATTTGCCGCGGCCCAAGCACTACTGGCCTGCGAGCCAGCCACGGCAGTAATTGCCGGGCGGTCATCACAGTGGTCCCAGTGGGAGGCGTTTTAATCGTGAGGCCCTTCGCACCAAGAATCACCACAATGCCGGCAACTCCGACGACGGTACGCACCTGAGTGCTCAAAAGTCGCCCTGCCCGGGCTGCTTCGTGCGCCGAGTTGTACAGGTGCCGCTGCTTGCGGCCAGCCACCATCAAGATCTGGGCGGCAACCCTACTCGCTGGGACAACAACTTCTCCATCACCGCCTGACCAGCCACACGGTTAGCCAAAGTGGCCTCGGCCGCCGGCGCATGCCCACCCGAGGTCATTCCATGCGGTGCAAAGTCAGATGACATGGCGGTCCCCTCTTAGCGGCGCAGCCCCGCGCGGGTGCGACTATCTCGAACAGTAGACCTGGAAAACGCCGAATGGTGAGGGATTTCAAAAGAAAAATCACTGGAATCGCTTCGTCGTGGTCACTTCGAGTCAATTCATCACAGCATTAGCCCGGGTGAGCACATATCGTGGACTGAAGTCAGAAGCGGACAGGGAAGACGAACCAAAAATGATGCAGCAGCAAAATATCGGCGCCACGGTGAATGGCCGCACACCATGAGCGCTTGGAAATCGAGCACCGTCACGTGGCTGCGCATGGCACGCTTTGTGGCTAACAGCAACAGGATTTCATCAGCGCACTTGAGCAACTACGAACTCACAGTGGCGCAATTCGAAGCTCTGGCACATGTGCGCGCCCACGAACCTGTCACTCAAGGTGACCTGGCTGCTGCTTTGACCGTAAGTCCAGGTGGCGCATCACGAATGGTAGATCGCCTCCAGCAAGCCGGCCTGATCACTCGTGAACAACGATGGAAAACCAAGTTCATTTCACTCACCCCAGAAGGCCGTTCACGCCTAGAGGGCGTATATGCGGCCCAGATTGCACTCCAAGCCTCATTGTTTGAGGAGGCTCTGAATGCGGACGAACAGCGCACCTTGAACCGGCTGATGAAGAAGTTACTGAGCGAGAGCGATCGGCGCCTAAATCTGGGCGAATGATCGCGGGAATAGATATAGTGCTATTCTCGTTTGACATAGCAACTGATCATTTCCATCTTCGGGAGAGACTTTGTCTACCACCAGCGATGCTGCCGTTGACAGCATGACCCAATACGGCGTTGACCCAAAAAACGGTCTCCAAATCGGCATGTATACCCTCGGCGACCACCTGCCAGATCCGGCCACAGGCGAGCGTGTTTCAGCAAAACAACGCATCCGCGAATTCGTGGACTACGCCAAAGCCGCCGAGCAAGCTGGCCTAGCAGTTTTCAGCATCGGCGAGAGCCACCAGCAATTCTTCGCTTCACAGGCCCATGCCGTGATCCTCGGGGCCATCGCAGAGGCCACCAGCCGCATCCGGATCAGCAGCAGCTCCACCATTCTCAGCACCTCCGACCCTGTGCGCGTGTTCGAGAACTTCGCCACGCTGGACCTGCTATCCGATGGCCGAGCCGAAATCGTGGCAGGCCGCGCATCCCGCGTAGGACTGTTTGAACTCTTGGGCTATGACCTGAGAGACTACGAAGAACTGTTCGAGGAAAAATTTGGCCTCCTCCGGCGGATTGCCAGTGAAAGCTCGGTGACGTGGAACGGGCAATACCGGAAGCCACTCCGGAACGCTGAAGTACTCCCCCGCCCCACCGACGGCGGTCTACCGATCTGGCGAGCAGTAGGCGGGACACCCTCCAGCGCACTCCGCGCTGGCCTGGATGGCGTCCCGATGGTGATGGCCCACCTAGGTGGAACTACATCATCCTTCCGCCCAACCATCGAGGCCTACCGAGAAGCCGCGCGCCGAGGCGGTCATGACCCAGCCAGCCTGCCGATAGCCACAGCTGGCTTCTTCCAAGTCGCCGAAACTTCTCAGCAAGCGCTCCGAGACTACTACCCTCACATCAACGAGGGTATGAAGCGCACCAACGGCAACGGCATGCCAAAACAACTCTTCGCCCAGAGCGTGGACCCGCACAGCATCGTGAACGTGGGCAGTCCCCAACAGGTGATCGAGAAGATCCTCCACCAGTACGAGGAATTCGGTCACCAGCGATACATCGCCCAAATGGACTTCGGCGGCGTTCCCTACGAGCGCGTCATGGCCCAGCTAGACATCCTGGGCAGCGAAATCATCCCCGCCGTCACTAAATACACCGCACAGCCTGTAGGCGGTGCCAAGTGAAGCTGGTAGTTCTTTCAGGGGCAAATGTTGGCACCCGAACCCGCACGGTGATGAACCGAGTGTTGGAGGCCGTCCGAGAGTTTGATCCGACTATCGATGCCTCGCTGATCGACCTCTCCGAGCTGATCATGCCGTTCGCCGATGGCCGGATCTACACTGAGCAAACAGGTGACGCTGGTTGGCTGACTGCCCAGATCATGGAAGCAGACGCCTTGATCATCGGCTCGCCGGTATTTCAGGCTTCGATTCCCGCTGCGCTAAAAAACGTCTTCGATTTGCTCCCCGTCAATGCCTTCCGCGGGAAGGTTGCCGGAATGGTGGTTACCGCTGGTTCCGCTAAGCACTACTTGGTTGGTCAGCAGCAACTGCAGCCGATCCTGACGTATATGAAGGCGCAAGTTGTTCAGCCATACGTGTTTGTGGAGCAGGTGGACGTGCACCGAGGGGAAATTGTGAACCACGATGTTGATCAGCGTCTGGAGCGGCTAGCCCAAGACACGGTGGCCCTCTCACGCGCCTTCACGCACGTACTTCAAGAAGCAGAAGCCGCCTACGGTTTCTGATCCTTCCACTGGCGCTGCTTGTCGCAGGAGCGGCGACTAGGCTGAGTGAATGGCTACAGTAATCCTTGTGCGGCACGGCCGCACCACAGCCAATGCCACTGGGGTCCTCGCAGGTAGGACCCCAGGCGTTGAACTAGACCAGATCGGACGCGAGCAAGCGGCCCTGACTGCCGATCGGCTCGCAGGGATTCCCTTAGTTGGGGTGGTGACCAGCCCGCTTGAGCGTTGCCAGCAAACGGCTCAATTCATCCTCGACCGGCAGAGTGGAACCCCACACGCGCCGGTTGAACTAGACCTCAACGAATGCGATTACGGCCAATGGCAGGGCCGCACTCTCAGCGAACTGGCAAACGAAGCCCTGTGGTCTGTGGTGCAATCGCAACCATCCGCCGTCGTATTTCCCGGTGGTGAAGCCATGGCTGCGATGCAGGCGCGGTCGGTGGCCGCGATTCGGCGTCACGACGCCGCCTTCGAAGCCGAGCACGGTCCGGGAGCGGTGTGGGTGGCCGTCAGTCACGGTGACATTATCAAGTCGATCTTGGCCGATGCCTTGGGCATGCACTTGGATCTTTTCCAACGGATCAACGTGGGGCCAGCATCCGTATCGATTGTGCGCTACGGTCCCGGACGGACCAGTGTCCACGCGACAAACACGGACGCTGGCGACCTTTCGTGGCTAGCTAGCGGACTTCACTCCGGTGACGCCGCGGTAGGTGGCGGCATGGGGCCGGCGACGCCATGAACCCTGTGTGCCTAAAATACTGATATGCCTACACTTGTTCACGAGTTCGCCTGGCCTGATCGAGTCGTCGTTGGCACCGTTGGGGTTCCGGGGCAGCGCACGTTCTACCTACAGATCCGTGCAGCTAAGAAACTCGTCAGCATCGCTCTAGAGAAGCAGCAGTCCGCCCTTCTCGCAGAGAAGATCGACGAAATTCTCGATCAGCTGATGACGGTCGAGGGTAACCGTTACAGCGTTCCGGCGAGCACGCCGATCGAACTCGTAGACAACGATCCGCTTGAGCCCGTTGAGGAAGAGTTCCGTGCTGGCGCCATGAGCTTGGGCTGGGATCCAACTACGGCTCAGGTGGTTCTGGAAGCACACCGCATCGTAGACAGCGATACGGAAAATGACATCGACCTCGAATTCTCTGATGATGAGGCCGCCTCGAGCGAAATGCTCTTGGTGCGGATGCCAGTAGGCACCGCTCGGGCGTTCGCTAAACGAACCCGTGAGATTGTGGCCGCTGGCCGCCCCATGTGCCCGCTTTGTGGCTACCCCATAGACCCCGAGGGTCACGCCTGTACCATTCCAGAGTTCTAATGCCAACACCGGATCTAATGGCCGACGAGCTGAAACTCACCGGCCGGATCACCACCGCATCGAACGCCACCTTTCTGGGCAGCATTGGCGACGTGAGCGTTGTTTATAAGCCGATCGCGGGTGAGAGTCCGCTGTGGGATTTCCCCGACGGCGCTTTGGCTCACCGCGAGGTGGCAGCGTATTTGGTCTCGCAGGTACTGGGCTGGAACGTTGTCCCGCGTACCTGGCTGCGGGACGGCCCGCTTGGGAAAGGCATGGTTCAGCTCTGGCAGGATCAGGACCCTGACCAAGGTGCAGTGGACCTTGTGGCTGCTGATCGGATTCCTCAGACAGGCTGGAAACCAGTCCTTAAAGGGCAAGACGAGGACGGTCAGCCAGTAGCTCTCGTTCACGAAGACACAGCCGCGCTGCGTCGCATGGCCGTGTTCGACGTCGTCGTCAACAACGCCGACCGCAAAGGTGACCACATTCTTTCCATGCCGGACGGTCACCGGCACGGGGTTGATCACGGACTGACCTTTCACCACGAACCCAAACTACGCACAGTCCTGTGGGGGTGGTTGGGAGAACCGCTTTCGGCTGAAGAGCTCGACGGCGTGGCGCGCCTGGCCGATGCGCTCGACGCTGAGTTGGGTAGCGACTTAGCTGAGTTGCTGACTGCCGAAGAGTTGAACGCTTTCGCCGCGCGCTGTGAACGATTGCGCACCACAGCCGTGTTTCCGGCGCCGAGTGGTGACATGCCAGCTGTTCCCTGGCCGCTGTTTTAAGCCGTACGCCTAGAGGGCACGCGACCACGTCCCTTAGGCGGACTTTCCTGACTTTCCCCTTGCGGGCGCGGGTTTATACGCCGAGACAGAGGCCGCGCCGTCTATCCAGTATCTCCACGGAAATGCATCGCCGTCGCCGCCGGGTCCGGGCGAGACTGGCTCCTTCGATCACGTCGCCAGCACGAATGAGGCAACCGTAGGGCTGGTCCGGCCGCCCAGCGACGAGGTTGATAGCGTGATGCATCCCGTAGGTGAAGTAGCAGTAGATGTGTCCCGCAGGTCCAAACATGGTCTTGTTCCGGCTGGTTTTTCCCCGGTACGAATGTGCCCCTGGATCGCGTTCGCCTGCATAGGCTTCAACCTCGGTAATGCGAATGGTCACGGTTCCGGCCGGCGTGGTGCGCTTCAAGACGCAGCCAAGAAGTTCCGGGGCAACGTGGAGCACATCACGGGCGAAGAACGCCCGGTCGGGCCACCTTCCCGAATCCCATCGCTTCCGCAGGTGCGCTCTTGGGAGTAGCTTGGATAACCTCGCTCAGTAGTCGAACCGCAATCCCCTGCCGGCGCACCTTAGGGAGAACCGTCAACCCAGCGATCAGCCATTGGGGATCAGAACCTGGGTAGATCGGAAACCTCTGAATACCGCACCACCCGAGGGCTTCTCCAAACCGGTCGGCGATGGGCAGGACATGCAGCCTCGCGATCGCGATGCCCTCGACGAAGTCATCCATCAGGATTTCTCCTAGAGGGGTGGAGCCGATCTGGTCATTTTCAGTGGTAGCAGGCAAGTTAGACATCTTCCGCTCCCTCCTTCACGCCCGACAACAAGAACGTGTAACGGCGCCCGTCACTAAGGTCAGAGGCTCAAGCGAAGCTCCACCAAGTTCAGCCCCGCTAGCCGAGTGTGGACCGCCGGGGCAAGATGGACCTATGGACACCCACGACATACTTGCCGACTTTATTCAACGACCCATCGACGCCGCGCGCAATCTTCCGGCGCTCAGCACCCAGCAATTGAACGCACATCCATCCGATCACCCCAATTCGATCGCTTGGTTGCTATGGCACAGCGGGCGCGAGGTTGACGTGCAGCTGGCGCACCTCACCGGCAAGGCTCAAGTCTGGGAGTCATACCGGAATCTTTTTGACCTTGGCGAGCTGGGTGAAACGGTCGGTTACGGCCACACAGTCGAGCAATCTCACCAAATCCAGGTGTCAAATCAGAAGCTTCTAGTTGACTACCTCGAAGCGTCGTTGAGGGCACTGGGCGACTACGTTGACGCCCTCTCGGAAACGGACTTGGACGCGGTCATCGACAATAGTTGGGAAACGCCTGTCACTCTCGGCGTACGGCTTGTGTCCATCATTGACGACGCAGTACAACACGTAGGACAGGCCGCTTATGCTGCCGGTGCTCTAACCGTCACTCACTAAGTACGCCCTCACGCCAAACACAGAAATGCCCGGAGTGCATAAAGCAGTCCGGGCAATACTTTCAGTCTTGACCGAGGCGGTTCTAGACGACAAACCGAAACTCCACCACGTCGCCACAGATACCAAGCTATGAAGACCCTGCGCTCACCGCGGAAGGATAATCAGAGAATAAATAACCCCAGCCTCGTAGCGGGAGGCGAGATGAAATCATGCAGATTTCCATCATCAGCCGAGCCCAGATACCGGCCCTCAAAGCACGCGGACAGTACATTGTGTGGATCACATAATGTACTCGGCAAGGAGCTGCTATGACTCATTACATCATTTACTTCAACCAGCAGTGGGTTGGAAACCACACCGCAGAATGGTTTGCTTCGCGTGGACCCTTGGCCAACGATGTGGTGAACGAGATCAAAGAAGCAGGTGCGTATGTGTTCGCCGCTGGCGTGGATGAAAACATCAACGCCGCGTTCAGTGCCGACGCGACGAGCGGAACATTGTTGATCACCGACGGCCCAGTTGCCCCCACAGAGGCGCACATCGGCGGTTTGACAATCATCGATGTCCCCGACGACGACGCTGCAAAGATGTGGGCCGGGAAGATCGCCGAGGCTTGCGGCTGGCCACAGGAAGTTCGGCGGGTCTACTAACCGAACTACCCCTCATCCATCAGCCTCCCCTCACGAAGAACTGATGTCGGAGCCAGCGGATTGCCTCGACCGGGATGCGCAGAGTGTCCAATAAGCCGGCACAGCCTTGGAACCATCCACAAGAAATGCCGCCCCGAAGCGTTTTCACGGAGTGGTCACATATCCGGGATCCGGGTGCGAATCTCCGAGAGTCTTCACCTGCAACAGCCGCACCCCACGGCGAACAGCATCGTCTGCGACGGCCCTGAGCATTGCCGTGCCGACACCGGCCCCATACAGTGCTGCTCACGCGACCTTCAGAGGCGTGATCGCAGCGACCTTGTCGCGCAGCGCCCGGCGCTCGAGCCGAAGCTCGTAGTTCGACTGCAGGTTCATCCAGAACTCCTCGGACGTCCCGAAGTATCGGGCCAAGCGGATCGCAGTGTCCGCGGTGATGCCCCGCTTGCCGTGCACGATCTCGTTGATCCGTCGCGGGGGCACACCGATGGACACCGCCAGCTTGTTCTGCGTGATCCCGAAGCCCTCGATGAAATCCTCCATCAGGATTTCTCCCGGGTGGATCGGCTCGATCAGGTCCACATCAGTGATAGTCGACGAGTTCGACATCTTCCGCACCTCCATCTCTCCAGACGAAGCAGATACGCCACTGGGCATTCACCCGGATGCTGTGCTGACCACGACGATCGCCGGCCAACTTCTCCAACCGGTTCCCCGGTGGGATCCGCAGGTCATCGACATTCTTCGCTGCGTGGATCAGCTCGAGCATCCGCAGAGCCGCTCGCTGCACGGCCCGGTCGACGCGCTTGGCGTACTGCTCATGCCAGATGCGTTCGGTGTCCTTGTTACCGAACGATCTGATCATGCGACCAGCCTATAACGCACTCCGTCAATAACGCTAGACGTTAAAGCGGAACTCCACCACGTCGCCGTCGACCATTACATACTCTTTGCCTTCAATCCGGACCTTGCCGCGGGCCTTAGCCTCAGCCATGGATCCGGACTCCATCAGGTCTTCGAAGGAGACTACTTCGGCCTTGATAAAGCCGCGCTGGAAGTCGGAGTGGATCACGCCGGCTGCCTGAGGTGCTGTGTCGCCTTGGCGGATGGTCCACGCGCGAGCTTCCTTGGGGCCAGCGGTCAGATAAGTCTGCAGACCCAACGTGTGGAAACCAACGCGTGCCAGCTGGTCCAGACCGGACTCGTCTTGGCCGTTCATTTCCAGCATCTCGCGGGCTTCTTCCTCGTCCAGCTCCACCAGATCGGCTTCGAGCTTGGCATCAAGGAAGACCGCATCCGCCGGGGCCACCATGGCGCGCAGTTCTTCTTGCTTCTCTTTGTTGCCCAGAATGCCTTCATCCGAGTTGAAAACATAGATGAACGGCTTGGCGGTCAACAGACCGAGTTCGCGCAAGTGCTCCATCTCGAGCTTGTCGCTCTTGACCGAGGAGAAGATCGTGTCCCCGCGTTCCAGCACCGCCTTGGCGGCTTCAAGCGAGGCAAGCTCTGCGGCTTCGCGCTTTTTGATCTTGACTTCTTTTTCGATGCGCGGGATGGCTTTCTCAACCGTCTGAAGGTCAGCGAGAATCAGCTCAGTGTTGATGGTCTCCATGTCCGAGCGCGGATCGACCTTACCGTCAACGTGAATCACATCGGGATCGTCGAACACACGGATAACCTGAGCAATCGCTTCAGCCTCGCGGATGTTGGCCAGGAACTTGTTGCCCAAGCCCTCGCCCTCCGAAGCACCCTTAACGATGCCAGCAATGTCCACGAAGGACACCGGTGCCGGCAAAATCCGCTGCGATCCAAAGACGTCCGCAAGCTTTTGGAGCCGAGGATCCGGGAGGTTGACCACACCAACATTGGGTTCAATCGTGGCGAACGGGTAGTTCGCCGCAAGAACCGAGTTGCGGGTCAGTGCGTTGAAGAGAGTTGATTTGCCGACGTTGGGCAGTCCGACGATGCCAATAGTAAGAGCCACGGCCTAGATTCTACCGTGTACAAGCGAAGTTCCTTATTCTGTCGTACCCCCGTGCAAAGGTAGAGGGATGGATGGCTTTGTACTTTTACTCTCGCTATTGATGCTCGTGGTCGGCGCCCTAGTGGGCGGCGCACTCGTCTTTGTTTATGCACGACGGCGCTGGGTCGCCGCCGAGGCCGACGCGGACGATTCCTCCCAACGTCTAGGGGACGTCAGTGCGCAGCTGGCCGCCGCAAGCGCGGAACGCTCCATGCTCTTGAACCGCACGCGTGAACTCACCGCTGACCGGCAATCCGACGCGAACGTTCTGAAAGCACTCGCCCCCGTGGCGGAAAAACTCGGCGCCGTTCAGCAGCAAGTGGCTTTGCTTGAACGTGACCGGGTGGAGCAATACGGACAGTTGGCCCAGCAGCTGGAAGAAGCGCGCAACTCTGACCAACTACTCCTCAGCTCCACCCATGCCCTTGCCTCAGCTCTGCGCTCCACAAGTGCCCGCGGCCAATGGGGCGAAGTCCAGCTGAAGCGGGTAGTTGAGGCGGCCGGTATGCTCCGCAACGTTGACTTTGTAGAGCAAGTCCAAGGCTCCGTGGTGAACTCAGCAACCTCAAGCGCAGACGGCACGCCCGGCTCCACTAGTGCTGTCCGGCCAGACCTAGTGGTGCGCCTACCTGGCGAGAAACAAATTGTGGTTGATGCCAAGGTGCCCCTGTCCGCATACTTGGACGCTCAAGAGGTCACCGCTGACGGCCCGGCCGCTGAGGCCCGCCGCCAACAATTACTCAGCACCCATGCAAAAGCACTCAAAGCCCACGTGGATTCACTCTCCGCCAAGAAATACTGGCAGATCCCGGGCAACACTCCTGAACTAGTGGTGTGCTTTTTGCCGGCCGAGTCCATCTTGGCCGCCGCGCTCTCGGCAGACCCTGAGCTCTTGGATCATGCCCTTGCCAAAAATGTTGTTCTGGCCTCGCCGGGAACACTCCTAGCCGTGCTCAAAGCCGTCGCATTTACCTGGCGTCAAGACGTACTGACGGACAACGCCAAAGAACTCTTTGAACTGGCCCAACAACTCTACGAACGGATGGGCACCCTTGGAGAAAACGTAGCCAAGCTTGGCACATCCCTCAAGAGCTCCGTGGACCGTTACAACTCCATGGTGGGCACGCTCGAAGCGCGAGTGCTCCCCACAGCGAGGAAGCTTAACGCCTTGGACGGGGAAAGCCTGGCTACGCCCAATACCCTTGAAAACACCCCACGCTCGCTGCGATCCCCTGAACTGTTAACGACAGAATCAGACTGGGATCGCGAAGCAAGCTAAGGGCTGTGAAGGCTAGGACTGAGGACGAGAGCCGCGGCCGCCAAGGGCGCGGCTTGAGTCGCCAGCTGCCTTGAGCGTGGCACGAAGTTCCTTCGGCAAGGAGAACAACAGATCCTCCTCAGCCGTAACAACTTCCTCCACTGTTCCGTAGCCGTAGTCGGCCAACAAACGCAACACGTCCCCCACCAAAACTTCAGGGACCGATGCACCAGAGGTCACACCAACGGTCTGCACACCTTCAAACCAAGACTCATCCACCTCGTTGGCGAAGTCCACACGGTAAGAAGCCTTAGCACCATATTCAAGGGCAACCTCAACCAGCCGCACCGAGTTGGAGGAGTTCGCCGAGCCAACAACAATCACCAAGTCAGCTTGTGGAGCAATCTTCTTGATAGCTACCTGGCGGTTGGTCGTGGCGTAGCAAATATCGTCGCTGGGCGGATCCTGCAGAGTGGGGAAACGCTCCTTGAGTAGACGCACCGTCTCCATGGTCTCGTCCACGCTGAGTGTGGTCTGCGAGAGCCAAATGACCTTCTCCGGGTCACGGACCTGGACCTTGTCCACCTCGTGAGGGCCATTCACGATTTGAATGTGTTCGGGAGCTTCGCCAGCGGTCCCTTCAACTTCCTCATGGCCTTCGTGGCCAATAAGCAAAATGTCAAAATCGTCATTAGCAAAACGGACGGCTTCACGGTGAACCTTGGTCACCAGCGGGCACGTGGCGTCAATGGTGCGCAGCCCACGGTCCTCGGCCGACTGCAGCACAGCCGGGGAAACACCATGGGCGCTGAAAATCACCAGTTCGCCCTCAGGAACTTCCTCGTTCTCTTCAACGAAGATGGCACCCTTAGCCTCCAGGGAGCTCACCACGTGAACGTTGTGAACAATTTGTTTGCGCACATAAACCGGGGGCCCGTAGTGCTCGAGGGCTTTTTCTACCGCAATAACTGCCCGGTCAACACCGGCGCAATAACCACGGGGTGCCGCCAGCAATACCTTCTTGGCACCTGCCACAGGCGCCGCGGCAAGGACTTCTTCCGGCGAACGACGCCGACGAGGCACCGATGGCATGGGAACTGAAACCGCTGCAGTAGTCATAGATCCATGCTACCGGCGAGCGCGTGCCTCGCGTGATCTGGAGATCGCTTGAACAATGATTCCCACCACAAATAGGACACCGGCCGCAGCCAAGAAAATCAGAAACCACGAGTCCAACACCGTGGTCGCTTCGTTGGCCAACCGTTGTCCCAGCACGCCGCTGAGGGCTTCTGCATCCGAGCGGGTCAATAATTGTTCGGCAGCCAGACCGCCGCCTACTTTCCATACTGCAGCGATTAACGCCACACCTACACCCATCACCATTAAGGTGATTCCCCGCCGTCGTGCACTCACCAAGGCCAGCAAAAACGCCAATACAGCACCGCCAGCAGCGTAATATCCCAGAGGCGCGTAGTTGACCATAAAGTCCAACACCTGCCGTTGCGCTTGACTGCCCACCGGCAATAGAACTTGCTTCGGGGCAGTGAACTTCACCGGCAACTTACTGCTGACACTATCGGCGAGTAGCTGGACCATGGGAGCGGCATCAAAAGTGAAACCGCTGGGCTGAGCCGTTCCGGCTTCCCCCGTAATGGTCAAGTGATGGCTCCGGCGCAAGGATTCTGTCCACGCAGCCTCATATCCGGGCAGTTTGGTGATCCCTTTGGCTGCCGCGTTCACCACCGGCGTGATCGCCTCGCTGAGAACGTCAGGAAGGTTTAGTTCGGAGACGATTGACCGACTCGTAGCCGAGGCCAGTGCCACCTGGAATTCATGGTCCTCCCCCAAGGGCTGGGCCATCTTCACAAAGCCCGACTCTTGAACCAGGTTCTGATCAACCCAAATAGCTGGCCCTGCTACGGCCGTGAGGACAAGGCCCAAAACAGTGGCTAGGAAAGCAATAAAGGAACGCACAAAAGTCCTTTGTGTTGGCAAGAGACTGGAGGCCCTCAAGGGGAACACCAGCTCGGTGGGCAGTTCCCATCCTAAAGTCAGTGACCGCGTCCGTGCCCCGTTTAGACCCCAATGCAAAAAGTGTCGGTGGCAAGTGGTTCCATGGAGAACTAGGCAAACTCGTTAGAGTGGAAGCGTCCAATTCGGCTGAAAGGCAACGCGTGAGTGAGCACACCCCCGAAGATTCGCTAAGGGCTGCGGAACATCGAGCAAGCACGCTTCCAGCGACAGCCGCCGAGACCAGCCCGGAGAACCCGTGGCCTTTGCAAGTGCTCTCCCACAAGCTGAAAGCTCACATCGACCGAACGCCCGCCGCGTGGGTTGAAGGCCAACTGATTGAGCTCAACAACCGGGGCAAGTCAGCGTTCCTCACCTTGCGCGATGTGGACGCCGAAATTTCTTTGCCTGCCTCAATGTGGTCAAACACTATGGAGCGTCTTGAGGCTCCGCTTGAACGCGGCTCCCGGGTTGTCGCCCTCCTCAAACCCGAATTTTGGCTTAAGACCGGGCGGATGAACATGTCCGTGCGGGATATTCGCCCAGTTGGGTTGGGTGATCTTTTGGCTCGCATTGAGCGGCTTCGTCAAGCACTCGCCGCGGAGGGTCTCTTCGCCGAGAGCCGGAAAAAACAGCTCCCGCTCCTCCCCCATCGCATTGGCCTCATTACGGGCCGCGATTCGGACGCCATGAAGGACGTGCTCCGCAACGCGGCCTTGCGTTGGCCAGCGGTTCAGTTTGAGATCCGTGAAGTGGCGGTCCAAGGCGTTAACGCGGTAGCCCAAGTCATCGGCGCATTAACGGAACTCGATGCCAACCCGGAAGTGGACGTTATAGTCATCGCCCGCGGCGGTGGGTCCATGGAGGATTTGCTCCCCTTCAGCAATGAGGAACTGATTCGTGCCGTAGCCGCAGCCGTAACCCCGGTTGTCAGTGCCATTGGTCATGAGGCGGACCGTCCTTTGCTAGACGAGGTCGCTGATCTTCGCGCCTCAACACCTACCGACGCCGCCAAGCGGATTGTCCCGGACGTCAACGAAGAACTTCAGCGGGTTCACTACGCACTGGGCCAGATTCGGCGTTCCGTAACCCTAAGGGTTGAGCGCGAATCCGAACGTTTACAAACCCTCCGCACGCGGCCGGTTCTTGCCTCACCCGAGGGGATGATTACGGTTCGCGCGGACGACGTCGACCGTCTCACCGCGCGTTCACGCTCCGCCATCACCACGGCAGTGGTACGTGCAGGTGACCAGCTAGATCACCTCCGGGCACAGGTTTTGGCATTGTCGCCACAAAAGACCCTCGATCGAGGCTATGCGGTAGTTCAACACGATGGCGGCGCCCAAGACGGCCAGGTGGTCCGCGACGCTTCGCAGGTCCACAACGGGGACGAGCTCAGGATCCGCGTGGCACAGGGCAAGTTCCTCGCAACGGTTGGCCAGCTTCAACCCGAACAAACTGGCTAACCGGCTACGGCCGTACCGCCCATGACCAAAGACGCACCTCAGAGAGTAGGAATCACACCATGACTGCCACTGACAACACCGCAGATAAGACTGGCACCAGCAAGAACATTGCCGCACAAATAGAGCAGCTCAGCTATGAACAAGCCCGCGAGGAGCTTGTGGCAGTGGTGAGCAAGCTTGAGGCTGGCGGGGCTTCTCTGGAAGAGTCATTGGCCCTGTGGGAGCGCGGCGAAGCCTTGGCACAGCGTTGCGAAGAATGGCTCGACGGCGCACGCAAGCGACTCGCCGCAGCACAGGGTAAAGCCGAAGCCGAGTAGGCCTCAGCGTTAGGACGCTTCTACAGCCTTTGTCTCGGCCTCAACGTCAAAGTCTGCTTCAGGCCACTGCGGGTCGATTGCCTCAAGAGTTTCAATCAGCAGTTGCTGCACGGCGATACGCGCATACCACTTCCGGTTGGCCGGGACCACATACCACGGCGCGTTTTCGGTGGAAGTCTGCTCAAACATCGCTTGGAACGCTTCCTGGTACCCGTCCCAGTGCTCGCGTTCTTTGAGGTCCCCCGTGGAGTACTTCCAGTGTTTGGTGGGGTCCGCCAGACGGTCTAGCAACCGTTGCTTCTGCTCGTCCTTAGAGATGTGGAGCATCACTTTAAGGACCCGAGTGCCGTGCTCAGCCAAACGCTCTTCAAACTCGTTGATGGCCTCGTAGCGGCGCTTCAATTCCTTGGCATCGGCCCAACCATGAACCTTGTGGATCAGCACGTCTTCATAGTGCGAGCGGTCAAACACACCCACCATGCCAGCAGCAGGGGTTTCCTTCTCTATGCGCCACAAGAAATCGTGGGCTTTCTCTTCATCCGTGGGCGCTTTGAACGCTTTGAGGTGAACGCCCTGCGGATCCATCGTGCCCACTACGTGGCTGACGATCCCGCCCTTGCCAGCAGTATCCATCGCTTGAAGCACTAACAAAACACGATCGCGGGCCCCACCCTTTGCGGCAGCAAACAGCTTCTCCTGCAGTTCGGTCAGACGGTCATCCTGCTCGTTTAGCCGTGCAAGTCCCTCACTTTTTCCGCCAGGAAAAGCCGGAGCCGAGTCTGGATCAACGCTGTCAAGTTGGAAACCGTCGCCAACTCGGAGCACCTTGATGGGGCTCTCCTCGAATTGAACAATCTCGGAGCTACCTGATGACTTCTTTGCCATGATTCGCCTGCCTGTTATGGGCTGACTCGATATGCCGTGCCAGCGCCGTCCTAACCGAATTTACTTAGTTACCGTGATACCGACTCAGGAAGTCGCCCATCCGGCCAATTGCCTCTTCAATGTCTTTGACGTTGGGCAAAGTGACCATCCGGAAATGATCGGGTTTACCCCAATTGAACGCGCGGCCGTGAGAAACCAGAATCTTCTGCTCGCGCAACAGATCTAGGACAAACTTTTCGTCGTCGCGGATCTGGTAAACCTCGGGATCAAGCTTGGGAAATAGATACAGCGCCCCCTTGGCCTGCTGGGTGCTTACACCAGGAATCGCGTTGAGCATCTCGTAGGCCTTGTTGCGTTGCTCCAGCAAACGCCCACCGGGGAGGATGAGATCATTGATGCTCTGGTAACCGCCCAAAGCGGTTTGGATGGCGTGTTGGGCCGGAACGTTGGCGCACAAACGCATGTTGGCCAAGAGGTTGATGCCTTCTAAATAATCCGAGGCCGCCTTCTTAGGCCCGGAAATAGCCATCCAGCCGGCGCGGTAACCGCACACACGGTAGGCCTTTGACAAGCCGTTGTAAGTCAGACACAAGACATCGTCACCGGTGTATTTTGCCGTATTGACGTGGACTGCATCCTCGTACAGGATCTTTTCGTAAATCTCATCGGAGAAGACAATCAGACCGTGCTTGCGGGCAATTTCCACCATTCCATTAACCGTAGCCTCGGGGTAAACAGCACCCGTGGGGTTGTTCGGGTTGATGATCACAATGCCCTTGGTGTTAGGGCTAATCTTCGACTCGATGTCCTCAAGGTCCGGCAGCCAGCCCTCTTCCTCGTTGCACAGATAGTGCACGGGGCGGCCGCCAGCGAGGCTGACGGAAGCTGTCCACAGTGGGTAGTCCGGTGCCGGAATGAGGATCTCGTCCCCGTTGTCCAAAAGCGCCATCAAGGACATGGTGATCAGTTCGCTGACACCGTTTCCCAGATAAATGTCATCAACGTGGATGTTTTGGATGCCGCGCGTTTGGTAATACTGGGAGACGGCTGTGCGGGCAGAAAAAATTCCACGCGAATCGCTGTATCCCTGTGCGTGCGGCAAGTGGCGAATCATGTCCACCAAAATGGCGTCAGGAGCCTCGAATCCGAACGGCGCGGGGTTGCCGATGTTCAGTTTGAGGATCCTGTGACCCTCGGCTTCCATCTGCTGCGCCGCTTCGAGGATCGGTCCACGGATGTCATAGAGAACGTTGTGAAGTTTCGTGGACTGCTTGAATTCTGCCATTTATCAAATATGCCATAACGGCAGCCCACTCCGGCTGTGATACGCGCCATAGTGGACTGCCGCTCGGCAATGCTCAGAAGTTATTTGACGATGCCCTTGTCCTTGAGCCACGCCGCAGCAGCATCCTTAGGGCTCTGCTTTTGGTTACCGCTCACGGCCCGATTCAATGAGATCAGGTCATCAGTGGTCAGCTGCTTAGATACGTTGTTGAGTGCCGTTTTGGCCGCATCCGTCATCTTGGCGGTGTTCACCAAAGGAAGCACCTGCTGGGCAATGAAGTTGTTTTTAGGGTCCTCGAGAACCACAAGGTCGTTGTCCGCAATGGCAGGTGTAGTGGTGTAAATATCAGCCACCTGAACCTGATCGTCCAGAAGTGCCTTGACGGTGATCGGGCCACCACCATCGGAGAACGGTTCTAGCTTCTTGGGCTCGCAGTTGTAGTTCTTCTTCAGTCCTGGCAGACCGTAAGCACGCTCCGCGAAGGTGGCCGGAGCACCGAGGGTTAGTTCAGAACAAACCTTGGCAAGGTCCTCAATGGTCTTGAGTTGGTATTTCTCGGCAGTGGCTTTAGTGACCACCATGGCGTCCTTATCCTCAGCCTTGGACACGTCCAGAACGGACAATCCCGAAGGCAACTTGCCCGGCAGTGCCTTGGCGATGTCATCAGCGGAGATCTCCGTGGCCTCCTTGTCCAAGTACTGAAGGAGATTTCCTGAATAGTCCGGAACCAGGTCCAAAGATCCGTCCTGGACTGCCTTAACGTAGACCTCGCGTGTGGTCAGCTTCTTGGTAGAGGCGCTGATCCCAGCATTGTTGAGGGCACCTGCGTAGATTTCAGCGATGATCTGGCTCTCCGCGAAGTCAGCCGAACCTACAACCAATGCTCCGCCTGCAGCCGCCGAACCAGCACCGTTACTGGCTGGTGACGTTCCTAGAGGATCCGAGGAACCACCACATGCGCTCAACATCAGTGTGGCTGCCACTCCGGCCGCGAAAAGTCCCGCTCCCCTGCGAGTGATGGGACGGCTGAGGGTGCGGCCGAAAATTCTTTTACGTCCTGTAGTTGAGTTCTGCATTATGGCGTTTCTCCTTGAGGTGCGGCCACTGCCGGCGCAGCGCCTTGAGTGACTCCGGTGGTAGTGGTAGCTCTGGTGACAGCGGTATTTCCAGCTGTACCGGAACGGGTGGTCGTTGCGCGCAGGCCGCGCGGGGTAAGCAGCCGTTGCAACAGAACCAGCACAAGGTCTGCCGCAATGGCCAAAAGCGTAATCAGTAGGGATCCACCCAACATGCGGGGGAAGTCGTTAAGGTCAGCACCGTCAAAGATGTAGCGGCCCAACCCACCGAGGTTGATGTAGGCCACCACTGATACAGTCGCGATGACCTGCAGCACAGCGGTCCTGAAACCACCCAGCATCACTTTGACAGCATTGGGTACTTCCACTTGGAACAGGATCTGCCACTCAGTCATTCCCATGGCCCGGGCAGCATCAACGTATTGGCGGTCCACACTGGAAATGCCCGCATAGGTTCCGGACAATAACGGCGGAACCGTAAGTATCACCAGTGCCCAGATGGGTGGCATCAGACCAATCCCGGCCAGCAGCACAAAAAGGATCAGCAAACCAAGGGTAGGAAGAGCACGCAACGAGCCTGCCACGGCCACCACAACAACTCGTCCTTTACCGGTGTGACCTACGTACATACCCACCGGAATAGCAATAACTGCGGCAATCAAAAGCACCAAAGCACTGTATTGAAGGTGCTCCCCGATCCGCACCGGAATACCAGTGATACCGGTCCAATGTTCGGGGTCGGTCAGCCACGTAATGGTGTTAGCAATGATGGAGTTCATACTGAGCCTCCCGCCGCCTGTGAGCGCTGAGCAATCAACCCTGAACTGCCCGACGACGGCACCTCAGGTTCGCGGGTCCTGGCACCTTTACGGTTACTCACCCGAGTCCAGGGCGTGAGCATTCTTTCGATCAGAACCAGCAGCAAATCCACCAAGAGCGCCAAGACCAAGGTGGCGATAATCCCCACCCAGACTTCGGTCACAAAGTCCCGTTGGAGTCCGTCGGTAAATAGCCGGCCAAGGTTATCGATCCCTAGAAGTGCTGCAACACTGACCAGGGAAATATTGCTCACTGAAACGACCCTGAGCCCGGCAAACATCACCGGAAGGGACAGTGGCAAGTCAATGGCAAAAAACCGTCTAACTGGTTTGTACCCCATGGCCATTGCCGACTGCCGAAGATCCTCGGGAACCGAATCCAAAGCATCGATTGCCGCACGCACCAACAAAGCTACGGCGTACAGGCTGAGGGCAACAATCACATTGACTGGGTCCAAGATTCTTCGCTGCAAAATGGTGGGCAAAATAATAAAAAGTGCCAATGAGGGAATGGTGTAGAGCAGCGAAGACGCCGTGAGGACTACCGAACGTAGCACCGTGTATTTACGGGCAAATTCGGCCAGCGGAACTGACACCACCAGCCCCAGAAGCATGGGAACGATCGCGAGGATAAGGTGCTGACGCGCGAGGTCCAGCACCATGGGCAGGTTGGCGAAAAGCCACTGCATCAGCCCTGCGCCACCCTGCGTAAGCGAACCGCCTCAATCTCTTCTAAAACTTCAGCCGCTTTGAGCACACCAATAGCGCGGCCCTCATGGTCTACGGCAACACCCAATCCCGATGGCGAGGACAGCGCAGAGTCCAAGGCGCGTCGCAGACTGTCGCCCGGGCGAAACAAAGATCCGCCAGCGAGCCGTGCAGGCTTTTCTTTCGTTCCTGGTGCGGCACCCGGTGGCAACCACCCCGTGGGGCGAGAATCGGCGTCGACCTCTAACACCCAGCCGCTGCCGCTCAACGGCAGTGCGTGCAACACAACGTTCTCGGCGGGGTTAAACGCCAAGCCGCGGAAGCCCCTGTCTTTGCCCACAAAGTTAGCCACAAAATCATTCGCCGGTGCGCGCAGAATTTCTTCTGGGGCGGCGTACTGGGCCAGTTTGCCACCAACAGCAAACACAGCCACTTTGTCGCCCAGAATGGCTGCCTCGTCAATGTCGTGGGTAACAAACACAATGGTTTTTGCCAGCTCGGACTGAAGCCGCAAAAGCTCAAACTGCAATTCGTCGCGCACCACAGGATCCACGGCGCTAAAGGGCTCATCCATCAAAAGCACGGGCGGATCGGCGGCGAGCGCCCGGGCAACACCTACACGCTGCTGCTGACCACCCGAGAGCTGGGATGGGTAGCGTTTGCCCAGATTTGAGGCAAGCCCCACAACGTCCAAAAGTTCGGCGGCGCGTTTGCGGGCGGCCGCGCGTGGCACACCGTTGAGACGTGGAACCGTTGCGATGTTGTCCAGGATGCTCCGGTGCGGCATCAACCCGGAGGACTGCATCACGTATCCCATTGAACGGCGCAGTTCGGCCGCCGGGCGCGAGGCAACATCGGCGCCGTCCACTGTGATGGTGCCGGAGGTGGGTTCCACCATGCGGTTGATCATCCTCAGTGAGGTGGTTTTCCCGCAACCCGATGGCCCCACAAAAACGGTGATTGAGCCGCGGTCAATGTCCATGCTCAAAGAATCCACGGCTGGCGCGGACTCTTGGTACTGCTTAGTCACGTTCCGGAATTGGATCATGGCTTCAGCCATAGTGGTGCTTCCCTAAGGTCGATCGGTAAGGCTCGCTCTATTCGGTGGCACAGTGGCGGGGCCATTTTTGTGTCCGGCTCCCCAGCATAGTCAGAGACACCGGACTATGTCAGCGGCTCACTGTGTATAGCTATGCCGGAAGCTCTGCCGCCTCGATGGTGGCCTCGGGTTCGCCTTCCCCCAGGTCAGCCTGGGCGCGCAACTCAATTTTGGCCCCAGCCTTGCCCAGTTCTAGAACCTTGATCACGTTGCTTCCCGTCTGGATCAAGGGAGCCGGAACGTAGAGGGTTTTCTGCGGTCCGATCTCCCAATAGCGTCCCAGAAGGAATCCGTTGATCCACACAAATCCCTTGGTGAAGCCAGGGAATTCGAGGTAGGTATCTGCGGGGGTTTCGGCATCGAAGGTGGCTGTTGCAAGTTCTTCAAGCTCGGCCGAACCCCAGTCCTCGAGCGCCACCGGAATCTGTTCCCAGTGCAAGGTGTAGCGCTGGTTGACTAAAACACCACCCAGGATGCCTTTTCCTTGGCCGAAGAGTGGGCCGTAGTTAATCCGGCCCACGTTCTCCACCAAGATTTCAAGTGTGGCTGTAGCCCCGGTTCCCGTGACGGTGAGGCCCTGCTCAGCGGTGGTGTCATCGAGGACACCCATGAATGCCCCATTAACCCACACATAGGCACGGTCGTGAAGGCCAAGGATTTTCAGCGGAGTTTCTTTAGGTGCATCCACAAGACCCGGCAAAACGGCTTGAGCGCGGTAAAGCACCAAACCACCGTCGAGACCAAGGTCCTCAAATGAAAGTGGTTTAACACTTTTCACGGGTGCAGCAGTGGCGCGCACCAGCTCCAACAAGTCCTTGCCAGCAGACACCGACACGCTCTGGGCGGGTAGCACGGCCGGGGCCGCCAATAGTTCGGTATCCAGCTCAGGGAGCTGGACACCTTCGAGCCCCTGCGCGCGGAAGAATTCTGTACGCATCGCGTGGAATTTCTCGGTCAGTTCGCCGTTCTCAGCGATCGGCGCGTCCGAATCGTAGCTCGTGACAGTCGGCTCGATGTGAGTGCCGTTGTGGTTGGCGCCTGATCCCAAACCGAAGTTGGTTCCGCCGTGAGCCATGTACACACAAACGTGGCCACCCAGATCAAGCATTTTCCGCATTTCGCTTGCAGCTTCTGCCGCCGGACGAGTGTGGTGGTGTTCGTTCCAGTGATCGAACCAGCCACCCCAAAACTCAACGTTGAAGAACGGTTCGCCAGGCCGGCGTCGTTCCCACGTGGCTACGGCTTCGTCGCCACGGCTTCCCAAGGTGGCAGTGGCCCAGATGTCCGGCACTGAGCCGCCATCCAAGAAGTAGTCGTTACCGCCGTCGGCCGTAAATAGCGTTTCGGTGATGCCCCGCTCGGTGAGCGCGGTTTTGTTCCAGTGGATGTATTCGGCGTCGTCGCCGTAGCTGCCGTATTCGTTTTCCACCTGAAGTGCCACAACGGGGCCGCCCTGGGCAGCCTGACGTGTGGCGATGATGGGCATCAATGCATCAAACCACTTCTCAATGGCTCCGGTGAAAACTGGATCGTTGCAGCGAAGGCCGATGCCGGGGATGGCCGTGAGCCATGCGGGGAAACCAGCGTTGTCCCATTCGGCGCAAATGTAGGGGCCGGGGCGGACAATGACGTCCAGCCCTTCCTCAGCAGCAATATCAATAAAGCGGCCCAAGTCCCGCCAACCGGTGAAATCCGGGGCTTGATCTTCTTTGGGCTGGTGGAAATTCCACGCCACGTAGGTGTCTACGGTGTTGGCGCCCATGGCTTTGAGCCTGCGCAGACGGTCTTGCCACTGCTCTGGGTGAACGCGGAAATAGTGGATGGCACCAGCGAGGATGCGGTGTGGCTGGGCATCGCGGAACAGTTGGCCATCGCGATAGGTCAAAATGGGCGCAGACATAGCCCTAACGCTACAAGGTTTCTGTGTTTAGAGTGGTGCTGTGACAAACCTTGAAGTGGTTCCTCAACCCGAAGTGTGCCCCGCTGCACCGGCAGACCAGAATTCTCCATGTGTTCAGCTGTGGCCCGAGCGCGAGGTACCCCTCGGCGGGGTGCGCGCCATTAATGTCTCCCGGACGCTTCCTCAGCGCGGCCTCCCCACTGTGGGGGCATGGTGTTTCTTAGATAGTTTTGGCCCGGCCCGGACGTTGATGTCTGTTCTCCCTCACCCGCACATAGGTTTGCAGACTGTGACTTGGCCACTCACCGGGGAGATCAGGCACCGCGACAGCCTGGGCAACGACGTCATTGTTAGGCCCGGCGAGTTGAATATTATGACGGCCGGGCACGGGATTTCGCATTCGGAATTTTCCTTGGTCAACGGTGAGGTTAGCGCATCTGCTTTGAGCGCCACACCGGACAATTCAGTGGCCGACGGCGGCACTGACGTTCCGCTAAGCCGTGGACTCCAGTTGTGGGTCGCCTTGCCGGACGGGGACCGCCACCGCGCACCGTCTTTTGAACAGCACCAAGACTTGCCGGTGGTCAGCGGGGAAGGCTTTGCCGCCACCGTGATGGTGGGTTCCTTCGCCGGCGCTACGTCCCCAGCGAAGATGTACTCCCCCATTGTTGGTGCAGTAATCACTTTGGATTCAGCAACTACGCTGCCGGTGAACCCACAATTCGAGCACGCACTTTTGGTGATCGAAGGATCCGTCACCGTTGACGATGTCCGTGTTCAGCCGGGTCCTCTGGCGTACTTGGGAGCAGGCCGCAGCGAGTTAAGGGTGATTGCCGAAACTGGCACCAAGGTGTTGCTGCTCGGGGGCGAGCCCTTCCGTGAAGACTTGTTGATGTGGTGGAACTTTGTTGGCCGCACCCACGAAGAAATTGAGCAAGCTCGTCAGGATTGGGAAGCCACAGATGTGCTCTACACCGAGGACTCCTTGACTACATCCCGGGCCCGCTACGGTGTTGTTCCCGGGCACGGTCCAAGCGCAGGTGTTGAAGCTGGCAGGATCCCCGCACCAGCGCTACCTAGTGTGAAACTCCGCCCACGCAAACGCGGCTAAGTGACGTTAGCCGCGTTATCCGGCTGAGCCTCAGGAGTTTTTGAGCAGCTCCAGAGTGCCAAAAATGGGTTCTTGGTCCAGAATCCTGACTTCCGAATACCCAGCAGCATTGAGGCCCGCCCGGAAGCCGTCCTGGATTTGTTTGACGTTTTGTCCCAGTCCGCTGCCGAGGATCACCGGCCCAGCGATCCCCAGCTGACTCAACACACCAATGGCGAGCCCGGCCAAGTCGGCGGCCGCTTGGGTGAGGATAGCCGCGCTCGGCGCGTGTCCGGCGTCGGCCGTGTCCACCACCACACGGGCCTGCTGCGCCCAGTAACGGCGGCCAGTCTCCGGAGAGTGGAAGTGGGCAATCAGCTGGTCCGGAGTTTCCAGTCCAACCGAGGCCAACAGCGCGCGAGTGAGCTCATCGGGTTCTTGTCCCTGGTTCATCCGAGTCAGGCTGTAACGAACAGCTTCCCTGCCCAGCCAATATCCGCTGCCTTCATCGCCCAGCAAGTAGCCCCAACCGCCAGCCCGCGCCTCTTGACCCTGCGGATTAGTTCCCCACGCTGCCGAGCCCGTTCCTGCAATAACTGCCACACCCGTTTGTGCCTGGCCGGCGGCCAGCAGCAACCGAGAATCGTGGACCACAGTGATTTTGGCGCCCGGAACGTGAGGGGAAATGAGGGCTGCGAGTGCGTCTTTGTCTTCTTGGGTATCCACACCACCGGCACCTGCGTACACGGCCGTTACGCCTGCAGTACCGATTTTGTTCAGCAACTCTGCAATGTTTTTGGCTGCCTCTTCACGCGTGACATTTTGGACGTTGGAACTGCCCACCGTCTCATCAGCCAACACTGCACCGTGCTCAATGCGGATGCCCCGGGTTTTTGTGCCGCCAATGTCCAAGCCAATGGCAGCACCCACACCAATAGCAGCGTCTAAACCGGTGGAAGAGTCCGTTCCGGTGGCGATTCCGGGAGCAGAAGCATCAGCGGGAGTTATTTCAGTGGCAGCGGCGCCGACTTTGGCAGTATTAGTCACGTCACTAGCCTACGCAGTCGTCCGCAGGAGTTGAGTATGTCCCCCACAATCTCGCCGAATCCCTCCACAGGCGAGGTCCCCACGGGGCTCAATTTGGCGGGGGTTGAAATTATTGCCTCACCGATGGCTGGTGGAACCACCACAACCGCACTAGTCCAGGCCGCGCACAAGGCAGGGGCTTTGGGATTTCTCGCCGCCGGGTACAAAACAACCGGTTCCATGCTGGCCGAAATACTCACGCTCAAAACTTCCGGAATTCGCTTTGGGGTCAACGTATTTGTGCCCGAATCCACGTCACCAGACGAAGCCGAACTCGCCAAGTACTTCTAGTCCCCTACGCCTCCGCGTTAGGTGTTGAGGTACCCGAGGCTCGTTAACGGACGACGACGGCTGGGCAGCAAAGATCGCTGCACTCACCCAGGAGCCAGTGGAGTTTGTCAGTTTTACCTTTGGCCTGCCCTCCGCCCTCGAAGTGGACGCTCTCCATGCAGTAGGAAGCGCACTCATCGGCACAGTGACAAATGTAGAAGAGGCACTTGCCGCCGTCGATCTTCCCATCGTTGCCGCCGGAGCGATCCACAACCGCGCAAGTCTTGACCTAGTGCTGAACGCCGGGGCGTGCGCCGGTCAGATTGGCACGGCACCTTTGCGGGCGGCAGCCGCAGCTCAGAATAACGCCGAAGGGCTAAATTTATGGGCAGGTGAGGCGTGGCAGTACGCACGGTCCGGGACTGTCGCCGAAATTTTGGCGCGGTTTCAAAGATAGTGCTGTGCTGGTGTTCGTGACGGCTGACATTCTCAACCGCTGATCCTCAAGCGCTAATCCTCAAACCCAGGCACCAGTTAACGTCTAGATCGCGGCGCGTTCTAGGGTGAGAATATGGCTGAGGATGACCGCACTGACTGGAATGGGCACCACAAGGGGTCGGCGGCCTACTCTCGTTTACTCGCGGCCTTGGCCCTCGCCGGGGTGGCAACCTTCGCGCAACTGTACTCAGTTCAGGCCACACTTCCGCAGATCGCCACCGAGCTCCACATCTCTGCTTCCCTCGCTGCACTGTCCATCTCCGCCGCCACAGTTGGCTTGGCCGTTGCCGTGATTCCGTGGTCCTTTATAGCGGATCGCATTGGCCGGGTGAAAGCCATGACCATTGGAATTTGTGCAGCAACCGCCTTGGGGCTCATCCTCCCGCTGTGCACAGAGCTACCAGCGCTTTTGGCAGTTCGCTTGCTGGAAGGGATGGCTCTCGGCAGCATTCCGGCGCTGGCAGTGGCCTATCTCAACGAAGAGGTTCACAAACTTTATGCAGCCGTGGCTGCCGGCAGTTATGTGGCCGGAACCACCATCGGTGGACTCTTGGGACGACTGGTGTCAGGGGTGGTCAGCGACTTTGCCGGCTGGCGATTCGGCACTCTTGCGGCGTCTCTGCTTGCCACACTTGCCGCCGTCGCATTTTTGATGTTGCTCCCCAAACAACGCGGTTTTGTTCGAGCCCGCGGCAAAGGCATTGGACCCGCGCTCACGCTTCTGGCGTCCCTATGTAAGGACCAACGATTGCTGGCTCTCTATGCCCAAGCATTTTTGCTGATGGGCGGATTTGTGGCGCTCTACAACTACCTAGGTTTCCGGCTGATGGCCCCGCCGTTCCTGCTCCCGGCGGGGCTGATTGCCTTTATATTCTTGGCATATCTGGCCGGAACCTTTACCTCGCGCTGGGGTGCGGCCATGACCGTTCGCCTCGGCCGACGGGCAGTGTTGCTGAGCAGCATTGCAATTATGGCTGCGGGAATCCTGATCACCATCCCGGACAATCTGGCTGCAGTTTTGATTGGGGTCATTGTGCTCACGGGCGGTTATTTCGCCGCTCATAGTGTGGGTTCGGGCTGGACCGGGGCCATCGCCGTGAGCGGCAGAGCTCAAGCAGCCTCGCTTTACAACTTGGCCTACTACCTTGGCTCGAGTGTCATCGGTTGGGCTGGGGGCCTCGTGTTCCAAAGCTTCGGTTGGCCAGCCCTTGCCCTACTGGTGGCCGGGCTGACTTTACTCGCCGGATTGTTGAATTTTTTAGCCCACCGGGGGCGCCCACAAACTACCACCACGGCAACGGCTCTATGATGAATCGAGAGTCTGCGTAGGAGGAAACATGAGCATTACACCGAAGAATGTTCGGCAGCCAGCGGCAGGGAGCGAACCCTTGGACGCCATTGACGAGAAGATATTGCAGGCCCTTGTTGAGGACGCCCGCATTTCCAACAAACAACTGGCCGAGCTCGTAGGCATTGCCCCCTCCACCGCGCTAATGCGCACCCGTGCCCTGCAAGAACGCGGAATCATCAATGGTTTTGAAGCACAACTGAACCTCACCGCGATTGGTCGATCCGTTCAAGCGCTTGTTGCAGTCCGGCTGCGCGCCCACGACCGTGATCAGATTGACGTTTTTACGCAACGGGTGCCCAAACTTCCAGCGGTCCTCTCAACGTTCCACACCTCTGGTTCGGTGGACTATCTCCTGCACATTGCCGTTGCCACCACAGAAGACCTACGCGACTGGGTCCTGGATAATCTGGCGCCGGATCCCGTAGTGGGCCATACCGAAACCACTCTGGTGTTTGATCACATTCCGGGCCATCCCGGGCCGCTGGACGGCTAGCCCGTCTACTCGGCTAGGGCCTTTAGAAAGCTAGTGCCGTTGCTTGAGGTTTAAGCTGCCCGGGCTTCACGAAGTTCGCTACGGAAGGCGAAAGCTGCCAGGACTAACGCCACCACAAGGCAAGCCCCGGCAAAAACTGCCACTGACGCTGCCAAGCCAAAGTAGCCAGCAGCCCAACCGAGGCCAAGCACTGGGATCGCACTGCCTAGGTAGGTAATCACGTAAACCCCAGAAATGATCTGCGCGTGGCGAGCCGGTTCAACCTTGTTGGCCACGGTGTTAAATACGGTCCGGAACGCAATGCCCTGTCCTGCCCCGGCGGCGATGCAAGCGAAGACTAAAAGCCATGGCGCGTTGGCTGCAGCGGCGAACGCCATAGCCGCTACCGAGACACCCAGGACAGTGAGCCCGGTGGAGACGCGGAATTTGCCCTCGGCTCGCATCAGCTGGCTCACCGCTGAGGCCCCAAGGGTCAGACCAGCGAGCAAACCGACCAGTGGGCGTGAGTCGGCGTGCACTACCGGCGCGAAGTACGCAGGAGCCAACGAGAGGCAAAAGCCAAACACGGTGAAGCTTAAGAAGCCAACCATTGATGCCATCCAGAAGGCTCCGCGAGCTTCTCGGGAAATCTGTGGCCGGCGCGGGGCAAGGGCTTCCAATCCGTAACCGTGCTCTATGTGTTTGATGGCCGGGCGCGCACGGATCATCCACAACGGAACCAACAGGGCTGCGAGGATTCCTGCTTGAACCAAAAACGGTGTACTGACGGGGTGAGGGAATAGCGAAAGCAAACCGCCGATCACTGGACCAGCAGCCACACCACCGGAGGAAGCGAGCAAGGTAAAGCGCGAAGCCCATTCTGGACGCAACGGCAAAAGTTCCCGCAAGGCCGCGGAGCAGGCGCCTGTTGCAAGAGCAACAGCAGCACCTTGCAAGGCACGTCCAGCCGAGAGCATCAGCAAGTTGCCCGCGAACGCAAAAACCAGTCCCCCGGCGAAACTAACCAACACCGCCAGAACCATCGCTGCACGGCGACCAATGTGATCGGACCAATGGCCGGCCACCAACAAAGTGCCAATCAGCGCCAAAACATAGCTGGTAAAAGCCACAGTGACATCGAAGCTGCTGAGCCCTAAGTGCGCTTGCAAAAGGGGGTAGAGCGGCGTGGCCAAGTTTGCGCCCACCAGCAACACAAACAGCACAATTCCGGACACCACCAGCCGAGCGGTGACGGATGCGTCCCATGCCCAGCCTTCAGTGCTGGCGGGACGCATTCGCAGTTCGCTAATAACTGTCACGGTCTGCCTGCCTTGCTTGAGGGGTTGTCATTCGCGACTGAGCGCAGTGACGCTCAGCCCACGCTGGCGTATACCTCAAATGTTCCGGCAATACTGAGCTAAAGGGGCCATATTCGTGTCAAGATTGATCATTGTGCGCAAAATATGAAATTCGAGCTGCGCTGGAGTGAATAAATGAACAACCTTGATGGCATTGATTTGAAAATACTGCTCAAATTGGTCCAAGATCCGCGGATTCAGATTGGAGATTTGAGCACTTCGCTGGGCATCGCCCGCAATACGGCCCAGACGCGCCTTAAGCGCTTACAGCGCTCCGGCGTACTGCACAGCGGCGGCAGGGAAGTTGACCTAGAGGCGGTGGGTTACGACGTCGTAGCTTTTATCACGATCGAAGTGAACCACCGCGAACTAGACGGCGTTATAGCCGCCTTGCGGCTCATCAGCCAGGTTCTGGAAGTACACGAAATTTCCGGCCGTGGTGACATCTGGTGCCGGGTGGTTGCTACCGATACCCACAACCTCCAAAACACTTTGCGCCAAGTCCTGCGTATTAAGGGGGTCATTCGTACTGAGACCTCGCTGGCCCTCCACACTCACATCGCCTACCGGACCGAGCCTCTGATCAGCAGGATGACAAATGTTCCGGCTGGAAAATCAGGAACTTCAGCTCCTACCACACAGCGTTCCGGTGTGACTGCTGAAAAATAACACCATGCCCCAGAACTACAATTCAAGGATGGCTTGGCCCGCACCGCACTCCAGTCATCATTCCTGCAACCAAGTTCGAGGAGCCAAGTGACAATCGTCGACAATGCTGTCTACGTGGACGGCAAACGTGTTGCCGAGCCGGAAGGACTACTCCAAACCGTTGAGTGTCTCGCTGAACACGGTGGTATGGCCTGGATTGGGCTGTACCGTCCGGACGAAGTGGAGATGATGGCTGTTGCCGCCGAGTTTGGCCTCCACTCATTGGCTGTAGAAGATGCCGTCTCAGCTCATCAACGTCCAAAACTCGAACGTTACGACCGCACCTTGTTCACGGTTCTACGCCCAGCGAGGTACATCGACGCCACAGAAACGGTGGAATTTGGCGAGCTCCACGTTTTCACTGGCCCCAACTTTGTAGTGACCATCCGCCACGCTGAAACGGCAGGCGTGGCTTCCGTTCGGCGTCGTCTCGAGGAACGCCCGGAGCTCCTAGCGTGCGGCCCCGAAGCGGTTCTCTACGCTCTGCTAGACCGGGTAGTGGACGACTACGCACCGGTTGTAGCCGGCTTGGAAAACGATATCGACGAGATTGAAGATCAACTCTTCAACGGCGACTCGGGCGTATCACGGCGTATTTACGAGCTCGCCCGCGAAGTCATCCAGTTTCAACGGGCCATTCACCCACTGCCAGAAATGATCCAGGGACTCAAAAATGGCTTCGAAAAATACGGCGTGGACATTGAACTTCAACGCAATCTGCGCGACGTTGAGGACCACATTGCCCAGCTCATCTCACGTGCCAACGCCTTCCGAGACATCCTGCAAAACGCCCTGACCTTGGACGGGACACTCACCGCCAACCGGCAAAACGAAGCCAGCGCGGAACAAAACGAACAAGTAAAAAGATTTCATCCTGGGCTGCGATCTTTTTTGCCCCGTCCATCATTGCCGGCATTTACGGCATGAACTTTGAGCACATGCCCGAGCTGGAGTGGCTCTACGGCTACCCCATGGCGATCGGGCTGATGATCGGTCTCGCAGCGATCATGTTTGCGATCTTCAAGAAAAAGGGCTGGATGTAACTCTCGGTCACGACCCGCCTCACCTACTGCCGGTCTGGGCTCTCGTAGTACCACACGTTAAGCTGGAAGGTATGACTCTCCCCCTTCGCGATACCTCCATCAGCTATGCCAAGGGTGCCGTGGGAGGTTCCGCTACGGTCATCCACACCCAACGGCTTGAGGATGGAACCCTCGCCGTGCTGCTGGACGAAACGCCATGCCACCCGCTCGATGTGGGCTGGCCGGACCAAGGCTCAGATCAGGCCACCATTCGCACCCGAGACATCGCCTTCGACGTCATCGACTGCGTAGTCGGGGCGAGCGATGGCCAAACGCTTTATGTTGGGGCAGACGTTCCAGTCCGCAGAGGAGCCGAAGGCTGGGCCTTTGTAGTAGTCCATATTCTGCCCGCCGACGCGGAACTGAAAGAGGGCGCAGAGGTTCGCATCGACGTCGAACAGTCCTACCGCGCCGCGCTCAGCGCCGGCCACACAGGCTGCCACTTGGCATCCCTAGCCCTCAACCAGGTGCTCGCGGACCAGTGGACCAAAGAAGTCCGGCCTGATGCCTTGGGTAATCCTGACTTCGACGGTGCCGCGATTGAAAGCTCCACAATCCTAGAGTACGGTTCCCGCGATGTTTACCGACTGGGCAAATCCTTGCGCAAAAAGGGGTTCCCCACAGAATCTCTCGCAGCACACTTGCCAGCTTTGCAAGACGCTCTCAACCAACAATTGGTTCAGTGGGTGGCCAGCGGCGGTGAAGTACGGATTGAATCCCACGGCGAATTCCTCACCGATCTGCGCGAATGGGTATGCGAGTTGCCCAGCGGAACTGCGCGAATTCCCTGCGGAGGAACCCACCTGCGATCACTTTCACAACTAACCACCGTGGCCGTGGGGCTTGAACTAAGCGAAGAGAATGGTGCCCTCCAACTCACCATGGAAACTGCCGCTGTCACCTTGTAATTGCTTGCCGCTGACCGCCCCCTACCCCGGTAGGGTGCCGGCAGTACGGGGGCGGGACGTTTGTTTGAATGGCTTTGCGTAAGTTCGTTAGTGGGACAGACTTACGGAGGACCAATGACCATTACAGATATGCCGCGCACGACGTCGGATAACACCACGCGTGCTACCGGAACCTCAGCCACAAGCTTGGGTTCAACCCGCGCACCACGGCCGAATAAGGCCGCCACAGATTACATTCAGCTCACCGAGACCGTCCGATCAATGGGCCTGTTTAAGCGCGAGTTGAGTTGGTACCACTGGCGGATGGCGCGTCTGGGCTTACTTCTGGCATCAACTATCGCATTGTTTGTGATGATTGGCCCTTCTTGGTGGAACCTCATCACCGCTGCTCTGTTCTCCTTCTTCTGCGCCCAAGCCGCCTTCCTGGGGCATGACGCAGCGCACCGCCAAATCTACGAATCCGGTGCAGCGAACGGCCTAGCCTCAAGAATTCTCGCCAACCTCGCCGTGGGTCTGAGCTACGGCTGGTGGCTCAACAAGCACGGTCGTCACCACGCCAACCCCAACAAGGTAGGCAAGGACAATGACATCGCCCCCGGAGCACTCGTTTTCACCCCAGAAGACGCTGCCACCCGGACCGGCATAGGTGCTTGGGGCGCACGTCACCAGCGTCAACTCTTTTTCCCGATTCTTTTGCTCTTGGGCCTGGACCTGCACCGCGAATCGATTCTCCGCGTAGCTAACCCCAAAGAAACAGTCCCGCACCGCGCCCAAGAAGCACTCTTCCTAGCGATCCGCTTAGTAGCACTGCCCACAGCTGTTGTCCTGTTTTTGGGCCCGGCTATCGGTTTCACATGGATGGGTGTTCAGCTGGGTCTCTTTGGCCTGTACTTCGGTTTGGTGTTCGCGCCGAACCACCTTGGTATGCCCATTGTTCCCAAAGATGCTGGCATTGACTTCCTGCGTCGCCAAGTATTGATGTCCCGCAATATCAAGGGCGGTTGGACCATCAACGCCCTGATGGGTGGACTGAACTACCAGGTAGAACACCACTTGTTCCCCACCATGTCCAGCCGCAGCCTGCGTCGTGTTCAGCCTCTGGTCCAGCAGTTCTGCAAGGACAAGGGCATCAAGTACACAGCCACTACCCTCCCCGAGGCTTTTAGCTCGATCTTGGACTTCCTCGACGGTGTGGGTCACGGCAAGGTAGAAATGTTTAGCTGCCCCATCACTGGCGCTATGCGAACTCGGTAGTTTCTTCGACTTTCCCTAGTCTTCTAGCTGGCCGGCGGTGTGGTGTTTGTGCCGAGTTCTTCGAGAACCTCGTAACGCAGGAACACCACACCATTGGCAAAAGTTCTTTGTTCCACTAGCCGCAGATCTAGCTTGAGGCCCTGGGGCAAGAAACTCAGACCCCCGCCGATGATGACCGGATTCACATACTGCTGAATCTCCTGCACAAGCCCGGCTTTGAGCGCTTCGGCTCCAAGCGTTGGACCGCCGATTCCCACATGGGAATCGGCATTTTTGATGAGTTCTCGAATGGCTTCTGGTTCAAAGTTGCTGGACCACCGCGTTCTCAGTGCGCTGACCTCTTGTGCAGAGTGTGAGTACACGACTTTGTCCTGCCCATGCCAGATATTGGCGAAATCCTGCATCTCTTGGGGTTGCGATGTGTCACCGTAAAGCTCGTCCCACACGTCCATAACGTTATAGGTTCTGCGCCCCAACAATTGCACTCCCACACTGCGTTCTTGTTCGTTGATAAACGCGTGGACTTCCTCATTGGGCGCGCTCCATTGGAAGTCTCCAGCCTCATCAGCGACGTAACCGTCCAAAGATGTAATTGCCGAATAGATCAAGCGTGGTGTTTCAGCGTTGGGGTGCATGGGCTGAGTCTAGAACTGAAAGTCCCGCAAAGACTAGGGTAGGCAACTTCAAAGTTTTTTCTGTTTCAACCTCACATTTGCAGCCTGCCACACGTCTACAGTGTGTAATGGCAACGAGCGGAGCAGAGTGATGGTTAGTAGCGGAGTGAAGCATGACAACCCTGCCTTTTGAGCGGCTCATAGAGCTGCACGGCGGCACGGTCATCCGGGTCTGCCGAGCAGTGCTGGGCCCACACGCGGATGCAGATGACGCATGGCAAGAAACCTTTCTAGCAGCACTCAAGGCTTACCCCGGTCTCCCAAGCGGAGCTAATCATGAGGCATGGTTAGTGACCATTGCGCACCGCAAAGCTATTGACGTGATCCGTCGCCGGCAGCGCATCGAAACGGCCACAGATGAACTTCCAGAACGTACATCTCTGCTCGGAATTCCCGGAGCCGAACACACCGAATTGTGGGAGGCGCTAGCGAGCCTCACTCTCAAGCAACGCCTTGCTGTGACGTACCATCACATTGCCGGGTTCTCCTATAAAGAGATCGCCGAACTGCTCGACTGCACTCCCGCCGCCGCCCGGCGGGCAGCATCTGACGGAATGGCCCGAATGCGTGATTCTCTCGAAGCCGTCATTGGTGAACGCTACGCAGCGGCAGAACAACAGCTCAAAGTGCAAGGAGCAAAGTCATGACCGTCATTTTCCCCCCGGAGGACGTCAACCGCGAACATCCCGTAGGTCTGCAGGAGCGGGCTGACGTCCAAGGGCCATTGGACTTCGTCTGGGCGTCAGCGGATCACCTGACTCGGTTACATCAACGGCTGGCCGCTGCGGCCGCGAAGGAAGGCATCGTGGACGTTTCGTACACCACAGTTGAGACCCCTGTGGGCCTGCTTCTTTTGGCAGCCACAGAACACGGTTTGGTGCGCGTGGCCTTTGACCGAGAAGACCACAACGAAGTACTTGAGAGTCTGGCCAATAAACTCGGCGGCCGGATTCTGCGAGCGCCATCTGTGCTTGTTGAGGCGAGCCGTGAAATTAGTGAGTACTTCGCTGGAACTCGGCGCAGCTTCGAGCTGCCGTTGGACTACTCACTCTCGGCTGGATTCCGTCGGCAAGTTCAACAGCTTTTGCCGCAAATTGCCTATGGGCACACGCAAACGTACAAAGACATGGCGCTGATGGCCGGGAACCCCAAAGCCGTCCGAGCAGTGGGGACGGCATGTGCCACCAATCCCCTGCCTATCGTTATTCCGTGCCACCGAGTGCTACGTTCGGATGGCGGGTTGGGTGGATACTTGGGCGGTGTGGAGGCCAAGACTGCTCTGCTGGAGCTAGAAGGGGCAGTGTGAGCAATCTTTTCTCAGACGCAGATCTGATCAGGCCCCCACGCGAACTGAGACCCGGTGCAGTGTGGGTCCCGGGATGGTTGAACCTTGAGCAGCAGTCCTGGTTGGTCGCGCGCTTCAGCGAGTGGACACAGGGTCCCGTCCCGGCTCGGTCACCGCTCGTCGGCGGTCATCCGATGAGCGTCAAGTCAGTACATTTGGGTTGGTACTGGCGGCCCTACCAATATTCGCGTGAAGCAGTGGACGGCAACGGCAATAAGGTTTTGGACGTCCCGGACTGGATGGTACGGCTCGGGCAACAAGCCATCGCCGAAGCGCAGCGGCACAGCCCTACACTGAGTTCCCTACCAGCCTCGGCAGTTGACTACCGCCCAGACGCAATCCTCGGGAATTACTACGACGAGCAGGCTCACATGGGGATGCATCAAGACGCCGAGGAGCGCTCACTAGCACCGGTGGTGTCCCTGTCCATCGGCGACTCTTGCCGATTCCGTTTTGGCAACTCGCAGAACCGCAACAAACCCTATGAGGACATCTCTCTGGCCTCAGGGGACATGTTTGTTTTTGGCGGTCCTGCACGGTTGGCCTTCCACGGGGTACAGAAGATCATCCCGGCAAGTGCCCCGGAGGGTTGTGGCATCAACCGCGGGCGGATCAATATCACCATGCGAGTAACTGGCCTAACGGACGCTACTTCCGGCCAGTGAAATGGTCCATGGACTTGTAAACCCCAAAAACTTTATCTGCCACAACGTCCCACGCCGCCACCGGAAGTACACCGCGCAGAGCTGTGCTGAGCTTGACGGTCCACGGCATCATCACGATCGGCGTGGCAGCCTTCATGGCTTTCCAGACACGCTCCGTAACGTCCTCCGGTTCCAACAGAGGTGTAAGCAATGGGCCACGGGCTCCCTCGAACATTCCCGTTTTGATGTACGAGGGGCAGAAGGTAGTAACACCAATATGTCCGTGTCCGGCTTGTTTGAGCTCCAGACGCAAAGATTCACTCCACCCAATCACGGCCCACTTAGAGGAGCAATAAACGCTCATCTTCGGATTGGCCAGGAGACCTGCCGCGGAAGCAACGTTCACAATTCTGGAAGTACGTTTGCGCTCGATCATGGCCGGTAAGAACTCGCGAGTAATGTGCATCAGGGCCAGGCTGTTGATGTTCATGGTCAAGGCGATGTCCGAACTTTGCTCGTGCTCCCAAAAGTACTTGCCGCGGACAATTCCGGCATTGTTGATCAGCACGTCCGGTGAGCCAACCTCCGTGCGGACCCGTTCGGCAGCAGCCTGGATGTCCTCCAGTTTGCTGACGTCCACCACATATGGATGGATTTCCGAGGCCCCGCCACTCAGTTCCGCGGCTGTGGCGTTGAGGGTTTCTTCATTGACGTCCCACAGCACCACGTGGCTTGCCCGATCCTTTACAGCGAGTTGGGCATAGATCTTTCCCATGCCCATTGCGGCGCCGGTAATCAGCACTACTGATCCTTCGAGCGATCCAATGATGGTGTTCATAACTTCTCCGTCTTCGTTGAGGGAATGAGGCTGCCCGGATTCATAATCCCACCTTGGCCAACAAGGTACTTGATACTGCCCAGCATGTCGGCCTATTTGCAGTGATAGTCATAAGGGTCCCGCCTCTACATGTCCAAGTAGTATTGCTGGGCGAGCAGTTGCTGACCGAAGCGGAGATCGCCAGTATCAGAATTTTTTGGTGTACTCGCGGAGGGCGCCACAGGCTACAGGGAGAAAGTCGTGAGCCCCACTCAGGCGCGAGAAGTAATGCTACTGGTCAACCCGACGTCGGGCCGTGGCCGTGCCTTGAAACTCAGCGAAGCGACTGAAAAAGCGCTCCGATCCGCGGGGTATGCACCCACGGTCACGGTCACCGAAAACCTCGAAGAGGCCACCGAGCGTGCAGCGCATGCCTCTCCCGGAACGATGGTGGCGTCTTTGGGCGGGGACGGCTTTTTGGGTGCGGCTGCCGGAGGTGCCCGGCAGTCAGGAGCTGTTCTTTTGCCGCTGGCTGGCGGGGACGTGGCAACGACACCGTGCGGCGTCTGGGCCTGCCGGTGGATCCAGTCGAAACGGTAGCGTCCATAAGTACGCTGGTGGTACGGGACGTTGATCTGGGGCTGGTGAACGGGCGGCCCTATTTTGGTGTGGCCAATGTGGGCTTCGATGGGCTGGCCAACCAGTACGGCAATGATGCCAAGCTGAATCTGGGCTCGTTTACGTACCTATACGGCGGACTCAAAGCACTGCGCGAATGGAAGAACGTCACCTTCACCGTCGTCGTAGATGGGCAGGAAAGCACGTTCCCAGGCTGGTTTGTAGCTGTAGGGAACGTAGGTCAATATGGCGGCGGCCTGCACATTTGTCCCGAGGCTAAGGTCAACGACGGGCTCCTGGACGTTGTGAGCCTGGGCGAAGCCTCAATTTTCCGGGTGGTGGCAACATTTTTGGCCTCTTTTCGGGGCGGGCATTTGCAACGTCCCGGGATTTCCTTTGTTCGCGGGAAGGAAATTCGAATCCACGCGAACAAACCGCTGAGTATTTTTGCCGACGGCGAGATGCTCGGTCCGTTGCCTGCCACGATGACGATCGAGCAGGCATCCGTGCGCGTATTGGTGCCAGGAAACTCAAGTGTGTTTCAGTAGGTTCACGGTGATCCTGCCGTGGTGAGGGCCCCGCAAGAATAGCCACTCTTTGGCGGGTCAGAACGAGGGAGAAATTGATGAGTGCAGCATCCGGAGATCCCGTGCGGTCATTGCGCTGGGGCGTGAACTACACGCCGAGCGATGGTTGGTTCCATTCATGGCAGGACCTAGATCTTGACGCGGTTCGGGCCGATTTCGAATCCATTGCCTCTTTGGGTGTAGATCACGTCCGGGTGTTTCCGCTCTGGCCGTTGCTTCAACCGAACCGCACACACATCCGCACCCGAGGCATTGCCGATGTGGGACGGGTGGTGGATGCTGCCGCCGAGTTCGGCCTAGACGTGAACGTGGACGGCTTGCAGGGGCACTTGTCGAGCTTCGACTTTTTGCCGGCCTGGGTGACAAGTTGGCACCGCCGCAACATCTACACGGATCCTGATGTCATCCAGGCGCAGGCTGCCCTCTTGCGGGCGATCGCTACGGAGATCTCGGCTCGGCCTAACGTCCTTGGTATGACTCTAGGGAATGAGACGAACCAGTTCGCTGTGACTCGTCATCCGGAGCAGCAGCTCACCACCCCGAATCAGATGGGTGCCTGGATCCGCGGTCAGCTTGATGAAATCGGGGGCGTTCTCCCCGATGGTATGCACCAGCACAGCTTCGATGACAACGTGTGGTTCGTGGATTCCTGCCCTGTCACCCCGCGACATGCGGCCACCCTAGGGGACGCCACCACTGTGCATTCGTGGGTTTTCACGGCCGTGGCTCAATTGTTCCCCTCGGGCCATCCTGCAAGGACGCTGTTTGCAGATTACCTCGTGCAGTTGGCGCAGGCGTGGGCGGATGACCCGGGCCGGCCGGTGTGGTTGCAGGAGATCGGGGCGCCCTACCCTGCGATTCCGGCCGAGGGCGCTGCGGACTTCCTTGAGGACAGTCTTCGTCCGGTGCTGGATGTGCCGAACGTGTGGGGTGTGACGTGGTGGTGTTCGCACGATGTAAGCCGGAAGTTGGCTGACTTCCCCGAGCTCGAATACACCTTGGGTCTCTTGGATTCTGAGCGGAAGGTCAAACCGGCCGGGCGGAGGCTTGCGGAATTGATCGCCGAACAAAAGGCAACCCCGGTCCCCGTCCAACAGCGTGCCACCGCCGTTTCCTTCGATTCGGGCGACGAGTCCACCGGCCTGGGCCGATCACTCACGGACCCTGCCGGCCCGGTTTTTGGGGCGTGGCTCCGGCTCGCCACCGACGGAATCAAGCCAGCGCTCATTCGCACCAACAAAGTGCACGACGCCGATTACCTCGCCGCGCGCGGGATCACCACCGTGGTGGCGGGCTAGTTCTTTCTCCCGCTACAAAATTGGACATGGGCAGCCGGAATCCCGGGTGCGCATGTCCAATTTTGTAGCGAATCTAGTGTCAGACGAAGCCTTGGTCAACAAGTACACAGTCCCGCTCGGTAATCACATGAGCCTGCCCTGAGCCACCGACTACACGGCTCCAGCTCTCAACAAACAAACGATTCTTATAAATGGACACGTCGAATCCGCCGTACATCCCGGGATAGGGGACCCAGAGAGATTCCAAGTCGTCCAAGGCGAGAATTTCGGTCGGGACTTGCCGAAATCTAGTGGGCGTTAGCGTGCGAGTGCGTTCGGCAATGAGGCCAGCCAAATGAGCATCCCAGGATGTGAAATTCTGCTGCTCTTGTAGCGTCAAATCGGGGACTGCCAAGGCGGTAAAGAGATGGTGATGACCTCGCTTCGCGGCAATGTCGATGGGCCTGTCGCCGTCGGCATTTCTCAGTGAGCGCCAAGCTCCGAGCCTTAGGAGACGATTCACGATTACCACGGGTGCCCCGTGCCACGCAGCTTGGTGCAACGGCGTGAACCACGATCCGCCTCCTACCCGCCATTGATTCACATGCACAAAGCTATCCGAGTCGAGAAGCCGGAAGACCTCGTCCCATTTTCCAACCCTTGCCGCATCGGATACTCGGAAATTGGTCTCCACGAGGCTCGCGTTTAGCCGCTCGGGATCCAGCACACCCGGCCACTCCGTGATCATTATCTCTCCCTCAAATCCTTCAGACACCCCGAATCAAAGCAAACGCATCGCGACCCAGGCATTATCCCTATGCTCATTCGCACCAACAAAGTGCACGACGCCGATTACCTCGCCGCGCGTGAGATCACCACCGTGGTGGCGGGCTAGTTCTTTCTCCCGCTACAAAATTGGACATGGGCAGCCGGAATCCCGGGTGCGCATGTCCAATTTTGTAGCGAATCTAGTGTCAGACGAAGCACCACTGCTCGGGTCTTCAGCGCTCTACACTCTCGGTTTCGCTGCCCTCGTTGGACTCACGGGATGCACCGGCCCGCCTACCCCGGCACCCTCAGTCGTATCCGCAACGTCAAACACAGCGGCAACCCCCACGAACACAACGGCGCCGACTCCAACCACGGTCGAAACGGCTACCCCGTCCTTGGGCACGCCAACACTCACGCAAACGCCCACACCGACGGCCACCCAATCCGCTGGTTCTGGGCTCCCGGAGCAGACTGCGCCGCTGACAATTTACTACATCGCCGTAGGTGACAATGGTGTGGCTGGTCCCGGGTTAGGTTGCGGAGATAGCCTCGTTGCCACCACCACTGCTCCGGTCCGATTCACTGACCAGGTGGGTCCAAGCATCCGCACCTTGCTGGCCAACAAGGATCATGAAATCGGTCAATCCGGACTGGTGAACGCTTTGTATCAGTCAGATTTGAGCTATGTTGCCGGGGACCTGTCCGGCAGTACCATCACCATCTGGCTCGAGGGACAGTTTAGGCTGGGTGGCGTGTGCGACATTCCGCGGGCGAAGGCACAACTTGAATACACGGCCATGGCTGCATCTGGGGCCACGAGTGCACAGGTAGTAGTTAACAGTCGCCCTATTGATGACGTGCTCAGCCTCAAATAACAAACAAAAAGCCCGCCAGTACCGGACATTCCATGTACTGACGGGTTATTTGAGAGTGGAGCTAAGGAGATTCGAACTCCTGACCTCTTCGATGCGAACGAAGCGCTCTACCAACTGAGCTATAGCCCCTCGCCGGTGTAAACCAGCTCACTTAGGCTACAAATTTCTGGGCGTTGACGCCAGTCGAGAACAGGTCAGGAAAGCTGTTTATGCCCGGCGGCGCTGCAGCACGTCGTCCAAGTTACCCAGAGCGCTGCCGGTCTTGGATGCGACGTACTTGCCAGCTGGCGGCGCGGTGGCTACCAAAACCCCATTGATGTCCGGAGCCACTGCTCCGTCTTTGAGCTTGGGGCGTCCAACCGGCTTGGGCTCGGCCGGCAGATCAAGCGGCTCAGGCGCTGGCCGCTCAGCCTTAGCGGCACCCACGTACGCTGGCTTAGGAACCTCAACCGGGGCCCACTCGCGCTCAGCTACAGGGGTTTGCAAAGGCAGGTCGCCAGATGCCTCGGCAACCGCCAGAGCGGCTTTGCGAAGTTCGACGGCGGTCATCGCCTTGCGCTCACTCTGCTTAGCTTCCACGTCACTCGCCTTAGCCGCGGCGGCGGTAGCGTCGGCGTCGAACACGGGATTGGCGGTTTTCACCAGAAGGGGAGCTGAAGCCACAACATTTCCGCTGCTCGGGTTCATGGCTTCGCGAAACGCTGCGTCTACTTTGGCGCGGCGATCAGCAATCGCCAGACGGCGCAAAGTCACTACAGAAGCGGCAGTGCCCAAGAAGAGCACACCGGGCAACCATGTGACGCCAATATCAAAAATTCGCAGAATCCCCATCACCACACCGGCAAACAGGAACAGCAACCCTGCAACCGCCAGCGAAGTTCTGCCCCAGCGCACATGGAATTCGGGTGATGTGGCGGCTGCGGGCTCAGACTGCTCAGTGCCTGAATTCAGCTGTGAACCTGTGGCAGTAACGGTGCTGTTCATGGAATTCTCCTGTTGCTGCACGGGTGCCTGGTGAAGGGTCCCCGGCGCAAGATTGCTGACGGTGTGGGCTTCATGGGCGAAGTTTCCTTCGCCAGCGCTTTGGAGGGCAAGCTGAGCGTTTTCACGTCTTACGCGCAATACATACGGCGCCACCCACAGCAGCCAGAGGGCAACGGCGATGACAAGTATCACCGAGCTGCTCAAAGGGAAGTCCACAGGCTCTACGTTATGAGGGAATTGGCCATCGTCTGGGCATTACCTAGCGTGTGTCGCGCACTCTGCACCCAAAAGGGTCCTAAATTTTCACTCCCCGCGCAGCCACGGTGCTAAAAGGCCGTCGGGGACCTCTTCAGAGGTCAACGCAAAGGACCGGTGGTCGGCCCACTGGCCATTGATGTGCAAGTACTTGGGCCGGTGGCCTTCGTCGCGGAAATGAAGTTTCTCCACTACCCGAAGGCTAGGCGCGTTCTCCGGACGGATGTTGATTTCCATCCGGTGCAGGCCCAGCGTTTGAAAACAATGGTCCGTAGCCATGGCCACTGCCGTGGGGGCAATCCCCCGGCCGGCGCATGCCTGATCAACCCAATATCCCAGGGTGGCCATCATGGCTGAGCCCCACAGAATCGATGAAACTGTCAGTTGCCCCACAATTCGAGGCTCACGATATCCTGGCGTCCGTTCGGTGATCAGAAACGGCAACGCTGTGCCTTGCCTTGCCTGATCAGTTAGTGAGCGCACCATCTGGCGATAGGTGGGCAGCCCACCGCCGGGTTGAGGATTTGAAGCTTCCCATGGTTGTAGCCATGAAAAATTACGTCCTCGAACGTCTGTCCACTCCGCCCGGTCCGAATATCGAATCGGGCGGAGAATCAAGTCACCACATTCAAGCGTGACAGGCCAAATCCCGGGCCCCAGCACCTAGTTAGTCCTTGAGGGAACCAACAAAACCGGGCAACCATGCACGCAAGTCGGCACCCAGATCTTCACTGTCCACTGCGAGTGTCATAACAGCCTTCAGGTAGCTCAGCTTGTCACCGGTGTCATAACGACGCCCGCGGAAAACTACACCATAAACGCCATAGCCTTCGCCGTCACCGGCGGCCAACGTCTGCAAAGCGTCGGTGAGCTGAATTTCGTCGCCGCGGCCCGGTTCAGTCTCTTCGAGGACATCAAAGACGGCCGGGTGCAGTACGTAGCGGCCAATAACGGCCAGGTTGGAAGGTGCCTCGCCTGCGTCCGGCTTCTCCACGAGTTTATTGACCCGAACATAGTTTTCGCCGTCGATCTCTGAAATGTCGGCGCAACCGTAGGCGCTGATCTGAGACGGCTCAACTTCAATCAACGCGATCACGGAGCCACCAGTTTTTGCCTGCACCTCGATCATGGTGCTCAAGAGTTCATCGCGGGGATCGATCAAGTCATCACCCAACAGCACGGCAAAGGGCTCGTCGCCCACATGCTGGCGGGCGCGCAACACTGCATGCCCCAAGCCCTTGGGGTCACCCTGGCGGACGTAGTGGATGTCACCAAGGTTGGTGGCTTCTTGGATGGCGGCAAGTTTTTTGGTGTCGCCCTTGGCTTCGAGCGTGGACTCCAAGGAAGGAACACGGTCAAAGTGATCCTCGAGCGCACGCTTGCTGCGGCCGGTCACCATCAGAATGTCGGTGAGTCCAACCTTCACGGCTTCTTCAACAACGTACTGGATGGCTGGCTTGTCAACCACCGGCAGCATCTCTTTGGGCATAGCCTTGGTGGCCGGCAGGAATCTGGTGCCGAGGCCAGCGGCCGGGATAACTGCTTTGCGAAGAACCTTTGCTGTATTCACTCGACTAATCTAACTGACAGCCGTGAAATGTATAAGTCAGGGCCGTTATGGCGCCTCAGCGAGGAGTACAAATGGAGAGCAAAGAGCAGGTTCGACGGCGACATTGGGCCGCCCGAGCCGCCCTCACCAGCGCTGATTTGGATGCTGCTGGCCGGGGCATCGCCGCTCAGGGGCTCGCTTGGGCTGCGTCACTGTCGAAGCGGCCTGCCCTGTTCAGCGCCTATCTGGGCGTGGGGTACGAACCACCCACCATGCCGTTGTTGGAGGCCCTACACAGCACGGGGCATCGTATTTTGCTTCCGATTTGCGAGCCGGAACGGCAGCTTTCTTGGACGTTGTGGTTCCCCGGGATGGAGATGGCACGCAGCCGATTCGCACCATTGTGGGAACCGGTAGGTGAGCGTCTGAATGCGACGGCCTTCGCCGAGGCCTCCGGCGTCATTTTGCCCGCCACGGCGGTTGACGGAAGCGGCCAGCGCATCGGCCAAGGCGGCGGCTACTACGACCGTTTCCTCGCGAAGCTGCGCTCTCACGGAATTCAGTGTCCGACGGCGGCAGTCACCTTCGCTTCGGAATTCCTCAGCGATGCGCGGATCCCCGCAGAGGAATTCGACTACCCGGTGGATGCTGTTATCACGCCAGAGGGTATTTACGACTGGTAGAATTGGCACTCGGGCGTGGTGACTGCTAAGACATTCACCCACAGCCCTTTGTTTTGGACCAGAAGGAGAACCAGTGCCCACCTACGCTTACGCCTGCAAGGACTGCGGCCACGAATTCGAGATTTTTCAGCAATTCACGGATTCATCCCTAACTGAGTGCCCCAATTGCCAAGGTAACTTGCGCAAAAAGTTCAACAGCGTTGGCGTGGTTTTTAAGGGCAGCGGCTTCTACCGCACCGATTCACGTGACGCCAAGGGCAGCACTGTCAGCCCTGCTCCAGCGGCTAGCTCCACCGGCTCCAGTTCTGCCAGTTCTAGCTCGGCGAGCAGCACTGCTTCAAGCGCCTCAACAACGTCGTCCGCCTCTTCGGCGAGTTCTAGCGCATCCAAGTAATTCCGGCTCAGCCAGGTTGGAGTCAGCCGGAACTGTGCTGACTTTTTTTGGCCAAGTTATCCACATAGCTGGCCTTGGCCCACCTAGAAACGTTCTGGGCTCAATAGCGTGAGCATATGCTCACTTCCAAGCCTCGAACTACCCGAACCACCTCGTTCGCCCCTCGCGCTCCTTCTGCACGCGCCGCTAGGACACCCCAACGAGGTCCCTCCACGCGGTGGGGTTGGTTTGCACGCAATCGGCGACTCATCGCTGCCCTTTTGATTGCTGCTGCGGCTTCAATAGTGGTTTATCAGCTCACGCCCGCGCCGGCTCAACTGCACACCGTGATTGCAGCGGCTCATGACATGCCAGCGGGGGCGGAGCTCAAGCCTGCAAGTCTGAAAAGCATCCAAGTTCCTGAAAACGTGATTCCTCAAGGAAGCTTCGTGACAGCGAAGGAAATCGCCGGAAGGCGGCTCGCAGCCCCGCTGCGGCAAGGCCAGCTACTCAATGAATCAGCTTTGATGGGTTCTGGGCTTCTCACCGGCGCACCGCCAGGAAGTACAGCTGTCCCGGTTCGAATGGCTGATCCCTCGTCTATTCGGCTGTTAGCTCCAGGACAGCTGGTTAATATCGTGCTCAGCTCCTCGGACGACTACGGCAGCACCAAGCAGTCACAAACTGTGGCGTCCTCCGTGGTGGTTCTGTGGACTGCTACAGCCGGATCAGGCACGGGCCAATCCGGCACCGGGGCGGGCAGCTCAACAGGTGCCGGGAGCTCCAATTGGCTGGGCACCTCCGGTGAAGCTGACGGCCTGATCGTGGTGGCGGCCACCCCGGAACAGGCAAAGGGCCTGGCCGGGGCGTCCACTAAGGGAGGGCTATTCTTTGTGGTGGTCGCCTAATGGAAACCACCTGAGCTGAACGATTAGCCCCAATGTGGCGGGCGTTGTTCCTTGAGCCACGAATCATGATCCTGGTTTCCTTCGCGATCCCCCCAAGCACGCGGGTCATCCTCGGCGGCCTTGGTGGGCAGAATCCCCTCCGGCTCAGCTGCCACTGTACCGGTGGCCGGGGTAACGCTGCTTGGGGTAACGCCCTCTGACGCGGGGGTGTCAGTTGGTGCGGGGGTCTCAGCCGGTTCGGCCGAAGAGTTGGTGGCCGGGACAGTCACCCGTCTCATACTGCCTTCACCTTCAATCGTTGCTTCTGAACCGTGATCTGCTTTTTCCAGCGAGGAAGTCGCGCCGGAATCATCATTCACGGCCGTGTTTGTTGGCTCGAGCGCTTCGTCCAAGAACCCCGGACGGTCCGCAGAGTTGGCCAACTCATCGTGGTGTTCCAAGCGCAAGAAGCCTGCAATCCGGTCAGCGCAGGCGGATGGATCCGTGAAGACTTCGATGGTCCACAGCGGCAAGTAGCGCCAGCCCAAGCGTTCGAGGTGCTCGGGACGCAAGCGGCTACGTTCACGCACACTCATACTGCGGTAGCGCTGTGTTCCGTCAGATTCAATGGCCACAGGCGTAGGAATCTCAGCATCATCGCGGCCAATGGTGTGCACCGGATCGGCAGCAGCCACAACGTCAATGGCACCGTCATAGTGATGCCACACCCGTGCTCCGCGAACCCGCAAGCGCTCCCCTAGATCGGCTACCAAAGGATCTTCGCCAAGAGCCTGCTCGCTAGCAGCTGCCCTCGAGGACTGTGTACCCATGGAGTAGTTGCCGCCAAGTTCACGGTCCAACAGTTCATAAAAATCGACTGCACCGTGACTCAAGCGTTGCACGTCCAAGTCCTCAGGCCGGAAGCACGTCAAAACATGCAAAGACTGCCGGGCGCGGGTCATAGCAAGCGCAAACTTGTTCCGGCCATCCTCGGCGGAGAGCGGGCCAAAGTTATGCAGTGCACGCCCGTGAGGTGTGCGGCCATAACCCAGCGAGAAAATCACGTGATCACGGACCATACCCTGCGCGCGGTTCAAATCAACCACTCGGAAGGATTCCCCGCTCGAGGCAAAGAAGTCAGCCAGCAAGGGGTGATTAGGCAATTGCAAACGAATTGCTTCACCAATCCGCGCTGCATGCCGCAAGCTCACGGTAACCACTGCCAACGAGGTACGGGGACGGAGCCGTGCGTGTTCAAAGACCAAATCAACAACCCGGTTGACCTCGGCAATCACCGATTCAACACCATCCTGGCCGGCGCTAGGCAGACCAGTGCCATCCGGCAAGTACTCCACCAGCAAGGCACGGTCCAAACCGGTCACGGCGTGGCCGTCCGGAAGTCGCTTTAGCGCGCCGTCGTAAAAGTTCTGGCTCAACTGTAGGGTGAGATCCTCATCCACCGAGCGGTAGGCGGTTTTGAGAGTCCACACCGGCAACACTGCACTCAGCGCAGCAAAGGCACTCTGGACCTTCTGGCTGGCAATTTCGCCGGTGGCCGGGCGCTCTACGGCGACGCTGAAGGTGCGCGGTGACGCTGTACGCGCATCACCAAAGGCAATAACCTGCTTGCCCCGGCCAATCGCAGAAAGGACGGCCTGCAAAGAAGTAGAGTCAGCATCCAAAATCACCACAGCATCAAAACTGTGGCTGACAGGCAAGGTGCCAGATAGCAAGTACGGGCTGATGGTCCAGACCGGGCTCAATGCCGGCAACAACTGTGGTGACTGTGCGGTAAGTGACTGCAGGGTGACCCGGCCGTCCTTCAACAAGGTCCGCAGTAATTCGGCCTGACGCGGTTCAGCGGCCACGGCGTTACGCCAACGTTCGGCCAGCTCCCAGCGCAATCGTGCTGCGCCGCTTGAAATGTGTGCCTTGTCCGCAAGCCGGAACTCGGCTTCGAGCTGGCGCAAGCTATCGCCATCTGCCATAGCCAGGTAGTCATCGCCACTGATCATGGCTTCAAGGGCAGACTGCCACCACGCCAATTCCAGCTCGGAAGCTACCGAACTCGCGGGAACTTCGCGAGCCGCCAAGTCGTCAAGCAGCTCGCCCAAACCGTGTTCGCGCATGTTCTCGGTCAAGAGTGTGCGTTCCGGCAAGGTCTCGAGGGCTGCGCCGTCTGCTGCCAGATCCGCAAGCCTCTGCAACAGCTCCGGGTACGGGCTAGTGGCCAGGCGACCTCCACCAGCTGTTCCTCGCAACTGCAAGCCCAATTTGGCTAGGCCCTGGTCCAAAGCGCGATAGTTTGAATTCAGCTCGGCCAGTCCAGAAGGCACAGCCGGATGCCGCTGAGAGACAGCAAACTCGGCCCACACGGCTCGTTGTTGCTGCACCTGAAGCAAGGAATTGTGCAGGTCAGCAATGTGGACACCCGGGCGGATGTATTCTTTGGCCACACGACGCAAACGCGAACGTTGCATCGACGGCATCTCAACGTTGTGCTCGCGCCGCCAGGATGACGGTGCCGTGGCGGAGATCAGGTCATCCACCGGACGGTCAAAAATGTCTGGTGTGAACTTATCCAGGCTCTCTCGCACGGCAACCAGCATTTTCAGCTGTTCGCCCCACTCCTGAACCGTTGCGCCAAGACGAATCTCAGAATGCTCGGCGACTGCCTGCATCTGATCATGAAGTGCTGGAAGCTTTGTTGCCAAAGACTCGGCCAGTTTGCGGGCCTCTTCAGTTTCCTTACGCGTCAGCAAACGCGCGCCGTGCCATGGCGAGGAGGTGGCTTCCTTGCTGAAGGAACCCAGCTCTGCGGCACGGACCAAGCGGGTAGCCAGTTCTTCGCGGTCGCGGATGCTGTCCAAAACGCTTCGCTTTAACCGCACCGTGGTGGCCGGTGCCGGTTCAATGGCTGTCAGCTGGGCCAGTGACTGCATGGCTTGGTACGGCGAGCAACCCCAGCGATCACGCACATTGTGCAAGGACGCCACGTGGTCCACCAGTGCGTGGCGCTGCTCCACGAGTGTGGAGTGCAAGTTGTCCAGTTGCGGTTTGAGGGACTTCTCATTGCGCACAATTGCTTTGATGAGTTGCGTCTTGAGCTGTTGCGGGCTGGTCTGACCGTTGAGCTGGAACAACAGTGAGTCCAAGCCAAGGCGCTCGAATTGCTGGGCCACCTCGTCCAAAGAAGCACGACGATCCCCCACCACCAACACGCTCTTGCCGTTATGGATGAGCGCACTAATGGAGTTGATGGCCGTCTGCGTTTGGCCAGTACCGGGCGCAGCGGAAACCACCAACGACTCGCCAGCAGCAACAGCGTCAACAACGTACTGCTGTTCTGAGTCAGCATCTAACAACAAAACTTCGTCAGCCGGATCGCGGTCGTCTAACGGAGCAAAACGGTCAGGATCCAGGTCCGACGGCGTGTTCCCCCGACCATTCGCTTTGTCAGCGAGCGCCTGGATCACCGGATTTTGCGGGTTGATCCACGGATCATCCAAGGTCTGTGTCAGGTCAGCGAAGGTGGAGACCAAAAGGTTCTGTTCTACCTCGGCGCCCGGGATCTGATGAATCAGAGTCCTCATCCGGTCCAGCACTGGCTGCGGGTCAAAACGGGCCGTGCTGTAGGCCATCCGGGTCACTGCGTTGACGTCAAAAACAATTCCGTGAACGGATTTCAGGTGGCGAACCAGTGCCGGGTTGATCCGGGCTTGCTCAAGCAACTGGATCTCATAGTCGTCTTGACCTGGGCGCACTGTTAGAGCGAGTGCAGCGAGCATTACTGGTGCCGAAACGCGCTGGGGTTTACCACCGACTGCGGAGGTCCATACGGCGGTACCGGCGGACAAAAAGCCAACCTCCACACCACGCTCGTTGGCGATTTCGAATATTTTGGCGCGAAGATTCCGCGCTGCGCGGGCTGCAACGCCGTACTCCTGGCGCTCCCGGATCAAGGTAGAAAGACGCGTCCGGCGCCCAGCCATCAGCTGCGCTAGACCGGATGGGTGCGCTGCGGTGAGGTCAATGGATCCCTCGGGCGTTTTAGTGAATCGAAGGAGAGTGTCCGGACCGGTAACGCCCTTGAGACCCTGAAGCCACTTGGCGAGCTCTTCTGAGCCCTCGATGTGGCTCTGGGATTCTGACACTTCTGCCTTCTTTTCTGCGCTTGAACGTGACGCCTTGGACCATATCGGCATACCTTCGAGCGTATCGGTGTTAGTGCGCGGACGCAGCTTCGCAACACTGAGGAAGCTGAAAATTGGCTATGAAAACGGCCATAAAACGGTTACAGCCGGGCCGTTTGCACGGTCCGGCTGTAACTACACGCTTATTCCCACTCGATGGTTCCCGGCGGCTTGCTGGTCACGTCCAGCACCACTCGGTTCACCCCGTCCACCTCATTGGTGATGCGGTTGGAAATTCGAGCCAAAAGATCGTACGGCAACCGTGACCAGTCTGCCGTCATGGCATCCTCGGAGGAAACGGGGCGCAAAACGATCGGGTGCCCGTAAGTGCGACCATCGCCCTGAACACCAACACTGCGAACATCTGCCAGCAAAACAACAGGCATCTGCCACACCTCGTTGTCCAGACCAGCGGCGGTGAGCTCAGCGCGAGCAATCGCGTCGGCCTTACGCAACAGTTCAAGGCGCTCGTGGTTAACTTCGCCCACAATTCGGATTCCCAAACCTGGGCCAGGGAAGGGCTGGCGGCCAACAATTTCCTGCGGCAAACCAAGCTGTGCACCCACCGCACGGACCTCGTCCTTGAACAAAGCACGCAGCGGCTCAACCAGCTCAAACTGCAAATCTTCAGGAAGACCACCAACGTTGTGGTGGCTCTTGATGTTTGCGGCGCCTTCCCCTCCACCGGATTCAACAACATCCGGGTACAGGGTGCCTTGAACCAAGAACTTGATGCTCTCGCCCTCGGCTGCGGCCTCGAGCATAATGGCCCGCTCAGCTTCTTCGAAGGCACGGATAAATTCGCGGCCAATAATCTTGCGCTTGGTTTCCGGATCGGAGACCCCAGCAAGTGCATTCAGGAAGCGCTCTTGTTCATTCGCAACGTAGAGCTTAACGCCAGTGGCCGCTACGAAGTCGCGCTCGACCTGTTCGGCTTCGCCCTCACGCAGGAGTCCGTGATCAACAAACACACACGTGAGCTGATCGCCCACTGCACGCTGAACCAGCGCTGCAGCAACGGCAGAGTCAACACCACCGGAGAGACCACAAATAACCTTCGCATCGCCCACCTGGGCACGAATCCGGTCAACTTGTTCTTCCAAAATGTTGCCGGTGGTCCAGTTAGGGGTCAGGCCCGCGCCTTTGAACAAGAAGTTCTCAAGAACTTGCTGTCCCTGTGCAGAGTGCTTGACCTCCGGGTGCCACTGAACCCCGTACAAGCGGCGTTCTTCGTTAGCAAAAGCAGCAACGGGGGCGCCAGCGGTGGTAGCCAAAACGTCAAAACCGGCAGGTGCTTCCTGGACGGAGTCGCCGTGGCTCATCCACGTATTCTGGTGCTCTGGCACGCCGGCCAGGATCGAACGAGGTTCCCCAACTGATGTTGCGTCTGTTGAGCCGTACTCACGCAGACCAGTCTTAGCAACAGTTCCGCCCAGTGCATTTGCCATGGCCTGGAAGCCATAGCAAATTCCGAAGACGGGAACTCCCGCTTCAAACAGGTCTGCTTCAACCTTGGGTGCACCATCGGCGTAAACGCTCGAAGGGCCTCCGGAAAGGATGATCGCGGCGGGGTCCTTGGCCAGAAGCTGCTCGGTGGTAAAGGTATGCGGAACAATTTCCGAGTACACATTTGCTTCCCGTACGCGGCGTGCAATCAGCTGCGCATACTGGGCACCGTAGTCAACAACCAGCACCGGCTTCTGGGAAGTCTGGGCTGAGGTGGGGGTAGTCACTGTATAAGCCTACTTGAGAGCGAGGGCTACCAATTAGTAGCGTTTGCTGGCTTGCGGGTTTGCGGCCAATTCAGCTTCAACCTCTGCGTGGATCTTCTTCTCCACAAAGAAGGACAGCAAGGGGATCACACCGCCGGCAGCCATAAGAATGAGCTTGCCAAAGGGCCAGCGCATAAGAGTCCACAAGCGGAAGTTAGACATAAGGTAAATCACATACATCCAACCGTGAACAATCAGAACTGTCACTGAGATGTTGAAGCCACCCAGAACGCCTTTAGGCTCCGCCTGAACAAAGCCGAAGCCGTGTGCAGCTCCGGTCAGAGCGTCAGTGCCACCGGCAACCAGCAACGTACCAAATAGGTAGCGGGACACAAGTTCAGCGCACAAGAGCAAGAGCATGGCACCGGTGAGGTAGGCCATCACTTTGTAGAACTTTAGGGCCGAGCGAATTTGCGGTTCGGTGCCGCCAAAGCGTCGCTTAGGTGCTGCGGTTGATCCGCTGGCCGGTTTGGGGTCAATCACGACTTCACCTTAATTTTTCTCATCCATAGTCAAGGCCGCTGCTGCGGTGCCTTGACTGTCCAAAGTTTCATCTTCACGTTCTTCAAGCTCGCGCTGGTAGTCATCCTTGACCAGTCGCCACCAAATAAACAGTGCGAATCCAGCGAAAACGATCCATTCGAGGGCGTAGAACAAGTTGAGCCAGTTAACGCTATCGCCAGCCGGCTGGGCCTTAAGGTGCAGCGGCTTCAGCGCCGTTGAGTCGTTCGCGCCAACTTGGGCCCCGTCGGAAATCTCAGAGCTCGCACCCACAAAACCGGGGTAGCTAGAGACTCCCCAACGATTGATAAGTTCAGCCACTGAAAGGGTTGAAACAACATTCGCCTCAGGGGTTTTATCGACTATCGGCGCCTCGGACGGAACTAGCCGGCCTTCCAACTGAATTTTTCCGCTGGGGGGCGCCGTGGCTTGGCCGGGATCACTGATCCAACCCCGGGCTACTGGAATGTAGGTGACGGTGCTTGCCCCGGCGCCCTTCAAAACAGGAGCGCCATCAACCTTGAGCGGGGTGACCACCCAATAACCTTTTTGCCCGTTAAGGAGACGATCTTTCACCAAGACCTGTTTGGCGGCGTCGTAGTCCCCGGATGCTGAGACCATCTGGTCCGCAACGGAGCCGTGGAAGAAGTCCCCCGGCTTAAGCGTCTGTGTGAGCGGTTTTACCCGTTCAATGGCCGGATCTGTAGGGGTTTCTGCCTGCGATGAGCGCCCAAACTGCCACTGGCTGAGCAGAACGAAAGCCGCCGAAAGGACAAGGGCCAGGATCAATCCAGCAATCCAACGGGGTTTCAAGGCAGTTTTGAGCACCCCTTAACCGTACTTCGTGCGCTTGTAGAAGAACTAAACGGCCCACATAGTTATAGGCAGTGACCCATGTCACGATCTGAAAACAATCTTTCAGACTCTTCCCGAACGGCCCTCCCATTGCCTAGGCTCAAATGTTGTGCGAGCGTACCCCTACACCACCAAAACCCCGGCAGACCTCCGCTCACCACGTCACTACCTCACTTGGCTGGGGACCCTGCAGCTCTCCACCCTAGTCGGCGGGCTCCTTTACGGCATTCTGTGGATGATGGCCCAAGCCCTTTCGCCCCTTGTTATTGGCAAAGCGATCGACGCAGGAATTGTTGGCCACAACATGGATGCCTTGTGGTTTTGGGGCGCCGTTCTCTTGGGCCTAGCCCTACTACAGGCAGTCACAGCCACCCTGCGCCACCGGATGGCCGTGAGCAACTTTCTGCAGGCGATGCTGCGTACCAATCAACTCATCGGCAAAAAAGTGGCGCACAGCGGTGAAGCACTCACGCGCACGCTGGCCACCGGCGAAATCGTCACGGCCGCGTCCTACGATGCGGCGCGAATTGGGCAGCTCTTTGATATCACTGCGCGTTTGACCGGCTCGATCGTGGCCTATCTGGCCGTCTCTGCCATGGTGGCAGCTATTCACGGCCCCTTGGGTTTAACGGTGCTCATTGGCGTTCCGCTCTTGGGTGCGTTGCTGACGTTTGTGGTGAAACCTCTGCAAAAACGCCAAGCGGCGCAACGTGAAGCTACGGGAAAAATGTCAGCCGTTGGTGCTGACACCGTTGCCGGCCTCCGCGTCCTGCGCGGAATCGGTGGCGAAAGAATTTTTGTGGATAGGTACCGCCAACGCTCACAGTTGTCCCGGTTGGAAGGCAATCGCGTTGCCAGTTCTGTAGCCACACTGGATGCAGCTCAATTGCTGATTGCTGGCGTCTTCAGCGTATTTTTCACCTGGATCGGTGCTGGCCTGGCCGTGGAACAGCAGATCACCGCTGGTGAGCTAATCTCCCTCTACGGTTTCGCAGCCTTTTTGGTCTCCCCCATCCGCGTTGGCTCCGAGGCCATCAACGCTGTGATCCGCGGAATGGTTGGTTCCCGGAAGGTGATCGGCATTCTCGGCACCAAAGATCTAGTGTCCGACGGCGATGCTGCCGCCCCCATTGCTGGCAGCGTCCTACGCGACGGTGCCAGCGGCGTCGAACTTCACCCAGGCGCACTGACAGCGCTGGTATGCGCCGACCCCGGGCTCTCCGCCGCAGTGGCCAAACGCATGGGGCGCTTTGATGACGCCGAATCCGCCGAGGTGCGCTGGGGTGCTGTACCCATTACTGAGCTGCCGCTGGCAGCAGTGCGGTCCAGAATCGCCTTCAGTCCCGCCGAACCACAATTGTTCACTGGTCCCTTGCGCCATGGTTTGGACCCGCACGGAAAACACCAGGATCAAGCCATTTGGGAAGCCATCGAGCTGGCCTCCGGGGCTGATATTTTGGACGCGATCGACGGCGGACTGGACCACGAAGTCGACGAGCGGGGCCGCAGTTTCTCCGGCGGCCAACGCCAGCGCCTGGCGTTGGCCCGCGCGGTCCTTACCGAGGCCGAAGTTCTTTTGCTGGTGGAACCCAGTAGCGCCGTGGACGCACACACTGAGCAACGTATTGCCAAAGGGCTCGCCGAGGCCCGTGGCGGAGCGGCACAGCCTCAGCACAGCACCCTTGTGGTCACGGCGAGCCCACTGATGCTCGGCGTCATGGACCACGTCATTTTTATGCCACGCACCGGAGCCCCAGTGATGGGCAGCCACAGCGAACTGATGGCAACACAAGCCGAATATCACACGGTGGTGGTACGTAGTGAGTAATAGCCTCAACACAAAACTCCCGATTGCGGACGGCCCCCAGGTTCGCCGCGAAACCGGGAACCTTATGCGCAACCATCGGGCTGGCCTCGCGCTGGTGGTGGCGCTCTACATGGGTGCCGCCTTGGCGGGCCTGGTGGGGCCAAACGTTTTGGGCAGGCTCGTGGATGCAGTCCAAGCTGGAACCAGCCTAAACACCGTGACGGTGCTCAGCGCTGTGCTCTTGGGCGCTGTGCTGATCCAAGCCGGGCTGACCCGTTGGGCCTCGCTGCGCGGAATGATGCTGGGCGAAAAAGTCTTCGCCGAACTGCGTGAGACCTTTATGACCGACGTAACGGCGCTTCCGCTGTCTACGGTAGAAAAGGCTGGCACCGGCGATCTCCTCTCACGCACCACCAATGACGTTGAAGCGCTGTCCTTCGCCGTCCGTTTTGGTGTCCCACGTTTGTTGGTTGCCGCCGTCTCAGTCATCTTGACGATTGTCGCAGCCTTTTTCGCTTCGCCACTTTTGGCCTTCGCTTTGCTCGCCGGACTTCCCGTGGTGGCGCCTATCGCTTACTGGTATCTGAAACGCTCTGGGCCCGGCTACCAGCGTGAGCACGCCGCCTACGCACAGGTCAACGGCACGTTGAGCGAGGCCGCCGACGGCGCCGTGACGGTCTCCGCTTTGGGTTTGAGCGAGCAACGGCTAGAGCGCACTGCCGAGGGCCTGAACGTTGCGTTTAAGGCCGAGCGGTACACCCTGTGGCTGCGGTCAATCCTTTTCCCTGTTACCGAGCTCGCCTTGTGGATTCCTGTTTTGGTGGTGATTCTGTGGGGTGGCTGGCTTGCCTCCCAAGGATCTGTAACACCCGGCGCCGTGGCAGCCGTTGCACTTTACGCGATGGCCTTGGTGGAGCCGGTCAACAGCCTCATTCAGTGGCTGGATGAGTTGCAGTTTGGCGCAGCCTCGCTGGCCCGAATTGTTGGTGTGAAGTACGTTGAAGCAGACCGCACTCCCACTGGGGCTGTGCCCGAAGGTAGTGCCGTGAAGCTAGAGGGCGCAAGCTTCTCCTACCGTCCGGGCCACCCTGTGTTGCATGGTGTGGACCTGTCCTTGGTTCCGGGTGAACGGCTGGCAATTGTGGGGCCTTCCGGTGCCGGGAAGTCCACTCTGGGGCGTCTTATTGCCGGAATTCATCCGGCTGGCAGTGGCACCGCAACCGTGGGTGGTGTGCCACTGGTGGATTTGCCGGTGGAGCAATTGCGCCGCGAAGTTGCCTTAGTAACCCAGGAACATCACGTGTTTGTGGGCACTTTGGCGGACAACCTCCGCCTTGGCAAAGAAGACGCAACACCCGCAGAACTTCAAGAAGCCCTGCGAGACGTCGGTGCCTTGACCTGGGCGCAGAATTTACCACTGGGCCTCGAGACTGAAGTGGGTTCAGGCGCGCACGTCCTCACGCCCTCGCAAGCCCAAGAACTGGCCTTGGCGCGCCTTGTTCTCGCTGACCCACACACACTTGTCCTCGACGAAGCCACCTCGCTCATTGACCCACAGGTGGCCCGAAACGTTGAGCACTCGCTCAGCGCTGTTCTTTCCGGCCGCACCGTGGTGGCGATCGCTCACCGTTTACACACTGCGCACGACGCCGATCGGGTGGCGGTTGTTGAGGACGGCAGGATCACCGAGCTCGGTAGCCATGAGGAGCTCTTGGCCCTAGACGGTTCCTACGCTTCACTCTGGAAGTCTTGGCGGACTGAATAAACCATCAACAAAAGCGCCGCCCGGCACCTGAGGGTACCGGGCGGCGTCGTACTCTAAAACTTGCTTAGTGATCGAAGAAAACCAGCGAACTGTTGATGAGCTCGGCGATGACTTCTGGATCGTGAGCTCGGCGCAAAGACTCACGGTAGGACTCTTTGGAGAGCGAGCGCGCCAAGGTAGCCAAAACTTCCAAATGCTCAGAGAAGGACTGCGCCGGTGTGGCAATCAGCAATACCAAGTTGGCCGGGCCATCCACTGCACCAAAATCCAGGGCATGCCCGAACTTAGTAACACCCACAGCAATGGAGGTCTGGGAAACGAATTCGCTGCGTGCATGCGGCAAACCAATCCCGCCAGGAAGACCTGTAGCAAGCTGGTGCTCGCGCGAGTTCACCTGCTTGAGGAATCCGCCGAGGTCACTGACCCGGCCAGCATTAAACATGGCGGTAGCCAATTGTGTTGCAGCCTCCGTCTTATCAGCTGCAACCATTTCTAAAACCACCATGGCAGGGGTGGTTAATTCTGCGTCGTAGCGATCAAATTCGTCCGCCAACGGCACTCCTTCCAACGTTCAATTCGTAGCCGCCGCGTAGTTAGCGAAGCGGAACAATGTCATCCACACCGATTCTGGCGGCATCTGCCGACTCATCATCGGGTTGTTCCTGGCTCAACCGCTCGGCTTCCACACGAGCTAGGTAGTGCTTGACTTCACTCTCTTGCTGAACCTCACTCCAGCCCAATACTTCAGCCATTAGTTTAGCCACCACCGGCACTGCGGAAACGCCGCGGTCCCATGACTCGATGGAAATTCGGGTCCTGCGTGTGAGTACATCGTGGACGTGCCTGGCGCCTTCATGGGTGGTGGCGTATACAACTTCGGCTGCCAAATAATCGTCAGCGCCGGGCAGTGGCTCCCCCAGCTCGGGACGTTCCTTGACCAAGTCCAGGACTTCTTGAGCCAAGGTTCCGTACCTCGAAAGTAAGTGCTCCACACGAGCCACATGGACCCCGGACTCTTCTGCCGTGCGCGCCCTGCGGTTGTAGGCAGCTTTGTATCCTTCGGCGCCCAACAAGGGAATGGACTCGGTGCAGCTGGCCGGAACGCGTTCGTCCAGGGCCCGCGTTGCCTCGTCTACTGCGTCCTTGGCCATCACCCGGTAGGTGGTGAACTTTCCGCCGGCGACCACTACCAACCCGGGGACAGGATGAGCCACCACGTGTTCTCGCGAGAGCTTTGCTGTGGAATCATTTTCTCCGGCCAGCAGCGGACGCAGACCAGCGTAGACACCCTCTACGTCTTCACGAGTGAGGGGCCGTTTGAGCACCTTATTAACGTGTTCCAAAACATAGTCAATATCTTTGCTCGAAGCCGCAGGGTGGGCCTTATCAAGCTTCCAGTCGGTGTCAGTGGTACCGATGATCCAATGCCGACCCCAGGGAATAACAAACAAAACGGACTTCTCCGTACGGAGGATCAGACCCACCGTTGATTGGAAGCGGTCACGGGGAACCACCAAATGGATGCCCTTTGAAGCGCGAACCTTCAGCTGCCCGCGGTCAGTCACCATGGCTTGAGTTTCGTCGGTCCACACGCCTGTGGCATTAACTACTTGCTTGGCACGAATGTCGAAGGTGGAGCCATCCTCTTGATTCTCAACTTTGGCGCCCACCACACGCTCGCCCTCACGCAAGAAGCTGATAACACGCATACGGTTCACCGCGTGTGCGCCATAGCGAGCCGCAGTACGAACCACATTAACTACCAGGCGGGCGTCATCTACTTGAGCGTCATAGTAACGAATGGAACCTACAAAAGCGTCGTCTTTCAGGCTCGGCGCTGACCGCAAGGTGCCTTTCCGGCTCAAGTGTTTGTGCATGGGTACCCCGCGGCTATGGCCCGAGGTCAACCCCAAAGTGTCATAGAGCATGATGCCCGCACCCACGTAGGGACGCTCCACAAAACGCTTGGTCAAGGGATACAAAAACGGCACAGGCCGGACCAAGTGCGGGGCAATTTTCTGAATCAACAGGCCGCGCTCCTGCAGCGCTTCTTGAACCAGCGCAAAGTCCAGCATTTCCAGATAACGCAGACCACCGTGGATTAGCTTTGAAGACCGCGAGGACGTTCCAGAGGCCCAGTCGCGAGCCTCCACAATGCCAACGGACAGCCCACGCGTGACTGCGTCGAGGGCCGATCCTGCACCCACAACACCGCCACCAACTATAAGCACGTCCAGCTCTTTGCCGGGTTCCGCTGTGGCTCTCAGGGCAGCCAAGGAATTCTCGCGGTTTTCAGGACTCAGGATTCCACCGGAAATCGGGGATCCAAAAGTGGCGTCGTTGCCCATGGGAAGTCTCCATTCGCTCAACTGCGTTGTGAGACCAACCCTACTGTTTTGGGCGCCAGAAAGGCAGGGGCTGAACGCCCCACTTTCCTGCGTTAGCGTTCCGAGTACGGGGACACAACAACATCCACGCGCTGGAATTCCTTCAGATCTGAATACCCTGTGGTGGCCATAGACCTGCGCAAAGCGCCAATCAAGTTCGAGGTTCCATTGGTGTGATGTCCTGGGCCAAAAAGCACCTCTTCCATGGGACCCACGGTGCCAACATTGACCCGGTCGCCACGGGGCAACTGTGTGTGATGCGCTTCGGCACCCCAATGCCAGCCCTTGCCCGGGGCTTCTTCGGCGCGTGCCAGAGCGGAGCCCAACATCACGGCGTCGGCGCCCATAGCGATTGCCTTAACGATGTCGCCCGAGGCCCCCATACCGCCGTCGGCAATCACGTGAACATAGCGTCCGCCGGACTCATCCATGTAGTCGCGGCGGGCAGCCGCAACATCGGAAATAGCCGAGGCGAGAGGCGAGTGAATACCCAAAGCACGGCGGGTAGTAGTGGTTGCGCCACCACCGAAGCCCACCAGAACTCCGGCGGCGCCAGTGCGCATCAAGTGCAATGCCGGTGTGTAACCCGCCGCGCCGCCCACAATCACTGGGACGTCGAGTTCATAGATGAACTGTTTAAGGTTCAAAGGTTCGTGATCTTTGGAAACGTGTTCAGCTGAAACCGTGGTGCCACGGATAACAAAAATATCCACACCGGCTGCCAATACGGTTTTATAGTGCTCTTGCGTGCGTTGCGGGGTCAAAGAACCAGCAACTGTGACACCGGCGGCACGAATCTCGGCCAGGCGTGAGGTAATCAGCTCTGGCTGGATGGGTGCTTGGTAAAGCTCTTGAAGTTTGCGTGTGGTACTGGCGCTCGGTGCCTCATCCTGGAGCGCGGCGATCTGCTCCAACACTGCATCGGGATCCTCATAGCGGGTCCAGAGACCTTCTAAGTCAAGTACACCGAGGCCACCCAAGCGCCCGAGCGCAATGGCAGTGGCTGGGGACATCACCGAGTCCATGGGCGCGGCAATGACTGGAATGTCGAACTTATAGGCGTCGATCTGCCACGCTACCGACACATCCCGAGGGTCACGCGTACGGCGGTTAGGGATGATCGCAATGTCATCGAGGGAGTAGGCTCGGCGCCCACGCTTGCCACGGCCAATCTCAATCTCGTAAGTCACGTCACTACTTTACTTGACAGCGCTCCCCGCGGCGCACTGTGAGCTTTCTGCCCATATCGCCGTAGCTGCCCTAGAGCTGGGATTCGAACATCCTGAAGTAGCGCCCACGCAGGTCCACCAGCTCCTGGTGCGTGCCTTGCTCCACTACCTCGCCGTTTTCCATCATGTACACCACATCTGCTTTTTCGATCGTGGCCAGGCGGTGGCTGATGGCAATGATGGTGCTGGAGCGATCGGCGAAGAGCCTGCTGAAAATCCGGTGTTCGGCCAGTGCATCAATGGCCGAAGTGGGCTCGTCCATCACCATAAAGGGTGCATTGCGGTAAAAGTTCCGCGCCATGGCCAAGCGCTGCCATTGCCCGCCTGAAAGGCCAGTACCACGGCGCCTGCCCTTAGACAGATCAGTTTCCATCCAGGGGCTCACAAAGTTCTCGAATCCCAAGGGGAGTTTGTCGATAAACTCGCGGGCCTCGGCGTCGTCCGCTGCTTGGTGCACCAGCACCGCGTCGCGTGGCCGGTTCAACTGGCCAAAAGAGATGTTCTCCCCCGCGGTAGCGAACTCGTACTTGAGGAAGTCTTGACTCAGCACGGCCAGGTACTTGTGCCAAGAGTTGAGATTGATCGTAGTCCGGTCCACTCCGTCTAGGAGCACCTGCCCGGATTTTGGGGCGTAGAGGCCAGCCAGAATCTTGATCAGAGTGGATTTGCCGGCGCCATTCTCCCCCACAATTGCCACATGCTGGCCCGCCCGGATGGTGATGTTAATGCCTTTGAGTACTTGAACATCGCTCCCCGAATAGCTAAAGCGAATATCTCGCATTTCCACTACGGACGGGGCGTGCTCGAGTTCAATCCCTTCATCGCGTTGGACGGGGAGTTCCATAAAGGTCTCGTAGTCCTTGATGTTAGCGAGGTCCTCATCCATGTTGTTCAGGTAGGACACCAGCTGTTGGCCTTGGCTGAGGGACCGGCTCACAATCTGCTGGACAAAGAGGAACTGGCCCACTGGCTGCGCGCGGGCCACAATCTGGCCGATAATCCAGATGAGCGCGATCACCTCGGCCACGTATTGGATGGCGTCAGCAACAATTTTTTTGGGGATGTGGTTTTTGTCGTACTTGAGGCGTTCTTGCTCATCCTCTTCGCGCAAACGGCGTCGCATACCAATCAGGTGACCCACAACACCGTACAGCCGCATCTCAGCCATATGCTGCGGCCGGGTCAGGTTTTCATCGATCATGCGACTACGACGGCGCGCATCAACCCTACTGTTCCAGTGCGCCACTTGAGCACGGGAAAGCCGGAATTCGATGTACACGCTGGGAATGATGGCAGCCAGCAGAATCAGCGCAATCCACCAGCTCACCGAAACTAGTGCGGCTATCGCCAAGATGAGCCCCATCGCAGCAGTGAGGATGCTGGAAATTCGAGTCAGGACGCGCGGATAGCTATCCGCGAAACGTTTGGCCCTGTCGTAAAGGTCAATCGTGTCTTTGTCGTCATAACGCCAAAACTCCAGCGACAAGAACCGTTCGAACATCGAATCCGAGACGAACGCGGACACCCGGTACGCCATCACCCGCTGCACGTAACCATCAACGGAACTCCACGTAGCCCACAAAAGGCCAGTGACCGCCGTCGCCACCACGTAGAACACCGCCTGCCGTCCCGCGGCGGCGTCCCCGCCAAAACCATCGACTAGTGCCGTGGTGGTTTGGGCCGCAAACCAGCTGGTCAGCAGCGGCACCACGGCGCCAATGAAGGAACCAATCACCTTCATAACGACGGCGGTAGGTGAGGCCTTGAAACTGACCTTCACCATGGCGCTAATCGCCAACCAGTAAGGCCGGAACTTCAGTTTCTTAGGATCGGCCGTGCCCCCAGACGTGCTCACTGCAATTTAGCGTGAACCGTAGTTTGGCGCCTCGACAGTCATCTGGATGTCGTGCGGGTGAGACTCTTTCAAACCAGCCGCGGTGATGCGGACGAATTTGCCGCGTGCCTTGAGCTCAGGGATGGTGGGGGCGCCGGTGTAGAACATGGTCTGACGCAATCCACCCACCAACTGGTATGCCACAGAAGCCAACGGGCCACGGTAAGCCACACGGCCTTCGATGCCTTCCGGGATGAGCTTGTCATCGCCTGAAACGTCTGCCTGGAAGTAACGGTCCTTCGAGTAAGAAGTGTTCTTGCCACGGGACTGCATGGCCCCGAGGGAACCCATACCGCGGTAACTCTTGTACTGCTTGCCGTTGACAAAGATCAGCTCGCCCGGGGACTCGTCACAACCGGCCAACAGGGAACCGAGCATCACGGTGTCGGCGCCAGCAACAAGTGCCTTTCCGATGTCACCTGAGTACTGCAAACCGCCGTCGGCGATCAGCGGCACACCTGCCGGGATGGCTGCCTTAGCGGATTCATAGATGGCGGTAATCTGAGGAACACCCACACCTGCCACCACACGAGTCGTGCAGATGGAACCCGGCCCAACACCCACCTTGATGCCGTCAGCGCCTGCATCAATCAGGGCTTGGGCGCCTTCGCGAGTGGCAGCCTGACCACCAATAATGTCCACGTGCGCAGCGGACTTCTCAGCCTTCAAGCGGGCAATCATGTCCAACACACCTTGGCTGTGGCCGTTAGCGGTGTCCACAAACAACGCGTCCACGCCGGCTTCAACGAGCGTCATGGCGCGCTCCCAGCCGTCACCAAAGAATCCAATGGCCGCACCAACACGCAAGCGACCTTCGTCGTCCTTGGTGGCGAGCGGGTACTGCTCGGCCTTAGTGAAGTCCTTGGTGGTGATCAGACCCTGCAGGCGGCCCTCGGCGTCAACCAGCGGAAGTTTTTCGATCTTGTTCTTAGCCAGAAGACCCGAAGCCTCTTCGCGACTGATGCCAACGCGGCCGGTGATCAACGGCATTTTGGTCATCACGTCACGCACAATGCGGGACGGGAATTCAGACTCCGGAACAAAGCGAGTGTCTCGGTTGGTGATGATGCCCAGCAATCGGCCGCCCTCGTCAACAACAGGTAGACCAGAGACACGGTAACGGGCACAAAGCTCGTCGAGTTCTTCCAAAGTGGCGTCCGGGCCAATAACCAAGGGGTTGGTGATCATTCCGGACTCGGAGCGCTTCACACGGTCAACGTGATCAGCCTGGTCTGCAATAGAGAGGTTGCGGTGGATAACACCGAGGCCACCCTGACGCGCCATGGCAATAGCCATCCGGGACTCCGTGACAGTGTCCATCGCTGCTGAAAGCAACGGCGTCTGCACCGAGATGCGCTTGGAGATGCGGGAGGAAGTCTCCGCTTCAGAAGGAATAACGTTGGTGTGGCCCGGGAGCAACAGAACGTCGTCGTAAGTGAGTCCAACAAATCCAAAAGGATTATGTTCGGGTGTGGTCATGAGTGCGCCTCTTTCGGGGTTACCGGACGGGTGTGCAACAGATGACCAGCCAGTCATTACGGGTCTGGTCCGTGCGGTTAATAAATACTAGAACGGCAAAGCGGTACTGACATATTCCTGTGGCGAGGCTCGCATTCTGTAACCACGCGGCTTACTTCCAGCCGGTTGCCTTGAGGAGCCGCTTTTCAAACATCGGAACCATTGTCTGAACGTAGGTTTTGGTCAGGTGATTGTCGTCCTTATAGACGTACACGTTGCCCACAACTGCCGGGCACACACCGTCGGTACAGATGAAGTCACTCATGTCCATCAGGGAAAGACCTTGAACCTTGCCTTTGTAGTCATCCAGGGGTGACGAGGCGGCAAGGGAGTGCTCCAACGGCACGTTGCAGTCGGCAGCATTAGCCCCCTTTTTCTGCACGCACTCAGGCATGTTGTACGTAAAGCGTGGGTTGTCGCGGATCCCCACTACGTCGATTCCAGCATCGGTGAACGGCTTAATGCCGTCCAAGTAGCCAGGAACTTCCGTTTCATACGGGGCCTCTTTGTGGGTCAGCGAGGCCACGGTGAACACGGCGTCAGGTTTGTGTTCAAGAACGTATTTCCGGCTGGCTTCATTAAAGGCGTTGCAGTCAGCGTCACGCTGGTCAGAATCAGCACCGTAACGACAATTACCGCGCAAGAGGGTCACTACTTCCCAACCGTGAGATTTCGCTACCGGGCCCAACGCTGCCATGTACTGCTGGGCATGCGAATCACCCAAAACCACAATGGTTTTAGTGGTTTTGATGGGTTTGTCGTTTTGCAGGCAACCGGAAAGCAGCGGGTCACTGGGCACGTTCTCACCGGTACAAAGCCCGTCAATGTCAGCCCATTCGTCTTTCATAGCACCCGGGGCGGGGATCACCTTGGCCTGGGGTGTCACCTTGCCTGCGTTCTCCGGAGCCAGTGCCGCAGCGCCCGGAGTCATTTCCTTGGGCTGCGCGGCAATGGCACGGTCCTCAGCCAGCATGTGGCTCTGCCACAGTGATACCGGTCCAGCCATCACTGCCGCACACACGGCAATCACGACGGCGGAACGCCAGCTACGCGCTTGTGGCCACTGCCAGGTCCGCAGGGGTTTTTCCACCAGCGCCGTGGTGGCAGCGGCGAGAATCAGTGAGCTAGCAACAACCAGAAGACCCTGCCAAAGGCTGGGCTTTTCCAAGTTCATGGCGGCTAGAAAGAGCACCAAAATGGGCCAGTGCCAAAGGTATAAGGCGTAGGAGTTGTCACCCAGGCGAACCAGCGGGCGGCTGGACAGGATCCGGTCAGCACCAAGACGGTGACCGCTTGCACCGGCTACGATCACAGCAGCTGCGGACAGGGTGGGCCACAGTGCCAAAAATCCTGGGAAGGACCGGTCCACGGTAAGCACCAGCCCACACGCGAACATCGCTACAAGACCGCCCCAGCCGAGGAATAATGCCACAAGCCGGCTGGGCTTCAAGTACGGGACGGCAAGGGCCAGCAAGGAACCGAGCGCAAATTCCCATAGTCGGGTACGGGTATCGAAGTAGGCGTAGGCCTGGTTGTGCGCCGTCTGGTCAATCGAGTAAATCAGTGAGGCCACAAAAATGGCGCCAAAGATGATGGCCATAAGTCCGCGGTAGTTGAGGACTTTCCAGCGACTCAGCACTTTGCGCAGCACGGCGGCGAGGGCAAATATAACCGGCCACAAAATAAATACTTGACCCTGGATAGACAAGGACCAGAAGTGCTGAAGCGGGCTCGCGGCCGAGTGGTCTTGCGCGTAGTAGTCCACGGCAGTGTCCGCCAAAAGCCAGTTCTGTTTGTACAGCAGGGATGCCCAGGCTTGATCGATCAGGGCCGGCCAGCGGCTTTGCGGCAGCACCAGCCAAGTTCCAGCTAGCGCGGCCAAAATCACCACCACAGCGGCGGGCAAAAGTCGTTTATAAACGTGCAGCCAGTGCTTGATCAAGCTGCGCGGACTCAACAAACCCGAACCTTCGGCCTCGGACTTATCCAGTTTGCGAACAAATGATGAGGTCAGCAAGAACGAGGAAATCAAAAGGAAAACATCAACACCGCCGGAGACGCGGCCCAACCACACGTGGTAAGTCACCACGAGGAGCACTGCTAAGGCACGCAGGCCCTGAATTTCTGGCCGGTACGTCCGGTTAGCCCCCAAAGAGCTAGCAAGTGATGCGGCACTCGGGTTTGTCCGGATGCTTGTGGCGGTCACGTTATAACCCCTTGAGTAGCCGTTCAAAACATCCATGTTACCGTTTTGTGATATTTCCGGCGAATTTGAGCATCTGGCTCGAGGCGCGCCAACACCACTTGCGGTTCCGCATCCGCCCGGCCGTATGGTGTTCTTTGTGACCATCCAATTACGCATCGCAGCCCCCGAATCGCTCAGTGATTCGATAGTTCGCGAGTGCCGCTCCTTCGCCGGGACGGCAGGGCTGTCCGTAAGTTCCGGCGCGTCGTTGATACCCGCCGGAGACGTTATAACCGTGCTGATCCCGCGCGAAGCGGCCGATCGCCTCTTGCAGCGCTTGCATGCGATGGGCGTTCCGGAGCTAGGAGCCGTCACCATCACCGAGCCCGAGTTGGTGTTGTCCAAACGTGCGGACAAGGTGGAAAAACGAGTTCCCGGCGAGGGTGTGGACGCCGTGATTTGGGACGAGGTGGAGGGATCCCTCGGCGAGGATTCTCGCTTGAGCTGGAGTTATTTGGTTTTTCTTATCATTGCCCTACAGCTTGCCGGAATTGGCATTGTTACCAACTCAACCATTGCCGTAGTTGGCGCCATGGTGGTGGGACCCGAATTTGGACCACTTGCGGCCCTAGCCATGGGGCTGATCGAACGGCGTATGACTCTGGTGCGCAACGCCGTTGTGGCCCTAGCACTAGGCTTCCCGCTCGCGATGTTAGTGACAGCAGCGGCCACATGGATCTCACGGCCATGGGGTATTTATTCGCCCGACGCATTAAGTCAGGGCAGCGCCGTCGAATTTATCTACCATCCTGGGCCTTACTCGTTTATTGTTGCCGTGCTTGCTGGCGCGGCCGGCATGATGTCGCTCATTGGCCGCAAATCGTCAGCGCTCGTTGGGGTTTTTATTTCGGTAACAACCGTGCCCGCCGCAGGCTTTGCCGCCGTCGCACTTGTCCTCGGTGACGCACCAAAAGCTGGCGCCTCAGCCATACAGTTGGCCCTAAACCTCGCCGGAATAGTTATTTCCGGCATTGTGGTGTTGTTATTTCACCGTTTTGTCCGGGCGCACAAAACGCCCCGGTCACCGAAGTAACCGGGGCGTTTTGGTGCAGAGTCCAGCTTAGTGCTGGTGGCCTGCGTGATCTTCGTCAGCGGGCTTCTCAGCTACCAAGGTCTCAGTAGTGAGAACCAAAGCGGCGATGGAAGCTGCGTTGCGCAGAGCCGAACGGGTGACCTTGACCGGGTCAATAACGCCGGCAGCGATCAGATCTTCGTACTCGCCGGTCTTGGCGTTGAAGCCGTGGTTGGCTTCCTGCTCAGAAACCTTTGCAACAACAACGTAACCGTCGAAGCCAGCGTTCTGGGCAATCCAGCGCAAAGGCTGAGCCAGAGCGCGGCGCACAATTCCTACAGCAGCAGCCGCATCACCCTCAAGAGCCAGTACGGACGGGTCCGTGTCCAGAGCCTTGAGTGCATGGATCAGGGCAGAGCCACCGCCGGAGACGATGCCTTCTTCAAGGGCAGCGCGGGTAGAAGAAACTGCATCTTCAATGCGGTGCTTCTTTTCCTTGAGCTCAACCTCAGTGGCTGCACCAACCTTGATGACACCAATACCGCCAGCCAACTTGGCCAAGCGCTCCTGGAGCTTCTCGCGGTCCCATTCGGAATCGGTGCGGGTCAGCTCTGCACGGAGCTGGGCTACACGCCCGGCAACGTCCTCAGAGGTGCCAGCACCATCAACGATGGTGGTGTTGTCCTTGGTGACAGCGATACGGCGAGCCGTACCCAACACCTCAAGGCCAACCTGGTCCAAGCTCAAGCCCAGCTCAGGGGAAACAACCTGCGCACCGGTCAAGGTGGCAATGTCCTGAAGCATGGCCTTACGGCGGTCGCCGAAGCCCGGTGCCTTCACGGCAACAACGTTCAAAGTGCCGCGGATCTTGTTGACGATCAACGTGGAGAGCGCTTCGCCCTCAATGTCTTCGGCAATGATGAACAGCGGCTTGGCGGCCTGGAGAGCCTTCTCCAAGAGCGGCAGGAATTCCTGAATCGAGGAGATCTTGCCCTGGTTAATCAGGATAAGTGCGTCTTCGAGCACTGCTTCCTGACGTTCCGCATCGGTGACGAAGTACGGGGACAAGTAGCCCTTGTCGAACTGCATACCCTCGGTGAGGACCAGCTCGGTCTGGGTGGTGGAGGACTCTTCGATGGTGATAACGCCATCTTTGCCCACCTTGCCGAATGCCTCGGCGAGCAATTCGCCGATCTCATCGCTCTGGGCAGAGATTGAAGCTACCGAAGCCACCTGGGTGCCTTCAACTTCGCGTGCGTTTTCCAACAAGCGAGCAGCAACAGCTTCAACAGAAGCTTCGATGCCGCGCTTGATTTCGCCCGGGGCTGCGCCTGCAGCAACGTTGCGCAGACCTTCCTTGACGAATGCCTGTGCCAGAACCGTGGCCGTTGTGGTGCCGTCGCCAGCAACATCATTGGTCTTGGTAGCAACTTCCTTGGCCAGCTGTGCGCCAAGGTTTTCGTACGGGTCGTCAAGCTCGATCTCGCGAGCAATCGTTACACCGTCGTTGGTGATGGTGGGTGCTCCCCACTTCTTGTCCAGAACCACATTGCGGCCGCGCGGGCCCAAGGTGACCTTGACAGTGTCGGCGAGCTTATCAATGCCGGCTTCAAGAGCCCGGCGTGCTGCGTCGTTAAACGCGAGCTGCTTTGCCATGGTGTTTGTCCTTTCAAGGACAAATCCCCATCCAGCGGGTGCAGGACTGCACTGAAGCAATCACTGTGCACTCCGCAAGACAGGGACTTGTTTGGTGGTTACTTTACGACGATCGCGAGAACGTCGCGCGAAGACAAGATGAGGTATTCCTCGCCACCGGTCTTCACTTCAGTTCCACCGTACTTGGAGTAGATAACAACGTCGCCTACAGCAACGTCGACGGGGATGCGGTTGCCATTGTCGTCAACGCGACCGGGGCCGATGGCGACAACTTCGCCTTCCTGCGGCTTTTCCTGAGCGGAATCCGGGATAACCAGACCGGAAGCGGTGGTCACCTCGGCTTCGAGCTGACGAATGACAATACGATCCTCAAGAGGCTTAATAGAGACCGACACTCGGACCTCTCCTTTGCATGAGTTATTCATTGGCGTATGGAGCCTGAGCCGCCAACCGTCGTCGCGGTGCCGGTAGCTGCTCTGGCAGTTAGCACCCAGACATGCCGAGTGCTAATTACGACTCTATGTAAGGGTTAGCACTCGGTCAAGGTGAGTGCCAATTTTCTTCACAAAAAATTCAGCCTGCAAGGTCCTCGAAGTCCACGTCATCGCCGTCGTCATCGGCATCGGAAGCCTCATTGCGCGCGATGTAAACACCCCAGGAACCCGCTGCTACGGCGATTAAGGACAAGATCAGGACCACAACGCTGCCGATCCGGACGCCTGAATAAGCGCCACGAATGGAACGCGCCTCATCAGTGGCATCGTTAACGCTCTTACCGCCCACCGAATAAACGGTTGAGTTGAACAAGTCCAGAAAGAAAATAATCACCAACACCGCGATACATACGACGGCGACTGCCGCACCTGCGATCAGCACCGGCCTGCCGTAGCGCACAGCAAGGCGGCGTCCGGTGGAGGGCGTTTCAGGCTGTGAATCCATGGTGGGTGAGCTCATGTACCCAGCCTATCGGCCATCCCCTCCCGGTGCTGACGCGTGTGGCCTTGGAAGGGACGGCGACTAGGCTGGAAGAATGGCTTCCGCTCCTCATCCCAACGCAACGTCCGCTCAGGACACCGCCAATTCCATTGCCCCCTTACTCACCGAGGAAGGGTGGGAATTGTTGGGCTCTCTGGGTCCATACGTTGAATCAGATGCGTTTGCCCTGAATGCGAGTCTACGGAAAGCTGGGCACTCCCCCGAGATGGTTTCGGCCGTGCTCACCCAATCACGGTTGCGGACTAAAGCTCAGAGCAAGTTCGGTGAATTCGCAGCGAGTATGTTGTTCACTCAGGCTGGCCTGGAGCAGGCCACACGGTTGAGTGTGGCTGCCCGGCATGCGCAACGTTTTTCCCAGGCCGGTGTCCGGCGTGTTGCTGACTTGGGCTGCGGTTTGGGCGCTGACTCCATGGCGATTGCCTCAATGGACATTGCGGTAACTGCCGTGGAAATTGATGAAACTACTGCCGCGTGCACCACGATGAACCTGATGCCGTTCCCACAGGCCGAGGTTCTGCATGCGGACGCCGAATCAGTTCCCCTCGAGAATTACGACGGCGTGTGGCTAGACCCAGCACGGCGCACCACTTCCACTTCAGGGACACAGCGATTGTGGGATCCGGAAGAGTTCTCTCCGCCACTTTCTTTTGTGGAGAAACTCGCTGATCAAGGCAAAGCCGTGGGCGTCAAAATGGGCCCTGGCCTCCCCCACGATTCGGTGCCCGCCAATTGCGAGGTGCAATGGGTGTCAGTTAATGGCGACGTCACGGAGGCAACCCTCTGGTTCAACACCTTGGCACGTCCCGGAATTCGCCGCTCAGCGTTGTTGTTGGGAAACGGTCCTGCTGCAGAGATGAGCAGTGGTGAGGAATTTGGTACTGGTCCGGAAGTGGGCCTCGGTCCTGTGGCTGGCTATTTGTACGAACCCGACGGCGCTGTGATCCGGGCGGGTCTTGTCACCGACCTCGCCGAGCAACTGGGCGGTCACCTGATCGATGAGCATATTGCCTATATTTGTGGACCGGAGCTGAAGGACACTCCGTTTGCCAGGGCCTACAAGGTGTTAGAGGTTATGCCGTACAACGTCAAAGCTCTCCGGGCGTGGGTGCGCCAAAACAACATCACTGTGTTGGACATCAAAAAACGCGGCACGGCTGTCACGCCGGAAGAACTGCGACGGCAGCTTCTGACAGGCCAAAATAAGGGCAAAAAAGCTGGCAAGCCCTCCACAAAAACTTCTGCCACCTTGGTCCTCACCCGAGTGGGCGAGGACCGCTTAGCGATTGTGGTGGAACCGGCTTAGACCGGCTGGCGCGAGAACTCGCTGGCTTCGATGACCTGTTCCGGAGTGGGACGAACACCTGTGTAGAGCACAAACTGTTCCTCGGCTTGGATCGCAATAACTTCAGCGCCAGTGATCACCGCTTTCCCGGCAGCACGTGCTGCCTTGATCAGCGGGGTTTCCGAGGGCAAGGCCACCACATCAAACACCACTGACGCGGCGCTAATAGTTTCATCTGGGAAAGACTGCACAGCTGCGTCGTCGCCATTCATTCCCAGCGGAGTGACGTTGATGATCAGCTGAGCTTGCGCATCCCCCACAGCTTGACGCCACTGGAAACCATAGAGCTCTGCGAGCGCGGTTCCTTTGGCTTGGTTCCGGGCTACGACGGTGACCTTAGTGAATCCTGCGTCCCTGAGAGCAGCCACTACAGCTTTAGCCATACCTCCGGCACCTTGAACTAGCACTGTGTAATCCGTGGGCACAGCATGGTCTTTCAGAAGCCGCGCAATGGCAATGTAGTCGGTGTTGTAGGCGGTCAGCACACCATTGTTGTTCACAATGGTGTTGACCGATTCAATGGCGCTTGCCGAGGGGTCCATCACATCAACGAGGGCAATAACGTCTTCCTTGTACGGCATAGAGACGGCAGCCCCGCGAATCGGCAGCCCGCGAATACCCTGAACGGCCGCGGCAAGGTCAGCCGGAGCAAACGCCTTGTAAACAAAGTTCAGGCCCAGCAGATCGTACAAATAGTTGTGAAAGCGTGTACCGATGTTGCTGGGACGCGCAGCTAATGAGATGCACAGGGACATGTCTTTGTTCAGGATGGGCATAGCAAAAGTCTAGACGTGCCGTCTGCTCCTATTTGCAAGCGGTGCCCACCGGATAGGGCCCGACGGCGGCAGGCAGCTTTCCGGGTGCGCTCGCCTGACCGCTGAGGTACTGAATGAGGGCTGCGAAGGCGCCTGGGCTACGCCCGTAGAGCGCAATTTTGCCGAGCTTTGCCTGGGATGGGGCAAGAACCCAGGGCGAGTCCAGAGCTATCACAAAGTCCCCTTCCGCATAACGCACCGTTCCACCGGCCAACGTCACGATTGGGCCAGTACCTACTCGTATTCCGGCGGCTGTAGCAGCATCTGCTAGCCGGGAGCGGTCTTGGGGCGTACCCCCGGAGATCTGGATGCCGTTGGCAATCTGATTGCCTACGCACTGTCCCTGAACCACTGTTAGACCTGCAGCAGATATTTGCCGCGAGAGAACCATGTGGCTGCCTGCGGTGGCGGGAGTGGCGCCGTGCGAGGCGACCCGAACCCGCCAAATCATCATGGTGGCTACCCGGGTAGCAGCCTCATTCAGCCGGAACAGGGGAATGGTCCCGTCCGCCACACTCTGCACAATGGCCGCATGAGCTAGACGCACATCGGCGGGCATCAGCAAGAGGTCAGCTCCGGCAGCAAGTGCTGCAACAGCTGCGGATCCACCGGGATATTGCTTTTGAAGCGCACCCATATTGAGGGCGTCCGTAATGGCCACACCGTTGAACCCCAGACTACGCAAGAGCTGATAGTTCTTCGGTGACACTGACGCCGGGACACCTGACTCCACCGCTTTGACGTCCAAGTGTCCTGTCATCACCATGGGCAATCCTGCGTCGATGCCGTGTTGGAACGGCACCAAGTCCCGCGCTTGGAGCTGGGCCAGGGTACCGTCCTGAACGGGTAGTGCGATGTGTGAATCCACTGTCACGGAACCATGCCCCGGGAAGTGTTTGATTGAGGGAAGCACACTTCCGCTGAGAATCCCTTCTGCCACCGCCGTACTGAGCTCAGCTGCCTGGGTGGGGTTTTGGGACATGGAGCGGGCACCGATCACCGGGTCCGCCGGGCCGATTGTTACGTCAGAATCTGGGGCAAAGTCTGTGTTAAAGCCCAAGTATCGTAGTTCGGTGGCAATGCCTTGCCCCATGTTGCGAGCGAGCTGGACGTTTCCGGAGGCTCCCAAGCTCATAGCAGATGGCCACTCGGTGAGGGGCGCACGCAGTCTTGCTACTGCCCCGCCTTCTTGGTCTACGCCGATCATCCCTGGCCAGCGTCGGCCGTCGGACATCGTGGCCTCGGTAAAGGCAGTATTAAGGTTTTTCACTGCAACAACGTCTGCTGATCCGTCGGATAGCAACGGTACGTTGTCCCCCATGATGATGGTTCCTGCAAGGTGGAGTTCCTTGATCAGTCCAAGTTCAGTGGAAGGGTCAAGACCTTTGTAGTAGGGCAAAAGAACTTGGCCCGCTTTTTCCTCAAGGCTCATCCGGGAGATGGCGGCAGCAGCGGCGTCGTAATCCTTTTTTGCTGGACCCCAGCCCAGTGGGGCATCGCCCGGTGCGGGCTTATTGGTGGTCACTGATGGCGTAGGCGTTTCCGTCATGGTGCTCCGGGTAGTGGCTGTGGTGTTTGAAGTGGCGGGCTGCTCAGATGCGGAGGTAGCGGCAGAGTTCACTGAACCTGGCGGTGCTGCAGACCAACATGCCGTGAGTAACCCGAGGCTCAGCGCTGCAGAGAGCACAGTAATACCCCGGCGGATGCTCAGTGACGCTCGGTGCTTGCCCATTAGTTCAAGGCTACGCCTGCACTAGAATGAAAACGCCCGTCACAGCCACCTCGCACCACTCTAGGAGTCACATGTCGATTGAATTCGCACAGTCGGACCAATCGACACTTGGCATTGAATGGGAACTTGCTCTGGTTGATGCCACCACTGGTGAACTCGCTTCCGTGGCCAATGAAGTTTTGCGTGGCGTCTCAGCCAAGCACCCGACCCTGAACGAGGACGACGAGCACCCGCACATCAAACAAGAGCTGTTACTGAATACGGTGGAGCTGGTGACAGGTGTGCACCGCCGCGTGGGCACAGCAAAGGCTGACTTAGAGGCGTCCCTCGCGGCAGTGCGTGAAGTCACCGATCCCATGGGTGTAGAAGTTTTCTCCGCCGGAAGCCATCCCTTCAGCCCGCCGCAGCTGCAACCGGTCACTGACAAAGAGCGCTACGCCAAACTCATTGACCGAACCCAATGGTGGGGCCGGCAAATGGTGATCTATGGTGTGCACGTTCACGTTGGTCTTGACCATCGGGACAAGGCCCTGCCCGTGATGGACGGGCTCACCAACTACTTACCGCACTTCCAGGCATTGTCCGCTTCGAGCCCATTTTGGGGCGGCGAGGACACCGGCTACGCTTCCCAGCGCGCTTTGATGTTCCAGCAATTACCCACTGCCGGACTCCCGTACCGTTTCAACACCTGGGCTGAATATGAGAGCTACGTCCAGGACATGTTCACCACCGGTGTGATCGACGCAGGCAGCGAGATTCGCTGGGACATCCGCCCCGTACCCGCCCTTGGCACAGTGGAAATGCGGATTTGCGATGGCCTGTCTACGCTCGAGGAAGTCGGCGCCATCGCCGCACTGACACAATGTTTAGTTCAAGAGTTCTCCGACGTCTTGGATTCTGGGTGGCGCATTCCGGCCATGCCCCGGTGGTTCGTTAAAGAGAATAAATGGCGCGCCGCTCGTTACGGTTTGGACGCGATCATCATTCTCGACGGCGACGGCAACGAACAGCTTGTGACCGATCACTTGCGCGAACACGTACTCAACCGTTTGGAGCCTATTGCTGCCCGTTTGGGTTGCGCTCAAGAGCTTTCAGACGTTGAAAAAATCATCGATCGAGGCGCTGGATACCAACGCCAGCGCCGAATTGCCGAGGCGAATGGCGGAAATCTTCAGGCCGTGGTCTTGGACCTGGTCAAGCAAATGCGCGGCGGCCCCGAACTCTAGTTTTCCTCGACCGGCTTCGCCTCGTTCGACGGTGAGATTTCGAGCGAAAGAAAAGTGACGTCGTCGGCCTTTTCTCCGGCTTTACGCTGAACCAAACGCAAGCGATGTGTCAGCTCCAAAACGGTGACGGGATCGCTGGCCAAAACGGCCAGCTGTTCGGCACTGACAATGCGTCGCTGTACCGCAAGCCAAGCACCGTCAGAGCACATCATGAGCCGCTTTACGTCAGCGAATTCCTGGATGCGGGCGTGGCTCGCGGCGCTTGCCTCACGCCGGGCAACCCACACACCAGCATCGCTAGTGTTGCGCCGCTGGCGGGCAAGAATGTGCTCTTCCGGGCTCAGCGATTCATCCACAAGCGGTGTACCCAAGCTGTGCCGTGAACCATCTGAAAGTTCAACAACCCCCTGACAGTCAGCAAGACTCGCCACTGTGAGAACACCGTTGTGGACGGCTGCCACCATCACGGCGGCGGAGGGGAACCGAACGTGCTCGTCACCTACCAGTTCTTGGGCAATGACATCCATGTCAGCGAGCGCAGCTGCCAGAATTTGCTGGGCTGTACCTGCCAAATGGTGCCGGGCCAGGAGCATGCTCAATTGTTGGGCGTACCACTGCGGATCTGAGGCGCCAGGTAACCCGAGTTCTTTCAGCATTGAGGTGGCACCGTCCACCACCCATGCCGCTGGCCAACGCACTCCACAAGCATCTTCGTTAACGTGTCCGTCCCCTTCGAGGGACAAACTGCTCAGGAGATTAAATCCGCCGCTGCGCTTCACTGTAGCCATCGACTCAGACGCTGACGGTGGTAACTGGCATGGATGAATCTGGGGCGAAGTCCAAGCCACTGGGTTCTTTCCCAGCCATCACCAGCTGTGCACCGAGGGCTGCCACCATGGCGCCATTGTCCGTGCACAGGGAAATTGGCGGGACGTGAAGTGTGATCCCGGCTGAGGCGCACCGCTGGGCTGTGAGTTCACGTAGCCGCGAATTAGCCGCCACGCCACCGCCCAGGAGTAGCGACGTGATGCCGTTTTCGCGGCAGGCCAGCACGGCTTTGGACGTGATGATGTCCACTGCCGCTTCTTGGAAAGAGGCAGCGATGTCAGCCAGAGGCGGTTCCTCACCGTTCGCTTCAAACTGTTCAACGCAACGTGCCACAGCGGTTTTGAGTCCGCTAAATGACCAGTCGTAACGGTGCGGTCCGGGTTCCTCCGCGGTTCCCATGTACTTCGGCTGGCTCAGGCCGCGCGGGAAGCGGATGGCCTTGGGATTTCCCTGTTTAGCCAAAGCGTCAATGGCCGGGCCGCCCGGGTAGTTCAGGCCGAGGATACGGGCCACTTTGTCATAGGCTTCGCCCGCGGCGTCGTCAATGGTGGAGCCTAGAAGTTGCACGTCTTCGGTGAGGCTACCCACCCGTAAGATTTCGGTGTGGCCGCCGGAAACCAAAAGCGCACCGAGGTTTTCTGGCAGTCCCCCAGCGAAGACTTGGTTGTCCAAGAGCCCCACACCAACGTGAGCCACTAGGTGGTTGATGGCGTAGAGCGGTTTGCTTGTGGCCAAGGCGAGGGCTTTGGCTGCACACACCCCCACCATCAGAGCCCCAGCAAGACCTGGGCCGGCCGTTACAGCGATGGCGTCGATTTCGGCCAGTGTTACACCGGCGTCAGCTAGGGCCGCCTCTAGTGTTGGAATAAAAGCGTCCAAGTGCGCGCGTGAGGCTATCTCCGGGATAACACCGCCAAAACGAACGTGCTCTTCCATCGAGGAAGAGACAGTGTTGGTCAGCAGGGTGGTGCCACGAACAATCCCCACACCGGTTTCATCACATGAGGATTCAATTCCCAGAATCAACGGTTGCTCGCGGTTCACTGCTGGGCTCCTTGGTGATTCGTTGACTGCGCCGGTTTGTCCAGCTCAAGGCGCATAATGATGGCGTCCATACCTCCGCGGTAATACTTCTTGCGGATATCAATCTGCTCAAAGCCAAAGCGGGTATATAGCGCTTGGGCCCTCGGGTTATCAGCCCGAACTTCCAAAAGAAGATCCTTGGCCCGGCGCGAAATAGCCTCGTTGATCAGCAGCGTCAACAGGCTGGAACCTATACCCTGACCTTCATATTCACTGGCTACGGCAATGGTCTGAACATCAGCAATGGGTTCAATACACATCAGCCCCGCATAGCCCACCACCACTGAATCAATTTCAGCAACCACATAGTGGCGGGTAGCCGTTTGGGCCAGTTCGTCATAAAACATTTGCAGCGGCCACGCATCGTCGGGAAAAAGCGACTGCTCTAGTGCATCAACGGCCGGGATGTCCTCCACGGTCATGGTGCGCAATAGTGCCGCGCTCACAGCGCACGCTTCCTAGGCCCGGGCACCTGAGCATCGGACTCTCGCAAGTACAAAGGAGCTGTGCTGAGCAATTTTTGCCCTGCTACCAGCCTGGCCATGGCTACTCGTCCCAGAGCCGAGGCGTCAGGTTGCGCGTGATCAAAAACGGCACCAACGTTCAGGACCTCTGAATACAGCCCGGCTCCGGCGCCGAACACCGGAAGGACTGGCAGCGCAGCGGCTGCTGAAACGTGCGGACCGTCCAGCAGCACCGGCAGTTGACCGTCGCTAAGGCCATACCTTGCCCAGTAAACTTCTTTTCGCCGAGCATCCGTTGCCACCAAGAACTCCACTGGTGTGTGCGCAGATTCCGCCACTTCTAGGGCCAGCGCGTCCAAGCTCATCACACCATGAAGCGGCTTGTTCCAGGCATAAGCGAGAGTCCTTGCTGTAGCAATGCCGGAGCGCAAGCCGGTGAATGGGCCCGGCCCCACACCGGTAACTATCGCGTCCAGATCTTCTCCGCTGACGCCGGCTTGAGCCATCATCGTGTGGATTCCGGGGGCTAAAACTTCCGCATGGCTTCTAGTGTCCTCCGTGGAAAAACTGCCCACCACGGCTTCGAGCGCCGAGTCCTCTATCAAGGCGGCACTGGCCACCGCGGAGGTGTCTATCGCCAAAATGAGCATTCTATTCAGGTCCTTCCGCAACGGTGCGCGGGGCTAAAGTTTCGTTGAAGTTCAGTGCCTCGAGGTGTTCTCGGCCGCGGCCGGATTCCCAGCGCGGACCGATGGCTGTGAGCCAAATTTCCCGGGGTTCGTCGTCGTCTTCGGGATCAAAGTCCCACACACGTGGATCCGCAGCCTCGCCACCTCCAGCGCGTTGAAGATGAATTTCCAAACGACTTGCGGCCAAGTGTTCCACCCGATCTTGCCCCCACTCCACCACGGTGACTGCAGAATCCATGGTGTTTTCAAGGTCAATGTCATCAATTTCAGCCGCCGAAGCCAGCCGGTACGCATCTACGTGGACCAAATCTGGACCGCCGGGCCGGGGCCCATCAGCAAGATTGGGATGCACCCGGACCAACACAAAAGTGGGTGAAATGATCCCGGGCCGAACGCCTAGACCTTCGCCAAGTCCTTGAGTGAATGTTGTTTTGCCTGCACCGAGTTCACCGCTGAGAACCAACAAGTCACCGGCTTCGAGGATCGTGCCAAGTTGAGCGGCAAACGCTTGAGTCTGCGCGGACGACGACGAGTGGTAGTGCCGCTGCCAGTTGCCGTCGGTAGTCATAGGATCTTTAGTTGTCAAAGAACTTCTCCACCTGACTGGGTCAGTGCCTGAACCGCCGCCACATCCTCGTGGAGGTACACGCGCGGAACGCGCGGACTAATCCTGGTGACCACCTCATAGTTGATGGTCCCGGCGGCGAGCGCCCAGTCGTCAACGGTTGGTCCGCCGTCGTGCCCTGTACCAAAGAGGACTGCTTCGGCACCTACCAAAGACTCCGTGGCCAATGACTCCGCGGGACGTTCGCCTAGGTCAACCACCATTTGATCCATGGCGATTCGACCCACCACAGAGTGGGTAACGCCGTTGATTCGCACTGGCCCACCTGTTGCTACGCGGGGCACACCGTCCGCATAGCCCAGTGGAACCAAGGCGAGAGTGCTTGCAGCTTGCGTTGCGTAATTCAGCCCGTAGGACACGCCCTGACCGGCCGGAACGTCTTTGCAATTAGCCACCAGCGTCCGCAAGGTCATGGCCGGAATTAAGCCAAGATCTGCTGAGCTGTGGTGCGCAAAAGGGGAAAGCCCGTAGATACCAATGCCCAGTCGAACCATGTCAAAGTGCGCATCTGGGCGCGAAAGTGCCGCTGGAGTGTTCGCCACGTGGCGGACTTCGGGGTCAATTCCGGCGTCCTTGGCCACGGCCACGGCTTCACGGAAACGGGCGAGTTGCTCATCAGTTTCCGGACGGTCAGGCTCATCGGCTACGGCAAGGTGAGTGAAGATTCCCACCACACGCAGGAGTCCTTCGTCTTGGTACTCAACCGCCTCACCGACAAATTCGTCCCACGCTGCTGCGGTGGAACCGTTGCGGCCAAGACCCGTATCAATCTTCAGGTGCACCCGAGCAGGACGTTGCGTCCTGTGTGCGGCTTCAACAATGGGGGCCAACTCCCAGCCCGAAGCGCCGAGGTCAATGCCAGCCTCCAAGGCGGCATCAAAATCACTATCCGGGGTGTGTAACCATGCAAGCAGGGGCGCTTCAATACCCGCCGCGCGCAAGGCGAGCGCCTCGGAAATGTGAGCTGTTCCCAGCCAGTGGGCACCAGCTTCAAGGGCTGCCCTAGCCACCTGAATTGCGCCATGCCCATAGCCGTCAGCTTTCACCACTGCCATCACCTTGGCTGGCGACACCATTGCAGCTAATCGTGTGACGTTGTGACGGATCGCTGCGAGGTCAATAACGGCCGCCCGCTCGGGTAGCGATGATAGCGGTCCGGTTGAGGCAAGAGAAGTCACTTATCAAGTCTAGTAGGAGCCCGCCGAGCGCGTGTGAAGGAGTAGTGTTTTCTGCAGTGTTCAGCCTAGATTCGAGCCTCTTCAGAAGGGACGCCCATGCCACCGCTGCGCCGCGTCGCCTTCCTCTCGCTGCACACATCACCCTTGGAACAACCTGGTTCCGGGGACGCCGGTGGCATGAACGTCTACGTCCGTTCCCTAGCCGGGGCGCTGGCTGCGCGCGGAACCGAAGTGGAAATTTTTACCCGCGCCACTTACCCGACCCAACCGTTGGTGGAGCATCCTGCACCCGGAGTTTGTGTCCACAATGTCCAGGCCGGACCGCGCCGAAAAATTCCCAAAGAAGACCTGCCTGAATTGGTCAACGCCATGGTCAATGAAATTGATGCGATCAAACTCGCACAACCTCACGGGCATTATGACCTCATCCACGCCCACTACTGGCTCTCTGGAATTGCTGGCCTTGAATTATCCACCCGGTGGGACGTGCCTTTGGTTCACACAATGCACACCATGGCTAAGGTCAAAAATCAACACTTACATTCTGGCGAGGCGGCGGAACCCAAACTGCGCGAGCTAGGTGAGCAGCGCATTGTTGACGCCGCTGCACGCCTGATCGCCAACACCACCGCTGAGGCCAGCGAGCTGCAAACGCACTACAACGCCCGGCCCGAACGGATCGATGTGGTCTCCCCCGGCGTTGACTTGGATGTGTTTAAGCCAGCATTCCGCGCCCAGTCGCGGGCCGCCGTCGGAATCCCCTCCAATGATTTTCATGTGGTGTTCGCTGGACGAATGCAACGCCTCAAAGGCCCACATGTGCTGCTTGCCGCGGCTGGATTACTGCGTGAAACGCGGCCGGGTATTCCTTTGCGCTTGTCCCTGATTGGTGCACACAGCGGCGCCCGTCATTACGATCTTGACGTCATTGCCAAGCGCCACAACGTGCTCGACGCCGTCACTTTTGTCCCGCCGGTTCCGCGCCAAGAGCTGGCCGATTGGTTCCGTGCGGCGGACTTGGTGGCGATGCCGTCATTTAGTGAGTCCTTTGGTTTGGTGGCCTTGGAGGCGCAAGCGTGTGGCACGCCGGTGATTGCTACCCGAGTCGGTGGGCTGAGCAACGCTGTCTGCGACGGCCGGACAGGACTATTGGTGGACGGGCACCAGCCGGCGGCGTGGGCGCAAGCCATGGAGGCGTTATACGACGACGAGCAAACGCGCGGGGATTTGGGGCGCGCTGCTTCCTTGTACGCACAGTCCTTTGGGTGGCAGCATTCAGCGGCTAGCGTGGAGCACAGTTATAGTGCCGCTTTGAGCCAGTGGAGATCGTTCCCCTAGCCGCGGCACCGAACTTCGATGACCCCAACACCGAGGACCTCGACACCAAAGACAAGGACGTCTGAAGTGCTCAACGATCTGCAAATCGCCCAGGCCGCCACCATCAGGCCTATCCAAGAGATCGCCCAAGAGGCAGGTATTAACCTGGATGCGCTAGAACTGTACGGTCCGCATAAAGCCAAGATAAATCCCGCCCAGCTAACCCCTTCAACGGACCGGGCAGGCAAACGCGGCAAGGTAGTCCTGGTCTCTGCCATGTCTCCCACACCGGCTGGTGAAGGTAAATCGACCATCACGGTGGGATTGGCTGATTCGCTCGCCAAAGCGGGGCACAAAACCATGATCGCTCTTCGCGAGCCATCGCTTGGGCCAATCTTGGGGATGAAAGGCGGCGCTACCGGTGGCGGATATTCCCAAGTGCTGCCCATGGACCAGATCAACCTGCATTTCACGGGCGACTTTCATGCGATCACTGCGGCCAATAATGCGCTGATGGCACTCGTGGACAACCACATCTACCAGGGCAATGAGCTGGGCATCGATCCGCGCAGGATGACCTTCAAACGGGTGCTGGACATCAACGATCGCACGCTTCGGGAGGTAGTGATTGGGTTGGGCGGACCCACCCAGGGTGTGCCTCGTCAAGACGGTTTTGATATCACTGCTTCCTCAGAAATTATGGCGGTCTTTTGTTTGGCTGAAAGTCTTGAAGACTTGAAGGCACGCTTAGGCCGGATCACTTTTGGTTACCGCTATGACCGGACACCAGTGACAGTGGCTGACCTTGGTGTGGAAGGCGCCCTTGCCATGCTTTTACGCGAGGCCATCAAACCGAATCTAGTCCAGACTATTGCTGGCACACCCGCACTTGTTCATGGCGGGCCTTTCGCTAACATCGCCCATGGTTGCAACTCGGTCATCGCCACCACCACGGCCCGCGCTTTGGCGGACGTTGTGGTCACTGAGGCGGGTTTCGGCGCCGACTTGGGTGCTGAAAAGTACATGGACATCAAGTCAAGATTCGCTGAAGTGGCGCCATCCGCCGTCGTTATTGTGGCAACCATCCGGGCCCTGAAAATGCACGCCGGCGTGCCCGCAGAAAAGCTTTCCGTGCCCGACGTCGAGGCGCTGAGTTTCGGTGTTGCAAACCTCAAGCGGCACGTGCGAAACGTCGAGAAGTTTGGTGTGCACCCTGTAGTGGCGATCAACAAGTTCAGCAACGACTCCCCTGAGGAACTCGAGTGGCTGCTGGATTGGTGCGCTGCGGAGGGGATCGAAGCTGCCGTCGCCGACGTTTGGGGCGAGGGCGGCGGCCGTGATGGCGGTGACGAGCTGGCTGTCAAAGTCCTGGCCGCTTTAGACCGGGAATCTGACTTTCAACACTTGTACCCGCTTGATCTTCCTGTGGAGGAGAAAATCCGGAGGATCGTTCAGGAAATATATGGCGCCAAAGACGTGGAATTCTCTGTCCCCGCACTACTTCGGCTCGCGGAAATTGAGCGCAACGGCTGGGGCAACATGCCGGTTTGTATGGCCAAAACGCAGTATTCCTTCAGCGACGACCCTGCCAAGCTGGGGTCTCCGTCCGGATTTACCGTGCACGTGCGTGACCTCATCCCCAAAACCGGGGCAGGCTTTATTGTGGTCCTCACCGGTGCAGTGATGACCATGCCCGGTCTGCCCAAGGCCCCTGCCGCGATGCGGATGGATGTCTCCGCCGACGGCACTATCACCGGCCTCTTTTAAACGCCAACGCGGGGTCACTTACGGCCTCTCCCAGACGGGATTATGGGCCGTAAGTGACCCCGCGTTGCGCTAAACAGTACGGGTCAGAGGCGGGTTTAGCGCTCGATATCTCCGCGAATAAATGCTTCAACCTTTTCGCGGGCCAGGTCATCGTTGAACTGCTCTGGCGGGGACTTCATAAAGTAGCTGGATGCCGAGGTCAACGGTCCACCGATGCCGCGGTCCAAACCGATTTTGGCTGCACGAATGGCGTCGATGATCACACCAGCAGAGTTGGGTGAGTCCCATACTTCGAGCTTGTATTCAATGGACACCGGTGCGTCACCGAAGTTGCGGCCTTCGATGCGGACAAAGGCCCACTTGCGGTCGTCCAACCAGGCAACGTAGTCGGACGGACCAATGTGCACGTCGTCTGCGTGAAGCTCGGCCTCAATGTTGGAGGTCACAGCCTGTGTCTTGGAAATCTTTTTGGACATCAGACGATCACGCTCAAGCATGTTCTTGAAGTCCATGTTGCCACCGACGTTCAACTGGTACGTACGGTCCAGTGTCACACCGCGGTCTTCGAACAACTTGGCCATAACGCGGTGCGTGATGGTTGCACCAATCTGGCTCTTGATGTCGTCACCAACAATCGGGACACCGGCTTCGGTGAACTTGTCGGCCCATTCTTTGGTGCCAGCAATAAATACCGGAAGGGCGTTAACGAAGGCCACACCAGCGTCAATAGCACACTGTGCGTAGAACTTTGCGGCCTGTTCAGATCCAACGGGCAAGTAGCAAACCAAAACGTCAGCTTTGGCTTCGCGCAGGGCAGCGACGATGTCTACTGGCTCGTCCGGGGCTTCAACGATGGTTTCGCGGTAGTACTTACCAAGGCCATCGAGGGTGTGGCCACGCTGAACGGTGACACCAGATGCAGGGACATCAGCAATTTTGATGGTGTTGTTTTCGCTCGCACCAATGGCGTCGGCCAAGTCGAGGCCAACCTTTTTGCTGTCAACATCAAATGCGGCAACAAACTGCACATCGTTAACGTGGTACTTACCAAACTCAACGTGCATCAAACCCGGAATGGTGCCTTGGGGATCAGCATCTTTGTAGTACTCAACACCCTGGACCAAAGAGGCGGCGCAGTTTCCTACACCAACGAGTGCAACACGAATCGGATTTGAAGACACGGAACTCCTTATTTACTCACCACACCGCCTGCGAACCGGTCGAAATGTACGACGGCTTGGCGGCCCACGTGCCAAAACGGCACCGTAGCAGTCTACCGAAGTATTGAACGCGTCCGGGAGCTACTTTTGTTCCCGGACGCGCTCCTCAATTCCTATAGACAGTTACTATACGGCCTTCGACAGGGTGTTGATCGCTTCAAGCTCGGCAGTTGAGAATTCCAAGTTATTAACTGCTGCGAGGTTGTTTTCAAGCTGCTCAACGCTTGAAGCACCAATGAGTGCCGAGGTGATGGATGCCGAACCTTCGGGCTGTTCGCGCAGGATCCAAGAAAGGGCCATTTGGGCCAGCGACTGACTACGCTTTTGCGCCAGCTCGTTGAGCCCCCGAACGGCATCCATTTTGGCTTCGGTGAGTTGGCTTTCCTTGAGGAAGTGCCCCAGCGCGGCCCGTGAGTCGGACGGCACACCCTTGAGGTACCTGTCGGTGAGAACGCCCTGGGCAAGCGGCGAGTAGGCGATTGAGCCAACGCCTTCTTGGTCAAGAACTTGCAGCAGGCTGGGCTCGCCCTCCTCTACCCAACGGGAGAAGATGTTGTAGTTCGGCTGATTGATCAACAACGGTGTGCCCAATTCACGAAGGATCTTGACCGCCTGGACTGTCTGTTCCGCCGAGTAGTTTGAGATTCCGACGTAGAGGGCCTTGCCGGAGCGGACAGCCGAGTCGAGGGCACCCATGGTTTCTTCGAGCGGGGTCTCTGGGTCAAAGCGATGGCTGTAGAAGACGTCAACGTAGTCCAAACCCATACGGCCCAAGGACTGATCCAAGCTCGAGAGCAGGTTCTTCCGGGATCCCCACTCCCCGTACGGACCGTTCCACATGTGGTAGCCGGCTTTGGTGGAGATGATGAGCTCGTCGCGGTACGGGCGGAAGTCGTCGGCAAGGTGACGCCCAAAGTTTGTTTCCGCTGAGCCAGCGGGCGGGCCGTAGTTGTTGGCGAGGTCAAAGTGGGTCACGCCGAGGTCGAAGGCACGGCGCAAGACGTCGCGCTGGACGTCGAAGCGTTTGTCGTCACCGAAGTTGTGCCATAGGCCGAGCGACACTGCTGGCAATTTGAGTCCGCTGTGGCCTAGCCGACGGTAAGGCATGGAGTCGTAGCGGGTTTCCGCTGCAGAATAAGTCATACAGCTATCCTGCCAGTCGAAGCACGGCCGCGGTGAACGGCGGCACAGAAACGTCATTTTCTCCGCTCACCACACCGTCTTGGGTCGCGAGCAAGAGGATCCCTTTGTCTGACTCGTTGTCTGTGGGGAGTCGCAGCGTCTCCGCGGAAAAGTTCAGCACCACCCGCACCGGACCGCGTTCGAACCACAACCAGCGTGCGCCGTCGTCGTAATCAACTGTGGTGTGTTCGAAGCCTAGTTGCCACAGCTCAGGATTCTCACGGCGGAGCGCAATGAGTCCGCGATATAGCTCCGAGAGGCGCGCGTGGTCGCCGTCGGCGATGGCTTGGGCCCAATCCAATTTGGAGCGGAGGAAGGTTTGGGGGTCTTGCGGATCGGGCACGACGGCGGGGTCCCAGCCCATGCGTTCAAACTCGCGAATGCGTCCTTCCGCCGTTGCGCGGCCGAGTTCCGGTTCGGGGTGGGAGGTGAAGAACTGCCAAGGGGTGGTGGCGCCGAACTCTTCACCCATAAAAAGCATGGGTGTAAACGGTGAGGTGAGGGTCAGCACTGCGGCGAGGGCTAGCCGCGGGTAGGCAAGTGATTGCGCCAGCCTGTCCCCCGTAGCTCGGTTGCCGATCTGGTCATGGTTCTGGTTGCAGACCACCAGCGCTGCCGGGTGTGCCAGCGCTGGGTTTATGGGCCGCCCATGGTGCCGGAAGCGGAAGCTTGAGTAGCTGCCGTCATGAAAGAAGCCGCCCTTGAGAACCTTGGCGAGCACCTCGACGGAGTCGAAGTCGGCGTAGTAGCCGGTGGTTTCTCCACTGACGGTGACGTGGACTGCGTGGTGGAAGTCGTCGCTCCATTGGCCCGTGAGTCCAAAGCCGTTTGCGGCGCGTGGGTAGAGCAGGCGCGGGTCGTTGAGGTCCGATTCGGCGATCATTGTCCGTTCGATCCCAGTCTCGGCAGCAATGGTGGCCCCAAGTTCGCCGAATTCTTCGAGGAGTGTGATGGCACGTTCGTCCTTGAAGGCGTGGACTGCATCGAGCCGGAGCCCGTCCACGTGGTAGTCGCGCAGCCACATTGCGGCGTTGTCCAGGATGTAGCGGCGCACCTCGTCAGAACCTGGCCCGTCGAGATTAACCGAGTCGCCCCAGGTGTTGCCTTCGCCGGATTTCAGGTACGGGCCATAGACGGGAAGATAGTTGCCACTGGGCCCGAGGTGGTTGTAGACCACATCTTGAATGACGCCCACCCCGGCTGCATGGGCCGCGTCCACAAAGCGTTGGTAGGCAGCCGGTCCGCCGTATTCTTCCTGCACGGCGAACCACAGCACACCGTCATAACCCCAATTGTGGGTTCCGTTGAACGCGTTGACGGGCAGGAGTTCCACGAAGTCGATGCCGAGCCCGGCCAGGTAATCGAGGCGCGTGGCTGCTGCTTCGAGGGTCCCTTCAGGGGTAAACGTGCCCACGTGGAGTTCGTAAATCACTGAGCCGGCGAGCGCCTTGCCACGCCAAGCGGCGTCTCGCCAGTTGTGCGCTCCCGAGTCGAAGGTGCGCGACAGGTTATGTACACCTGCCGGTTGGCGGCGAGAACGTGGGTCTGGCAGTGGCGTCTGGGCGTTTGCGTCCGGCAGATAGCCGTAATCAGCCTCGCCATCTTTAGGTGCATCAGGCGCTGTCCACCATCCACCCGCTGCCGCCGTCATAGCGTATTTGGCGCCGTCGGCTACCAGGACCGGTGCCTGAAGCTTCGGTGCCCAAAGATCGAATCGTTTGTTGCCTGTCACAGCAGCTCCAGTCGTAGTGTTCCCAGTCACGGTGCTTGCAGTCATAGTGCCTCCTATGATTCGTCAGCAGGAATCAGCAGTGCCACCGGGTAGATACGCAAAATACCCCCCACTTCAACGCTGCCTGGCCCGTGCGTCACGCCGGTCAGTTCATCCCGCATCGCCACCGGCAGTTCGACGGCGGTGTCTCGCCAACCGCCGTCGGCCTCCAAACCGTACGGCAAGCGAGTGGCGAGAGTCATAGCGCCAACACTCTCCTCACTACTGCCCCGACCGAAGGCGATCAGATGCTTCGCTGCCGGGCCAGTAGCCGTCAGCGGCCAGTACCCGGCGAACAGCTCAGGCCGGTCGCGGCGCAAGCGGAGTGCACGGGAAGTGACAAGGAGCTTTGCTGACTCTTCCACAAACGAAGCCGGGAGCACGCCGTCGTCGAGATCTGCCAATAGCGCAGCACGGCGTGCAAAGTCCACACTGCGGCGGTTGTCCGGATCAGCGAGTGAACGGTCCCAGAATTCGGTGCCCTGGTACACGTCCGGAACACCCGGCATGGTGAGTTGCACGAGTTTGGCAGAGAGCGCGTTCGAAGCCCCGTGCGGCTGAATACGCGCCACAAAACCAGTCAGTTCGCTCCGCACTTCTGGATCGTCAAAAACAGCGTCTACGGCGGCGAGAAGCTTGGCTTCAAACTCTTCATCTGGGTCCGTCCACGTGGTGGAACTGCCCGCTTCGCGTGCAGCTTTTTCTGCGTACGCGCGCAGACGTTCGCGCCCTGCCGGCCAGGCACCGGCAATGGCTTGCCACAACAGTGCAGCGAGTGGACCGTCAGGCAGCGGAGCCAGCGAGCGCAAACGAGTCAGCGTGGCTGACCACTCAGGAACCATCTCAGAAATCACCGAAATACGTGCCCGAGTGTCTTCGCTGCGTTTAGTGTCATGAGTGGTCAGCGTGGTCATGGACAGGGGAATATGCTGTTGGCGCGCTGCCATCCGCGAGTGAAATTCCTCGGGGGCCAAGGCGAACTCTGTAGGGTCTGCGCCAACCTCCGTAAGGGTCCCTAGACGGGTGTAACGGTAGAACGCGGTGTCCTCGACGCCCTTGGCCATCACCATGCCGGACGTTTGCTGGAAACGCCGCCCCAGTTCCGATTCCACATCCTCCAAGAGGGGCAGAAGCGAGGTGATGGAGTCTGCCAGTTCTGGCTTGTTTTCGGCTGCGGAAACCACTGCATCTTTGAGGACGGCAGCGCCTTCGGGCAGGTACGTACGGTACACAGGGAAGTTAGCGATGATTTCGGCGAGCGCCTCGCTTGCTTGTGTCTTAGCTAGGCCAGCAGATTCGGGCACCAAACGCGCCAGACGCAATATCTCCGAATGAAGGATCCCGTCTTCCATGTCTCGTTTGGTGCCGTGGATCATGTCTTCGTAGTCGGCTGCACGGCCGGAGCGGAGCCTTGTATCCAACCGTGAGAGCGGAGTTTTCCCAGCTGGATCAACAAAGAGCCTGTCTACGTCCGCCAAGGCGTCGTATCCGGTGGTTCCCTCACATTCAAAGTCAGCGGGAAGGTGCTCACCGGGTTCGAGGATTTTCTCCACCAGAATGTACGCGCCTCCGCTGGCTTCTTTGAGACGGTGCAGGTACCCCACCGGATCAGCCAGGCCATCCGGATGGTCAATACGCAACCCGTCAACCAGTCCTTCACGAACCCAACGCAGAATCTCCGCGTGGGACTCGTCAAAGACCCACGGAATTTCAACCCGAATCCCGGCGAGGGTGTTCACCGCGAAGAAGCGCCGGTAATTCAGCTCATTGTCCGCCCGGCGCCAGTCCACCAGCTCGTAGTGCTGGCGGCCGAGAACCTTTTGCGGGTCATCGCCTTCATGCCAGCTACCCTCGGCAAGCGGGAAACGGTGTCCGTAGTAGTGGAGCTCCCCTGCATAGATCTCGAGTTTGTCCAGATCGTCGTCGCTACCGAGGACCGGTATCCGAATTTTTCCGCCGGCAAAGTCCCAGTCGACGTCGAACGCTTCGGCGTAGCGTGACTGCTGGCCCTCCTTGAGGAGCGAATACCACCACGGATTCTGCGCCGGAGAAGCCACCCCCATGTGGTTAGGGACAATGTCCACAAGGATCCCCAAGCCGGCGTCGCGCGCGGCAGCCGCCACTGCAGCCAACCCTTCGGGGCCGCCGCGGGCGATGTCCACGGAGGAAGGATCAGTGACGTCATAGCCGTGGTCCGATCCGCGTTCAGCGGTCAGCAGGGGCGAGAGGTACAGCCAGTCCACCCCCAACGAAGCCAGATACGGGACAATTCCTGCAGCGTTCTGCAGAGTGAATCCTGGGCGGATCTGGAGCCGGTAGGTGGAGGCTGGAACTCTCATGCCCCGGTGTCTCCTTCTTCGTCGTTCGCCGCGGCGTTGGACAGTGCTGCTAGTGATGCCGCCACCGTGTGGCCGGCTTCGGACACGGGCTCGGTGTGAGCTCGAAGGACCACCATGGCTTTGGCATGAACCGGGACCTTAGCTCCGGCGGCAACGGGCCCGGAGTCAGCTCCCTCACCCGCCGTGTCGATGACCATGTCCCACTCTGATGCGTATTCGTCCGCAGGGATGGTGAATTCAACGGTGTCGTCATGGGCGTTGAAAAAGAGCAGGAAGTTCACGTCCGTAATTCGACGTCCCCGTGAATCGCGGCCATGAATGCCGTCCCCGTTGAGGAAAACGCCTACGGAACGGCCAAAGCCACTATCCCAGTCCTCGGGTTTCATGGGACTGGCATCAACGTCCAGCCAGACAATGTCCGGCAAAGGTTCGCCTTCACCACGGGACACGGGCCGGCCATCAAAGAAGCGGCTACGGCGGAATGTGGGGTGCTTAGCGCGGAGCGTGGTAACTGCTGCGGTAAATTCCACGAGCGGTTGGTCCTGAGTTTCCCAGTTGATCCAGGTCAGTTCTGAGTCTTGGCAGTAACCGTTGTTGTTTCCCTGTTGGGTGCGGCCCAACTCATCACCGTGCAACACCATGGGCACACCCTGCGAGAGCAAAGTGGTGGCTAAGAAGTTGCGTTGTTGGCGAGCTCGCAGCGCAAGGACGGCAGGGTCCTCAGTAGGCCCCTCCGCTCCGCAGTTCCACGAACGGTTGTGGGATTCGCCGTCGTTATTTCCCTCGCCGTTGGCTTCATTGTGTTTCTCGTTATAGGAAACTAGGTCAGCAAGCGTAAACCCATCGTGGGCGGTGACGAAGTTGATCGAGGCGACGGGACGGCGGCCGGAGTGCTCGTAGAGGTCAGCCGAACCGGTGATACGGGAGGCAAATTCGCCCAGTGTGGACGGTTCTCCCCGCCAGAAGTCGCGGACAGTGTCGCGGTATTTGCCGTTCCATTCCGTCCATTGCGGCGGGAAGTTACCCACTTGGTAACCGCCGGGGCCAACGTCCCACGGTTCGGCAATGAGCTTGACCTGAGAAACTACCGGGTCCTGCTGGATGAGTTCAAAGAAGGTGGAGAGTTTGTCCACATCGTAGAACTCGCGGGCCAAAGTGGAGGCCAGGTCAAAGCGGAAACCGTCCACGTGCATCTCGGTGACCCAGTAGCGCAGCGAGTCCATCAAGAGTTGCAAGGAGTGCGGCTGGCGGACGTTGAGGGAGTTACCGGTGCCCGTGTAGTCCATGTAGTACTGCTTGTCTTCATCGGTCAGCCGGTAGTACGCGGCGTTATCGATGCCTTTGAAGGACAGCGTGGGGCCAAGGTGGTTTCCCTCGGCGGTGTGGTTGTAGACCACGTCCAAGATGACTTCGATGCCGGCCTTATGCAGGGAGCGCACCATGGCTTTGAAGTCCTGAACCTGCTGGCCGGTGTCCCCCGTGGAGCTGTAGCTGTTGTGCGGGGCAAAGAAACCGATGGTGTTGTACCCCCAGTAGTTACTCAGCCCCTTGTCCTGAAGGGTGCCGTCATTGACGAACTGGTGAACCGGCATCAGCTCAATTGCTGTGATCCCCAGCTTCTGCAAGTGCGCGATCACCGAGGGGTGAGCCACACCAGCGTAGGTTCCACGTTGATCCTCGGGAACCTCAGGGTGCAATTGGGTGAGGCCCTTCACATGAGCCTCGTAAATTACTGACTTGTGGTACGGAATGCGGAGCTGCTGGTCCCCTGACCATTCGAAGAACGGGTTGATCACCACACCGAGCATCATGTGCGGTGCCGAGTCGGCATCGTTCCGTGAACTCGGGTCTCCCAAGTTGTAAGAAAACAGTGCCGGGTCCCAGTCAATCTGACCGTGAACGGCTTTCGCGTAGGGGTCCAGGAGCAGCTTGTTGGCGTTGAACCGGTTTCCCGAGGCGGGATCGTAGGGGCCGTGGACGCGGTAGCCGTACAGTTGCCCGGGCTGGACCTGCGGGAGGTAGCAGTGCCATACGTAGCCGTCCACTTCACGCAATTCGATCCGTTCTTCGGACCCATCTGCCGCGATCAGGCACAGCTCTACTTTCTCGGCGTGCTCACTAAACAAGGCAAAGTTGGTGCCGGTTCCGTCAAAGGTGGCTCCCAGCGGATATGCCGTTCCGGGCCAGATTTCCATTTTTGCTCCCTTGTTGTTTAACCGCAGCGTTGATAAATCATGACCCCGCCACCACATCCCGGTGCGCAGCAGCACCGCGCGGCTGCGGTTCTGCCTCCACACTAACCAGTGCAAGTGACATTTGTGTGACTAGCTCTTGTTCGTTACAGCGTGGATTCGTTGAGGATGTCGCGCCATGCTTCTGGGACGGCCTTGACGATGTCCGTGGCGTGTAGCGGGGCACCACCGTGGAGTTCAACGCGTCCAGGTCCCGCACTAGAGTTTCTAGAACGTCCGACGCCGACTCCTGCAGCAATACGTCCGGCGCGCCCATGAAGGCTGGCCGCCATGGAGGCAATCGCCGCCCAGGTATCGCTAGCTTCGATCCCGTGGCCTGCAAAGTCTTCGAGTACCTGTTCGTTGTTGTGGCCCAACTGTGCCAACAAGGCACCCAGAATTCCGGCCAGCACGTCCCCGCTGCCCGCCGTTCCCAGCCAGGAGGTTCCTTCGCTCTGGCTGAAGTTACTTCCGGCGGGCGTCGCAATAACGGTAGCTGCCCCTTTGAGCAACACCGTTGCTCCAAAGAGTCCAGCCGCGTGCTGTGCGGCTTCAAAGGTTCCAGCTTCCACTTGTTCTCGGCTGATTTCCAGCCCACGGTGGGTGAAAATGGCGGCTAGTTCGCCGGCGTGTGGGGTCAGAACCACATTTGGTGTCAGGTCCTTGGGGAGTTTGGGCAGGGCGGCAGCGTCTACCACCACTGGAACGTCAGTCTCCAAGGCTGCGGCACAACGGTCAAGTTGTTCGTCCCCGCTGACCCCGGGGCCTACCAGCCAGGCCTGTACGTGATTCTGCGCAACGTCCGGATGACCAAGCACCACTTCAGGGCAGGATTGTTGGACTAACGCACCTACCTCCGGCGGGCCGAGATATCGGATCATTCCCGCCCCCGCAGCGAGCGCAGCCTGGCAAGCTAAGACTCCTGCACCGGGGTATTCGGCGGAGCCAGCCACAATTCCAAGGACGCCACGGCTGTATTTGTGGGCCCGCCGGGACGGAGCTGGCAAAAGCGCAGCGAGGTCTGCAGTTTCGAGCCGACGCAGTTCTGCAGTGGGTAACCCTTGTTCGATGCCAATTTTTACTGTTTCAACATGCCCGGCGGCCCCGGCTCCGGGATCGCACAATAGGCCGATTTTTGCGGCGCCAAAGGTGACAGTGAGGTCTGCACCCAGCACGGGCGAATGCAACTGACCGGTGTCCGCATCAACACCACTGGGCAGGTCGCACGCCACCACTAAGCCGGGACGCACCCTAGTTAGGCGCTGCTCCCCCGTCCAGCGCCCCTCGCTGATGCGATGGACCAGCTCCGCCGCAGAGCCGCGGAGCCCACCAATAGCCCCGGTGCCCAGCACAGCGTCGATTAGAACGACGGCGGAGCAGGCAGCGTGGACGGCTTCGGACATGTTGTTCTCGGCTAGGCGGAGCACTCTGCCGCCGGCCCGTTCAAAGGCGCCCAGCGCCTCAGCGTGAGCTACAGCTGCGGTGAGTACCGCCGTCGTACGCATTCCCCGGCGCGCTAACAGAGCGGCGGCGAAAAGCCCGTCCCCGCCATTGTTGCCCTTGCCAGCTAGAACAGTGACCGAGCAGCCATAAAGCCGTTCGCCGCGGGAACGCAGCTCAGACACAATGGCGGAAGCTAGGCCATAGGAGGCCCGGCTCATAAGAACAGCGCCCATCCCGGAGTCCAGTAGCGGGCGTTCTGCCTCGCGAATCTGGGCTCCGGAATGGGCGCTAATCATGGCGTTGTTGTGGAAGCCGAGCCTAGGACTCGGCCACCACCATGGCTGTGGCGATCCCGCCGTCGTGACTCATGGATAAGTGCCAGCGTTTGATGCCCTTGGCGTCAGCCACTGCGAGCACCGTGTCCTTGACCTGAACGGTGGGACCGTGCTCGTCGAGGCCAATCCAGCAGTCCTGCCAGTTCATACCGGCTGGAGCGCCAAGGACCTTGGCCACTGCCTCTTTGGCAGCGAACCGGGCCGCAAGAGATCGTGTGTTGAGCTCTCGCTCTGCCGGAACAAAAAGTCTGTCCCGCAGACCTGGAGTGCGCTCCAGCTGCCGGCCGAACCGCTCAATGTCTACTACGTCTACACCAACGCCAACAATCATGGGCTTATTCTACGGTGACGCTCTTGGCGAGGTTACGCGGCTGATCGACGTCGTAGCCCTTCGCTGTGGCCAACGCTGCCGCGAAAATCTGCAACGGAACGGTGGTCAACAACGGTGCCAACAAGGTGGGGGTCTCCGGCACGTAGAAAACGTACTCGGCGTAGGCCTTGACCGCTTCGTCGCCTTCTTCAGCGATCACGATGGTCTTGGCACCGCGAGCGCGGACTTCCTGAATGTTGGAAACTACCTTGGCGTGCAGCGAGTCACGTCCACGCGGTGAAGGAACAACCACAAAGACCGGTTGGCCCTCTTCGATCAAGGCAATAGGACCGTGCTTGAGCTCGCCTGCAGCAAAGCCTTCAGCGTGAATGTAGGCGAGCTCCTTGAGCTTGAGTGCGCCTTCCATAGCTACCGGGAACCCAACGTGGCGGCCCAAGAACAGAACCGACTTGGCCTCGGCCATTTCGCGACCCAGATCCTGGATCACTGATTCGTTGTCCAAGATGTTCTGAATCTTGGCCGGGATCTTGTTCAGGTCTGCGAGGATGTCGCGGATTTCACCCTTGAACTTGTTGCCACGCAATTGAGCCAAGTACAGACCCAAGAGGTAAGCAGCCGTGATTTGAGCCAAGAATGCCTTGGTGGAAGCCACAGCAATTTCCGGGCCGGCGTGTGTGTATAACACGGCGTCAGATTCGCGCGGGATGGTGGAGCCGTTGGTGTTACAGATGGAAACCGTTTTTGCGCCCTGTTCGCGGGCGTAACGGACTGCCATCAGGGTATCCATGGTCTCACCGGACTGGCTGATGGAAACGATCAGAGTGTTCGCGTCAACGATCGGATCGCGGTACCGGAATTCGTGGGAGAGCTCCACTTCGGTGGGGATCCGGCACCAGTGCTCGATGGCGTACTTGGCTACCTGGCCGGCGTAAGCGGAGGTACCACAAGCCAACACGATGATCTTGTTGACCTTCTTGAGCTCTTCGGGGTCAATACGAAGTTCGTCCAAGATCAGGTTGCCGTCGAGGTCCGAGCGGCCCAAAAGGGTCTTAGCCACGGCGTCAGGCTGATCGTGGATTTCCTTCTCCATAAAGGACGGGAAGCCATCCTTCTCGGCGGAAGCCGGGTCCCAGTTGACCGTGTATTCCTTGCCCTCAGCCGGGTTGCCAAAGAAGTCTGTGATTTCTACTGAGTCAGGGGTGATCGAGACGATCTGGTCCTGGCCCAGTTCAACTGCACGGCGCGTGTAGTCAATAAAGCCCGAGACGTCTGAGCCCAGGAAGTTTTCGCCGTCACCAAGTCCCACCACAAGAGGTGAGTTGCGACGTGCTGCGACTACCAGGTCAGGTGCGTCGGCATGGACGGCGAGGAGTGTAAAGGCTCCTTCAAGCCGCTGGCAGGCCTTGCGCATAGCCTCGGTGAGGGCTTCTGCTTCTTTGCCGGGCTGAACGATCTGACGGTAGATGTTGCCAAGGAGCGCGGCTGCAACTTCGGTGTCTGTCTCGGAGAGGAACGTTGCTCCGGCTTGGGTGAGCTCAAGCTTAATTTCGGCGAAGTTTTCAATGATGCCGTTGTGGATCATAGCGAGCTTGCCGCCGTCCGCCAGGTGCGGGTGGGCGTTCTGATCTGTGGGTCCACCGTGAGTCGCCCAGCGAGTGTGGCCAATGCCGGTGACAGCCTCGGGCATCGGAGCAGCTTCGAGTTCTGCCAAAAGATTGGCGAGCTTGCCACTCTTTTTACGCGACTCAATGGTGCCATCGGCAATCACTGCTACACCGGCGGAATCGTACCCGCGGTATTCGAGCCTACGCAGTCCTTCGAGGACTACATCGAGGGCTTTATGACTTTTGTTTTCCATGCCGGCTACTCGGCCGGTGTATCCCACAATTCCGCACATGTACCTAGAGTAACTGCATGCTTAGTCAAGGGACGTGGGATCTATTGCCTGGATCACATTTCGCTCTCAGGCCCCGGGAGGGCAGAATCTCTTAGGTGACTTTGCACCGGAACGAGGCCCATGGCGAGGGTTCCTCCCCCTTCGTCGAACTAGATCGCCAAACCTGGTCCCGGTTGGCGGCCCAAATGGAGCAACCGCTTAACCAAGAGGATATTGTTCGGCTTCGTGGTCTTGGCGACCCCCTGGATCTCAAAGAAGTTCGCGAAGTTTACCTCCCTCTCTCACGCCTACTTCACCTATATGTAGAGGCTGCGGGCAGTTTGCACTCAGCAACTACAACGTTTTTGGGTGAGCAGACTGAGCGCACCCCCTTTGTGATTGGGGTGGCCGGTTCCGTAGCCGTAGGTAAATCCACCATCGCTCGTGTGCTGCGGGAAATGCTGCGGCGTTGGCCCGGCACACCCAACGTTGAGTTGGTCACCACAGATGGTTTCCTCTACCCCCTTGCTGAGTTGCGACGCCGGAATTTACTCAGCAGAAAGGGCTTTCCTGAGTCCTATGACCGCCGGGCGCTGTTGCGCTTTGTGAGCGAAATCAAAGGCGGCGCAGAGGAAGTTACGGCCCCCTGGTACTCACACGTCACCTATGACATTGTCCCGGACCGCCAAGTTGTGGTTCGCCGTCCTGACGTTTTAATCGTTGAGGGGCTTAATGTTTTGGCGCCCGCACGCCCGCGTTCGGACGGTAGGCAGGGTCTTGCGGTGAGCGACTTCTTCGATTTCTCCATTTACGTTGATGCAAAAACGTCGTATATCGAAGAGTGGTATGTGGACCGTTTCCGTAAATTGCGGTCCACGGCTTTCGCTCAGCCGGAGTCGTACTTCCATCAGTACGCGTCATTGAACGATGAAGAAGCCGAATCCACGGCCCGAAATATTTGGAAAACCATCAACGAGCCCAACCTCGAAGAAAACGTCCGGCCCACTCGTGGCCGCGCGCAATTGGTGCTTACCAAAGATTCTGACCACTCCATTCGGCGTATGTTGTTGCGGAAGGTCTAATTTTCATCGTGGACAGCCTCACACGACGCGCGCTCATTCACGCTTCCTTAGCGGCAACGAGCGCCGGACTATTGGCCGCGTGCACACCGGGTTCCCCTACTGCCCAATCGCCTGCACCAAGCTCACCTGTGCCCGCCTCACCTAGCGCGGCTTCCAGAGCTACCGCGCCGGATGCTGCAGCTACTCAAGCTTCAGAAACTACGACGGCGGCACCCACCTCAGCGTCAGACTTGCCGGCCGCCGCGCCAGCGGCGTCCGCGCGTCGAAAGTTTTCGCTCACCGATCCCACGAGCCAATGGGTAGTGGTCAATAAACAGCGCCCGCTTAAACCGCTCACTTTCGCTCCGGCTGATCTAGTACGTCCAAATGTCCAGCCCGTTGCCAGCGGCGAGCTGGGAATGATCAATTCGACGACGGCAAGTGCTGCCGAAGCCATGTTCGGCGCCGCTGCGGCCGAGGGTGTAACCATGGTTTTGGCCAGCGGTTACCGTTCCTATGCTTCGCAACAGAGCCTCTACGGCGGTTACGTTTCCTCTCGCGGCCAGGCGGACGCGGACACTGCATCTGCGCGGCCTGGATATTCAGAGCACCAGTCGGGCTGGTCCTTTGACATCACCGACGGCAGCGGTGCGGCGTCCTTTACTCCTGACTTCCAATACCAACCAGCCGCCATCTGGGCCAAGGCCAACGCCCACCGATTCGGCTTTATTGTCCGGTATCCCTGGATGCTGCACCCCATCACCGGGTACTACTACGAACCGTGGCACCTACGGTTTATCGGTGTGGAAGCTGCCAGCTATATGGCGTCACACAAAATAGAAACTTTCGAGCAATATCTGGGATTGCCTGCGGCCCCCGGGTACCTCTAAATCCGCATCGGGGACGCGGTTCATCCCATGATGGTGCTGTGCCTCAACGGTTGACGGTGACAACTTGTTCCCGACACGTTCACGTTGAAGTGGCCCAATGTCCTTGATTGTTCACTGTGCTGGGGTAATTTGGTCAACATGTTGAGTGGATTCAAAGATTTCATATTGAAGGGCAACGTCGTAGACCTTGCCGTAGCCGTCGTCATGGGTGCAGCCTTCGGAAAAGTAATTACTTCCTTGGTTGAAAACGTACTTATGCCGCTTATCGCTGCCTTGGTTGGGTCCCCCAACTTCGACAGCTTCGCACTGGTCACCATCAACGGTAACCAGATCAAGTTCGGTGTTCTGTTGACCGCAATTGTTAGCTTCCTCTTGGTTGCTGCAGCGATCTACTTCGCCGTTGTTTTGCCGATGAACAAGATGATCGAGCGTCGCAACCGCAAGCTCGGTATCACGGAAGCAGAAGCAGAGGTCGATCCTCAGATCGCACTGCTGACCGAAATCCGCGATTCCCTGAAGCGCTAATCGATTTCACAGCACAGCAACTAGGGCCCCACCAACTGGTGGGGCCCTAGTTTTTTCTCTACTGCTTCCCCCTCACGGGGAAAACCAATCTAAGCGGCAGTCTCAGGTTCAAAAGCCAAGCGCTCTTCAACCACTGCGGCTAGGCGCTTGCACACACGCTCAGCAGTTTCCATGTCTGCGGCCTCAACCATCACGCGCACCAGAGCCTCTGTACCGGACGGACGCAACAGAACGCGGCCAGTCTCACCAAGCTCTTGCTCTGCGAGCCTTACAGCCTCAGCTACGCCCTCATCCTTGCCAGCACGTGCCTTGTCCACGCCCTTGACGTTGATCATCAACTGCGGGAGCTTGTTCATCACGGTGCCAAGCTGCTTGAGGGTGCGTCCGGTTTTGGCAACCTGTGCGGCCAACTGCAGGCCGGTCAACAGGCCGTCGCCGGTGGTGGCGTAGTCGGCGAAGATAACGTGGCCGGACTGCTCACCACCCAAGCTGTAGTTGCCCTCGCGCATACCTTCAAGAACGTAGCGGTCCCCCACCCCGGTTTCACGAACGCTGATGCCGGCGTCGCGCAGGGCAAGCTTAAGGCCCAAGTTGGACATCACTGTGGCTACGAGGACGTTGTCGCGCAACAGGCCAGCATCCTTGAGCGCAACAGCGAGGATGGCCATAATCTGGTCGCCATCAATCTCATTGCCCTCGTGGTCCACTGCCAGGCAGCGGTCAGCATCGCCGTCGTGCGCAATGCCCAAATCTGCACCATGCGCCAGCACGGCTTCCTTCAGCGGGCCCAAGTGAGTGGAGCCCACGCCGTCGTTTATGTTCAGGCCGTCGGGCTCAGCGCCAATCACCACAACCTCAGCACCAGCGTTGGTGAAAAGCTGCGGTGAACAACCGCTGGCAGCACCGTGGGCGCAGTCCAGAACTACTTTCAGTCCGTCCAAACGGTGCGGGAGGGTGCTCAGCAAATGAACAATGTAACGGTCTTCGGCATCAGCAAAGCGCTGGATACGGCCTACTTCACCGCCGATGGGACGCTGTGGTCCCAGCTTCATTTGAGCCTCAATAGCGTCTTCCACCTCATCGGGGAGTTTCTGACCACCACGGGCAAAGAACTTAATTCCGTTATCCGGTGCAGGGTTGTGTGAAGCGGAAATCATCACACCAAAGTCAGCTTCCAGATCTGCAATCAGGTAGGCCGCGGCTGGCGTAGGCAGAACGCCAGCGTCAAACACGTCAATGCCAGAACTTGCAAGTCCTGCTTCGACGGCAGCTGAGATGAACTCACCACTCGCGCGTGGGTCACGGGCAACCACGGCGCGCGGACGCGTTCCGTTACTCCGTTCGTGCCCCAGTACAACGGCGGCGGCCTGGGCAAGCTGCATGGATAGCTCTGCGGTTAATAGTCCATTGGCCAGGCCCCGGACCCCGTCTGTTCCAAATAATCTAGACATCGGATCTAGTCTAGACGACGCATTGGCCAGCGCTGGACGGAAAACCTCATGCCCTTAAACGCCAATAGGCTCCCCCTACCAGTTGGTAAGAGGAACCTATTGAAGAACGAATGGATCGTTCTAAAGCGAAATTAACGCTTGGAGTACTGCTGAGCCTTACGTGCCTTCTTGAGACCAGCCTTCTTACGCTCGATAACACGAGCGTCGCGGGTCAAGAAGCCAGCCTTCTTGAGCGTTGCGCGGTTGTTCTCTTCGTCGATCCCGTTGAGGGAGCGAGCAACACCCAAGCGCAATGCGCCAGCCTGGCCGGAAGGGCCACCACCGTGGATGCGTGCGATGACGTCGTAGGCGCCTTCGAGATCCAGGATGCGGAAAGGCTCGTTGACTTCCTGCTGGTGCAGCTTGTTCGGGAAGTAGTTGTCCAGCTCGCGGCCGTTGACAATCCACTTACCGGAACCCGGTACAACGCGAACACGTGCAATGGCCTGCTTGCGGCGGCCAACTGCTGCGCCTGCAACAGTCAAAGCCGGACGCTCCTTCTTCGGCGCTGCGTCTACGGCAGAGCTTTCAGAGGTGTAGCTGGTCAGGTTTTCCTCGGCCTCAACGGCCTCGGTGGTCAGTTCTTCGTTCTGAGCCACGATTCTCCTTGTAATAAAAAGTTTGTTGGTGGCCAGGACTACTGGGCGACCTGGGTGATTTCAAAAGTCTTAGGCTGCTGAGCGGCGTGGGGGTGCTCTGCACCCCGGTATACCTTCAGCTTGGTCAACTGCTGTGCAGCCAAGGAGTTCTTGGGCAGCATGCCTTTGATTGCCTTCTCAACAGCGCGTACCGGGTTCTGTTCCAGCAGCTCTGCGTAGTTAACGCTGGTCAGACCGCCCGGGAAACCGGAGTGGCGGTATGCGCGCTTCTGCTCCAGCTTGGCGCCGGTCAAAGCGACCTTTTCAGCGTTGATGATGATGACGAAGTCGCCCATGTCCATGTGGGACGCAAAGGTCGGCTTGTGCTTTCCGCGCAGCAGTGTTGCGGTCTGGCTGGCAAGACGACCAAGGACAACGTCTGTGGCGTCAATGACGTGCCACTGGCGATTGATGTCGCCGGGCTTCGGGGTGTACGTACGCACGGTTTTTGCCTCGTTCTTGTTCTGGCGTTCTTGTGTTCGGCGGCAAGCAATAGCATGCACCAATGTTTCTATGCGCGACCGGAACAGAGGTGAGGGCTCTATGTAACCAGTAATCCCCAGTCTCGAAAACGCCCTTCGAATATATGACCCTGCAACCGGGTCTCCGAGCGGGCGCGCATCAACGAGTTAGGACACGCACAACGACTATCTAGAATAGCGCGCCAAGAGGCCATCGGTCAAAAGCAGGAAGTAGTATGCGAAGATACACGCCGCTGGCAGCCGCCTGAGGCGAATGCTCTGTGCACTTTTTTAGCACCGCCTGAGACATCGGAGCCACCATGCGCCTCTTACTTCTAGTGGTACTCGGTGGTGGTTTGAACTGGGCAGCCGAGATCCTCGTGGCCCGTTTTATGCCGCGCGTGAGATTGGTAGCTTGGCAAGGCTTCTCGCAGCGCATTCTTCAAAGTACGACGGCGATACTCACCGCGCTGCTCTTCGGCGCCCTGACCCTCCGCGTGGGTGGGACCTGGTTTCTGGCACCAGTTCTATTGTTGGCTTTCGCCGCCGTACTACTCTCCCGGATAGACCTGCAATACCAGTTACTGCCCAACGTTCTGGTGTTGCCACTCATCCCGGCGCTGGCGTTGACCTTGGCTTTTGCGCCAATCGCCGGCCCAGGCGGTGGCACCATGCTTCGGATGATGCTCGGTGGTCTGGTGTTTTTTGGGGTCTACCTACTACTGGCGCTTATTACTCCCGCCGGACTGGGTATGGGGGATGTAAAGCTCGCGGCACCTTTGGGTTTGGTACTGGGCTACGTGGGTTGGAGCCAGCTATTTCTTGGCGCAGCCTTAGCTTTTGTGCTGCACGCGCTGGTATCTGTGGTCCTTGTGGCAGCGAAAAAGGTGGAAAAAACGAGCGAGCTACCGTTTGGGCCGGCCATGTTTGCAGCAACCCTTTTGCTGGTGTTTTTTCTCCCCGGGTCAGCTGCCGTCTAGGTTGAGCTGCCACAAAACTAAGTACTTAAATCCTCAAAACAAGTAGTTAACCAGTTTTGAGGGGCAAAAAACGAGTACAACTACGCGTTGTTAACCAACCAAATTGGCGTGTATTCCTTATCTCAACGAAGTTCCAGCGGCTTCGAATGGGGGCCCTGGGGAATTCGTGAATGTCATCCTCCTTGTTTCGTTCTTCTTTCATTCACATCTTTTAAGGACACTCCAATGAACACTCTTATGGTCTCCATGCTCGCTTTTGTTGCCGGCGTGAAGGAAAAGGTTTCTTCCGAAAAGGGCGCGACCGCCACGGAATACTCGCTGCTGGTTGGATTGATTGCACTCGTTCTCGTTATTGGCGTTGGCGCCTTCGGCGGAGCCTTAAACGACTGGTTCAAAGCCCTCGGCGGCATAGTTACAGGTTGGAAGACGCCCACGACCACGCCCTGATTCTTCGCCCTAAACCCTTCTCGGTGTGCCGCACCCGCCACGTGCGGGAGCGGCACACCTTCTTTTTATCCGGCTATCACTATCCCTGGGGGATTCGTTGAAGCTCAAAACCCAGCCTTCCCGGCACAAAGAACTCCGGCACAAACACCACAGTCATAAAGAACTTGGTGCTGTCGCAGTCGAGTTTGCGCTAGTAGCGCCGCTACTGCTTGCTTTGATCGCCGGCATTGTGGAATTCGCTTACCAATACAACGCACAGATCTCCACCACACAGGCCGCACGGGAAGCAGCCCGCGAGTACTCCATCTCCAAGGACTGGGGCAAAGCCACCACGGCTGGCATCAACGGCGCACCGGGGGCAGGACTGACAGCTGGCGACTTTACACTCACCTCTGGGGCCTGTTCCGCCAGCAATAAAACCGTGAAGGTCACGGTGCAACATGTAGCAAACTCCCCCACCGGCTTCTCGCTCAACATCCAGGGCGGAAACATCTCCTTCGCAAGTACCTTCACAGCTACCGGAGTAGGAGCCATGCGATGCGGCGGCTAATCAAACGAGTCTCCTGGGTATTACGCGAGCGCGGCGAACAAGGCGTCTCAGGTGTCCTCGTTGCATTGATGATGCTCGTTCTGATCGGGGTTGGAGCCATTGCCGTTGACGTAGGCCAGATTTATTCGGAACGTGCCCAACTCCAGAACGCCGCAGACTCCGGCGCGCTAGCCGTTGCCCAAAGTTGTGCAGCCTCAGCGTGCGACACTTCCCTCGCAGATCCGCTTGCAGATGCCAATTCACTCGACGGAAAGAGCACCGTCAGCTCAGTGGACACCACCAGCGTCGCTGGCCAAGTCACCGTGAAAACAACCACCAAAAACGGCGCCGACAACGGCTCAACCCTCACCAAACTCTTTGCTAGCGCGCTCAACGTGCCAGCTGTCTCAGTAGGTGCGAGTGCCAGCGCAGGCCTTTTTCCACCAAGTGGTGGTGGCGCCTTCCCACTCGCTTTCTCAAATAAGTGCTGGGATCTCAGCTCCGCTGTGGCCGCAGGAGTAGTACAGAAAATCTCATGGAAACCTGGGACCACCTGCACCAATGCTTCGGGGCATGTAGTGCCCGGCGGTTGGGGCTGGCTCAGTGACCCTGATGCGGACTGCTACGCGGTCACCACTACGGGCAACATTGCCAGGACCGATCCTGGTAACGACAAACCCGCCCAATGCGCAACCATCCTCCAAGGCTGGATCAACACGCTTAACGCAGGTCAAGACGTCAAAGTTACGTTTCCCGTTTACGACACTGCATCGGGTAGCGGAAGTGGCGCAGTCTTTCACGTCCTCGGCTACGCCACCTTTAGGATTCTGGGCTGGAAATTCGGTAACAACGATGTTTACGAATTCCGGAACACTACCGCAGCCACCGGCAATTCCAACCTCTCGTGTTCGGGTGGTGGCGATCGCTGCATCATCGGACAGTTCATCAAATACGTCACCACCGATGACGCCCCCTCAAGTAACCCGGCGCCCGGCCAGGACTTTGGCACCACAGAAGTGAAACTCATCAAATAGCGGACGGCACTAGCCCTTCGCCTCATCAACAAAATATAAGGATTTTCTAAGGGGAATCTCGTGAAAACACGCCTACTGGGAGGCATCGCCGCACTTGTTGTGGCAATCATTGGAACCATCATTCTCTTCAATTACGTCCAGGGCGCTGACAAGCGTGCCCTCGGTAACACGGAGACCGAAGAAGTTCTGGTGGTCAAGACCGACATTCCGGCCGGAACTCCCGCCAGTAAACTCTCTGAGTACCTAGAGAGCAAGTCGCTCCCTAAGTCCGCCGTAGCAGCTGAGACTCTGACCAGCCTGAGCGACATTGGCACCAAAGTCACCTCCGTTGAACTGCTCCAGGGCGAACAGCTCATCAGCAGCCGGTTAGTGGATTCCACCGCTTATCTTGGCCCTGCGCGGGTAGAAGTGCCCGCCGGAAAACAGGAAGTCAGCATCCGGCTGCCTATTGACCGTGTAGCAGGTGGCCGAATCCAAGCCGGTGATACGGCTGGGGTTTTCCTCTCCATCCCCAAAACTGACACCACCCCGGATCGCACACAGCTCACCTTCCACAAGGTGCTTGTAACGGCAGTCCAGTACAGCAGCGGGCAGGCTGCCCAAACGCAGGGCGAGGCTCAACAGTCCAGCGGCGGTGGCGCACTTAGTTCCAGCAAGTCCTCAAGCTCGTCCGCCAATGACACCTACCTGATGACCATTGCCGTCAGCGCAGCAGACGCCCAACGGATCGTCTACGCCGTCGAGTTTGGAAAAGTGTATTTCTCCAAGGAAACCTCTGCTTCAGTGGAAGACTCTAGCGGTGTGGTGGACTCCACCAAGGTGCTGAAATGAGCCGCTTCCTCCTCATCACACCAGACAAGGACTTTGCCCACCGGGTCCGCCTAGCCACCAATCCCATGCGTGGAATGCTGGCCCACTTTGAAGCCGACTACCTTCCACAAAGCCCCGAGGAGATCTTGGGCGAACAAGGCAGCCAGCAATACAGTCAAAAAGGTGGCGAACCACCGGAAGTGCTAATTTTTGGTCCAGGACTGCCACTGGATGAGACACTCAAGTTCGCCGCTGCGATGGACCTTCAGTACCCGGACATCGCCCTGCTTCTGGTTGCGACTGAGCAGGATGAACTCTCACTTCAAGCCATGCGCTCCGGCATCCGGGACATCCTTACTCCGGGCGCTGACACAGAGACCATCCGTGCAACGGTGGAACGCGCCGCACTCGCGGCGGCAGGTCGGCGTCGTGGTTTGGCACCATCCGCAGGAGAAGGACCAAACGCCGACGGCGGTCGCGTGATCGCAGTGATGTCACCCAAAGGTGGGGTAGGCAAAACAACCATTGCCACCAACCTGGCAGTTGGTTTGGGCGGGATTGCACCCATGAGTGTGGTGATCGTTGACTTGGACCTGCAATTTGGTGACGTTGCCAGCGGGCTATTGATCGATCCCGAATACACCATCACTGATGCAGTGGCTGGCGCAGGCAGTCAAGACTCAATGGTCCTGAAAACCTACCTTTCCCTGCACCCCAGCAACATCTACGCGCTGTGCGCACCGCGGAATCCGATCGAGATGGACAACATCACTGCCGCGCACATCACCCATCTGCTCAAGCAACTTCGCCAAGAGTTCCAGTACGTGGTGGTAGACACCGCCCCGGGCTTGGGTGAACACGTCCTGGCAACCCTTGAGGAAGCCACCGATGCCGTATGGGTGTGCGGAATGGACATCCCCAGCGTTCGTGGCTTGCGCACCGGATTCAACGTGCTCGCTGAACTGGATCTGCTTCCCGAGGAACGGCACGTAGTACTCAATATGGCGGACCGGAAATCCGGGATCTCCATTCAAGACATCGAAGCGACGATCGGTTCTCCCGTGGACGTGGTGATCCCACGAACACGCACCATGCCCTTCGCCACCAACAAAGGTGTGCCAGTCCTTCAAGAGGGCCGGCGCGACCCTGCAGCGAAAGCACTCCGTCAATTGGTGGAGCGTTTCAAACCAAATTGGGAAGCCCGCCCCCACAAGCGGCTACACCGAAGGGCGGTTATGCAATGAACCTCTCACACCGACTTGCCGCAAAAAATTCGGGCCCAGAGGTGCTCGCGCCCCCGGCCACGGCCACTACTTTGGGAACCATTGCTACTGCGCACGCAGCTGAACAATCCGCTGTGGAAGTCAAGACAGAAACTCCGACGGCGTCTGCGGCGAGTGAGGCACTCAACGGGCTCAAGGAACGCGCCAGTGAAGCGCTGTACGAGCGGCTCGGTTCCCGAATCACCGATTCGTCCCTGGACGAAGTTGAACTCCATAAGTTCGTCAAGGACGAGCTCAAAGCCGTGGTGGATGAGGAACAAGTTCCACTCTCAGGCGGCGAGCGCCAACGGCTCATCCGCGAAATCATTGACGATGTCCTAGGCCACGGGCCCATCCAACGTTATCTCGATGACCCAAGTGTCACGGAAATTATGGTCAACAGCGCTGATCAAATCTACGTTGAACGCCAAGGCAAGCTCATCAAAACTGACACAAAGTTCGCCAGCGAAGATGCCTTGCGCCGGGTGATTGAGCGTGTGGTCTCCCGTGTAGGCCGGCGTATTGACGAGTCGTCCCCGTTGGTTGATGCGCGTTTGGCCGACGGCTCACGTGTGAACGCAATTATCCCGCCCTTAGCGCTCAACGGTGCAGCCCTCACCATCCGCAAGTTCGCCCGTGAAGCACTGACGGTTCAGAAGCTCATCGAGTTCGGAAGTATGTCACCGGAAATCGCCGAGCTGCTCAAGGCCTGTGTGCTGGCAAGGATGAACATCATCGTCTCCGGAGGTACCGGTACCGGCAAAACGACCATGCTCAACGTGCTCTCCTCCTTTATCCCTGCAACCGACCGCATCATCACCATTGAGGACGCGGTGGAGCTTCAACTCCAACAAGATCATGTGGTGCGTCTGGAAAGCCGGCCACCCAACATTGAGGGCCGCGGCGAAATCTCCATCCGTGACCTGGTCCGTAACTCGCTCCGTATGCGGCCAGACCGGATTGTGGTGGGTGAAGTCCGCGGTGGTGAAAGCTTAGACATGCTCCAAGCTATGAACACCGGCCATGATGGGTCACTTTCCACGGTTCACGCCAACTCGCCGCGTGACGCCATTGCCCGTTTGGAAACCCTAGTACTGATGTCCGGCATGGACTTGCCGCTCAGGGCCATCCGCGAACAAGTTGCCTCGGCAGTGAACCTCATTGTGCACATTTCCAGACTTCGAGACGGGACACGGCGCATTACCCATGTCACTGAGGTTCAAGGCATGGAAGGGGACACTGTCACCCTCCAGGACGCCTTTGTCTTCGACTACGCTGCCGGCATTGATCTGACCGGACGTTTCCTAGGTCACGCGGTTCCCACCGGTGTCCGTCCCCGATTCACTGACCGATTTGAAGAACTAGGAATCCACGTTTCACCACAAGTATTTGGTGCGCCAGTCGTCAGGGGCCACCGATGAATACCACCGAGCTTCCGGTGAGCATGCTCGTTGTGGGGATCATATTGGTCTTCGCAGCATTGGTGCTCTTATTTACGGTGGTTTTCCAACCGACCAGAGTCATACCTTTGACACGGCGGCGTCCAGACCAGGTCAATACAGTATCTGGCCTGACCCGGCTGACAGACTCGGCCGTGGGACTGATTAACAGGCGGCTCAAAACAGGAACAAGCGCCCCGGTGGACCGGGAGAAGATGGAGCGGGCCGGGCTGAAAATGCAGCCCGCCGACTTCCTTCTCATGATGGCAGCCGGTGCAGTCCTTGGAGGGCTGATTGGGTACATCCTCAGCGGCCTGGCGCTCGCCATTGTCCTGCTAGTTGCCTTCCCCGGTGGCATGCTGTTGTGGTTGGCCATAACTACCGCCAAGCGTCAAAAGGCCTTCGCAGACCAACTACCTGACACTCTACAAATGTTCACCGGAAGTATGCGCGCCGGGCACAGCCTTTTGCGTGCCATCGATGCAGCTGCGGCCGAAGGCGAAGCGCCCATGAGCCAAGAGCTAAGCAGAATCGTTAACGAGGTCCGCATTGGCCGTGCGCTCAACGAATCGATGCAGGACGTCGCCAAACGAACGGGTAGCGAGGACTTCGACTGGGTGGCGCAAGCCATTGAAATTCACCGCGAAGTAGGCGGTGAGCTCGCTGAAGTGCTGGACCACCTTGCAGAGACCATCCGTGACCGGAACCAGATCCAACGCCAAGTCCAAGCACTCAGTGCCGAGGGCAGGATGTCGGCAATAGTCCTTATGGCCCTTCCTATTGTTTTGTTCGTCGCGTTGTTGTTTATCAATCCAAGCTACGCAGTCACCTTCACCACTACCCTCCCTGGGCTGCTGATGTTGATCGTTGCGGCCATCATGCTAGCAATCGGCGGTTTTTGGCTCAGCCGTCTGATCAAGCCGAAGTATTAGGAGGACCTCATGTCACCCATAGCCCTCGGCGCAATGCTGGCAATAGTAGTTCCCATCTCCGTGATGGTTTGGCTTGTGTTGAGCCCAGACCGCGCCGGGATCCGCAATATTCAAAGCAACCTAGGTTTGCGTGAGAGAGTTCAATCCGACAAGCCTGCATTGGGCGAAAGTTGGACAACTTTCTCCCGGCAGCTCACACCCAAAAGCTACGAAGCTTGGCTTGACCGGCAGCTGGCGGCTGCAGGACGGCCTAAAGACTGGCCGCTCGAGCGGCTTATTTCAGTCAAACCTCTTCTTGCCCTGGTTCTGGGCGCGCTTGGGCTGATGGTGTTACTCGCCAGTCCTTCGCCCATACGCTTTTTGATCTTTATAGGATCCCTAGCCTTCGGTTTCTTCGCCCCTGATTTGCTATTGCGAAGCCAGGCAGAGAAACGCCGGGCTGCCATTCAAAAGGAGCTCCCCAATTCTCTGGACCAGATGCTCATTTCCGTCCAAGCAGGTTTGGGATTCGAAGCAGCCATGGGACGGGCAGGGCAAAATGGTGATGGGCCACTAGCTGAGGAACTCATCCGAACGCTTCAGGACATTCAGGTGGGGCGGTCGCGCAAAGAGGCCTACCAGGCCATGGCTGAACGAGTTCAGGTGCCGGAACTGCGCAGTTTTATCCGGGCTATTATCCAGGCCGATACCTACGGCGTACCGATTGCGAAGGTCCTCAAGATTCAGGCGCACGAGTTGAGAATCAAACGTCGTCAACGGGCTGAGGAACACGCCATGAAAATCCCGGTGAAAATTCTCTTCCCGCTCATCTTCTGTATTTTCCCCACACTGTTCATCATCCTGCTGGGCCCTGCAGTGATGAACATAATTGCCGCGTTCTCCTAGCAGCGCGGCCCCCAGTCAGGATCCCCTCGGCACCCAGAGCCGGGGGGATCCGTTATGTCATCCGAAACTACGCCCGGCGGGCTCGCGTCAGTTCTGCGCGGGCGGCGAGTTCCTCCGGCCCGGGGTAGGCAACCTCTTCTAGGACCAAAGGGTGTGGGGCAGCGAGAACTGACTTTGCGTCCCGAATACCAGCCTGCAAACGAGCGTACAGCCACTCAGGCTTTTCCCGGCCGTCTCCTACCCGCAGCGTAGATCCAACGAGTGCACGGACCATGTTGTGGCAGAACGCATCGGCTTGAACTGCCACGGTGATGACACCGTCTTGGCCTCGTGTGAACTCAAAGCGCTGAAGTTCCCGGATGGTGGTTGCGCCTTCGCGGGGTTTACAAAACGCCCGGAAATCTTGGAGACCCAAAAGCGTTCTGGCACCAGCATTCATGGCCTCAACGTCCAAGGCGTGCTTGTGCCACAAGGTCACTGTCCGGCTCAACGGGTCCCGGTACTGAGGCAGGTCAACAATGCGATAGCTGTAGCGGCGCCACAAGGCTGAAAAGCGCGCATCAAAACCAGGATCAGCCAATTCGCTTTTACGGATGACCAGTGCCGAATGGTCGTCGCCCAGAACCCGGTTGAGGGCGCCATCCAAGCGGCGGCGCAACGCCTCCCCCGGCGCGAGTTCATTCCCGCGAGGCAGCGAACCCCATTCCTCCGGGGTGAGATCGATGTGGGCCACTTGCCCACTCGCGTGTACTCCGGCGTCGGTACGGCCAGCAACCGTGACCCGTACCCGGCGTCGCAACATCAACGCAAGTGCCTCCTCGAGGCTGCCTTGAACCGTTACCAGCCCCGGTTGAGTGGCCCACCCGCTGAAAGGGCCGCCGTCGTACGCCAAATCTAAGCGGACACGCAAAAACCCGCCACCCCCAAAAGTGGGGGTGGCGGGTTTGAGCTCGTTCATCAACGAATACTACTGCGGACGAAGAGGCAGATTACTCTGCTTCTACTGCCTGAGCGGCTTCGCCACCTGCAGGCGCAAAGCCAGCAGCTGCGGCGGACTCAGCTGAGTCAAACCAAACTTCGGCAACAGTAGCGTCGTACCAGCGTGAGCCGGGAACGTGGAACTTCATGGAGTCCTCGTTGCCCTTGACCTCGTAGCCCTCAGGAGCAACGTTGTCCTCGGTAGCAGGCTTGGAGCCAGCGTACTTAGCTTCGGTGGACTCTGCAGCATCAGCCTCAACAGCTTCAACCTCAGAGGACTCGGCAACAACAGCTTCCTCAGCGGCCGGGGCAGCCTTGGCAGCAGCAGTGCTGGCCTCGGCAACAACGGACTGCTTAGCGGAAAGCGGCTCGAGAACGAGTTCAATCACGGCCATAGGAGCGTTGTCGCCCTTACGGTTACCGATCTTGGTGATGCGGGTGTAGCCACCGTCGCGGTTCTCCACTGCCTGGGCAATGTCGGTGAACAGCTCGTGGACAATGCCCTTGTTGCTGATCAAAGCAAGCACACGACGGCGTGAGGACAAGTCCCCGCGCTTTGCGAACGTCACGAGACGCTCTGCGTACGGCTTGAGGCGCTTGGCCTTGGTCAAGGTGGTGGTAATCCGCTTGTGCTCAAAGAGCGCTGCGGACAGGTTCGCGAGCATCAAACGCTCGTGAGCCGCTCCGCCTCCGAGGCGCGGACCCTTAGTGGGGGTAGGCATAGTTATTTCTCCTGTTGGAATGGCCAGCCGAATCGCTCAGCGAATCGGCAGCCGGAATCTGCTGTTTAGAGTTCGTCGTCGCCGAAAGCGGCGTCGTCCTCTTCAATGGCTGCGGCACGGGCTGCAAGATCAAAACCGGGAGGGGAGTCCTTGAGGGACAGACCCAGTTCAACCAGCTTTGCCTTGACCTCGTCAATGGACTTCGCACCGAAGTTACGGATGTCCATCAGGTCTGCCTCGGAGCGAGCAACGAGTTCACCCACGGAGTGGATGCCCTCACGCTTGAGGCAATTGTAGGAACGAACCGTAAGGTCCAGATCCTCGATCGGCAGAGCCATGTCAGCGGCCAAAGCAGCGTCCGTAGGCGACGGGCCAATCTCAATACCTTCAGCTGCGGTGTTCAGCTCGCGTGCCAGACCGAACAGCTCCACCAAGGTGGTGCCGGCGGAAGCCACAGCATCACGCGGGGTGATGGCTGCTTTGGTTTCCACGTCGACAATGAGCTTGTCGAAGTCAGTGCGCTGCTCAACACGGGTGGCCTCCACGCGGAAGGTCACCTTCATCACGGGTGAGTAGATCGAGTCAACCGGAATACGGCCGATCTCGGACTCGCCTGATTTATTCTGAGCTGCCGAAACGTAACCACGGCCGCGTTCGATGGTCAGTTCGAGTTCGAACTTGCCCTTCGAATTAAGCGTGGCAATGTGCAGATCCGGGTTGTGGAATTCAACACCGGCCGGAGGAGCAATGTCCGCGGCGGTGACGACTCCGGGGCCCTGCTTGCGCAGGTAAGCAACAACCGGCTCATCGTGCTCAGAAGACACCGAAAGGCTCTTGATGTTCAGGATGATCTCAGTGACATCTTCCTTTACACCGGGAACGGTGGTGAATTCGTGCAACACACCATCAATCCGGATGCTGGTTACAGCAGCACCGGGAATGGAGGAGAGCAGGGTACGGCGGAGGGAGTTTCCGAGAGTGTAGCCGAAGCCAGGCTCAAGCGGTTCAATGACGAACCGTGAACGGTTCTCGGAGACTACCTCTTCTGAGAGGGTGGGGCGCTGTGCAATGAGCACTTAGGTTTCCTTTCGGCGAGCATCCGCTATATGACGCAACACAGGTGGTGGAAATCGACGTCGGTCCGTACCAATCGTTTCCAGCCTAGCCAGCTAATGGTGCGTGGGAGTAATACTCCTCACGCACCATCGCTGGTGGCTATTAACAATTAGACGCGGCGGCGCTTCGGCGGACGGCAGCCGTTGTGAGCGCTGGGGGTGACGTCCTGAATGGAGCCAACCTCCAGGCCAGCAGCCTGCAGTGCGCGGATGGCGGTCTCGCGGCCTGAGCCCGGACCCTTTACGAATACGTCAACCTTGCGCAAACCGTGCTCCTGAGCGCGCTTTGCAGCGGACTCTGCGGCCTGCTGTGCGGCGAACGGAGTGGACTTACGCGAGCCCTTGAAGCCAACTTCACCGGCGGATGCCCATGAGATGACAGCACCAGTGGGGTCCGTGATGGACACGATGGTGTTGTTAAAGGTGCTCTTGATGTGCGCCTGGCCAAGCGCGATATTCTTCTTGTCCTTCTTACGCGGCTTGCGAACCGCGCCACGAGTCTTCGGGGGCATTTCTTCTCCTACAGAAAGTTATGGGGAAAGCTTCGTTAGTCCGGAAGGACTTAGCGAGTAGCCTTCTTCTTGCCGGCGACGGTCCGCTTCGGGCCCTTGCGGGTACGAGCGTTGGTCTTGGTACGCTGTCCGCGTACTGGCAGGCCCTTGCGGTGACGCAGGCCTTCGTAGCTACCGATTTCAACCTTGCGGCGGATATCTGCAGCTACTTCGCGGCGAAGGTCACCCTCAACCTTGTAGTTGCCTTCAATGTAGTCACGCAGCTGAACCAGCTCGGCGTCGGTGAGGTCCTTAACGCGGACGTCAGCGCTGATGCCGGTGGCAGCCAGGGTTTCGTGTGCACGGGTCTTGCCCACGCCGTAGATGTATGTAAGCGCAATTTCCAACCGCTTTTCGCGGGGAATGTCTACGCCAGCGAGACGAGCCATAGTGGCAGTGCTCCTTGTATAAACCGGAGGTCGTAGGCAGTACACCCGCACTTTCAGTGCGGCCCCAGCCTCCGACCGGGGGTTAGCTGTCCGGGCTCAATACGTCCCAATTCAGCTTGTGCTGCCTTTATTTACTTGCGTGGGTTAAGCAGTCCAGTTTCCTGGAGGGTAATTCCCTAAGGGAATTAGCCCTGACGCTGCTTGTGGCGCGGGTTCTCGCAGATCACCATGACCCGGCCATTACGGCGGATCACTTTGCACTTGTCGCAGATCTGCTTGACGCTCGGCTTGACCTTCATGGCATTCCTTTGCGTGTTTGCAGTGAGTACTGAGGTGGCCGTCGGTGAAATTCGCCTCAGGCTTTCAGCGGTTTATTTGTAGCGGTAGACAATACGGCCTCGAGTGAGGTCGTACGGGCTGAGCTCCACCACCACGCGGTCCTCTGGGAGGATCCTGATGTAGTGCTGACGCATTTTTCCTGAGATGTGTGCCAGAACGATGTGCTTGTTGGTCAACTCAACGCGAAACATCGCATTGGGAAGAGCCTCTGTCACAACGCCCTCGATCTCAATGACCCCGTCCTTCTTGGCCATATCCTCCGCTAACTGTTGTTGTCACGACGCATTCGAATCACACCGTGAACATTTTTGGGTTTTAGTTCTCTTTCCACCGGCACTAGGGCACGGCAGGGCAGACAACCAACAAATAACTCTACGTCATTTCCCTTCGGAAGTTAAATCGGCACATGTTAGCCCATGGTTCCTCAGAACGCACGCACTTGGCTCGGCGGAAGTCTTGGTCAAACCTGGGCCGTCGCTGAGTGAAACAACGCGTAAACGCCTAACAAAAGCTCGTCGAATAAATGCTTTAGGGGCCCAAAACGGCTCAAATGCGCTCCGTGCTTGTGGTGAAGTGGCCTAGAACCTGGTGCCGAGAATCAGGCGAGTCACTCCCTTCGGCTCCCGCTAAAGCTAAGCATCCACCGGCGCCAGAGAAATCAGATAGAGACCTACATGAGCCACAACGAATCCCTCACCCAGCCTCGGGGCAGCCTTGCGCCCGAGGCGGCTGGTGTTTCGCCAGGCCGGGCCGGCAAGGTCCGGCGGTCCACGAAACTAAGCACCGCCAACACGCAGGGCACGCCCAAGCAACCTCACCAACTCAAGCAGCGCGGTATGAGTGCGCGCAGTCGAAGAGACTTCTGGACTTTCTTGGCGTTCGCGTTCCCCAACCTTGCATTGATTGCTGTCTTCACTTATTTGCCGTTGTTCAACAACATCTACTACTCAACGTTGGACTGGACCTTAGGTTCGGCCAACGCCACAGTGGTCGGCCTGGGGAACTACATAACGTTCTTCACGAGTTCGGACGCGCCCCGCGTTCTGGGCACCACCGGGATATTCACCCTCGCTACCGTGGGCGGGTCAATGGTGCTGGGGTTGCTCGTGGCGTTGGCGCTCAATTCCAAAGTACGCGGCACCACCTTCGCCCGGTCCGCTGTTTTTGCGCCCTACGTTCTTTCCGGGGTGGGCGTTGGACTTGTGTGGCTTTTTATCTTTGATCCCGGTTACGGCGTTCTCGCCTGGATTCTGCGTGGCTTAGGCCAGCAGAGCCCGGAGTGGATCAATGATCCCCAGCTCTCATTGCTGATGGTGATCATTGTCTATATCTGGAAGAACCTGGGCTATTGCGCGGTGGTTTACCTGGCCGGACTGCAGTCCCTACCCAAGGACGTAATGGAGGCAGCGGCCATCGACGGCGCTGGCGGTTTCCGGCGGTTCTGGAGCGTGAGCCTTCCACTCCTCTCCCCCACTACGTTCTTTTTGCTGATCACCACCATGATCAGTTCTCTTCAGGCCTTTGACCTGATCCGGATTATGACCCCCTTGGGCAACGGCACCAGCACGCTGATTTATGAGGCTTACCTTCAAGCCTTCGGCGCGTACAACCGTGCCGGCTATTCGGCCGCCGTATCGGTCATTCTCTTTGTGATCCTGCTAATCATCACTGTCTTGCAACTTCGCTTCGTTGAACGGAAGGTGCATTACGCGTGAGCCGCACCGATTCACTGACTGACCTCCCGGCGTCGTCCTTTCCAAAACGTGACCGTCCTAGGAAGGGGCATCGAAATAGCACAACTGAGCCACAACGCGTTTTTACTCGCAGTAATCTTGTGCAGACCATTGTGGGCGGATATGTGCCACTGATCCTGGCCACAATGGTGGTTTTCCTTCCCTTGCTGTGGATGATCTTAAGTTCCTTCAAACAGCCGGGCGAGATTGTCACCCTAGATTTGAAAGTCCTGCCGCAGACTCTGAACCCGGAAAACTACACAGTGGCTATGACCACTGTTCCGTTTGGGCAGTTCTTTGCTAACTCAGTGATCGTCACGGCTGTGGGATCCACCATCAAAGTGGTCCTCGCTATCCTCACCGCCTATGCGTTGGTGTTTGTGCGATTCCCCTTCAAAAACGTGATGTTTGTTTTGATTCTTGTGGCCCTGATGGTTCCGGCCCAAGTGTCCATCCTTCCCAATTACCTGCTGATCGCGGGTATGGGCGGCAAAAACACTCTCTGGGGCATCATCCTGCCCGGACTGGGAACTGCCTTCGGTACGTTCTTGCTTCGCCAACACTTTATGACTCTGCCCGGATCCATTCTTGAGGCTGCAGAGATCGACGGCGCTGGGCACTGGCGTCGTTTGTGGCAAGTGGTAGTTCCGGTGTCAGTTCCCTCCATCGCCACCGTGGGTCTGGTCACCGTGGTCAGCGAGTGGAATGACTACATCTGGCCACTCATCATCACTGACAAACCCGAGGCAATGACTTTGCCAGTGGGCCTAACGCTCCTGCAGAACTCCGAAGGCAACGGTTCTGGCTGGGGAATTCTTATGGCCGGCGCCGTCCTGGTGATTATTCCGATTTTGATTATTTTTGCCATGCTCCAGCGATACATCGTCGCGGGTCTCACTCAAGGTTCAGTCACCGGCTGAGCTAACTCCCTTCAAATAACACCACTCCCTCTGAAAGGTTCATCATGTCCCTCAATCTTGACCGCCGGCTCTTCCTTTCCTTAGCCGGCGCTGGCGCCGGAGCCGCTGCTATCTCCGCGTGTGGTGGCCCCTCCACTGCCTCCAACAACTCCTCGGCGTCAACCCAGGAAGTAGACTTTTCTGGCGTGAAGCCGGCAACGTCCATCGACTTCTGGTCCAACCACCCGGGCAAGTCCCAGGATGTTGAGAAGGAAATCATCGCCAAGTTCGAGGCGGCCAACCCCACAATCAAGGTCAACTTGGTCACTGCCGGTTCCAACTACGAAGAGATTGCGCAGAAGTTCCAGACGGCTCAGGCTGCCAAGAGCGGCTTGCCTGCTCTTGTGGTCCTCTCCGACGTGTGGTGGTTCCGTTACTACATGAACCAGAACATCATTTCCTTGGACTCTCTCATCAAGCAGCTGGACGTCAAAGTTGATGATTTCCGTAAGTCCCTAGTGGACGACTACAAATACGACTCAAAGCAGTGGGCGCTCCCCTACGGCCGCTCAACACCGTTGTTTTACTACAACAAAGACCACTTCAAGGCTGCTGGCTTGCCGGACCGCGCACCGAAGACCTGGCAAGAATTCGCTGAGTGGGCGCCAAAGCTCAAGGCCGCTTCTAAGGCCCAGTACGCATTTATGTACCCGGCGCTGGCTGGCTACGCTGGTTGGACTCTGCAGAACAACCTGTGGGGCGAAGGCGGCGGATGGTCCAAAGATTGGGACATCACGTGCGACTCTGACGCTTCGGTTGCTGCGCTGCAGTGGGCTCAAGATTCCGTGTACAAGGACGGTTGGGCAGGCGTTTCTTCGAAGGAATCTGCTGATGACTTCGCTGCTGGCATTGCCTCGGCAACGTTGTCTTCCACCGGTTCCCTCATCGGCATATTGAAGTCTGCGAGCTTCAACGTTGGTGTGGGCTTTTTGCCCGGCGGCTCCAAAGAAACCACAGGCGTTTGCCCCACCGGCGGAGCAGGTTTGGGTATCCCCAGCGGCGTAAGCAAGGAAGAGCAGCTTGCAGCCGGTATGTTCTTGAAGTTTATGACCGAACCGGAAAACACTGCTGCTTTCTCGGCAGCAACCGGCTACATGCCAACCCGCACCTCCGCTGACATGACTGCTGTTCTGGCCAAAACCCCACAAATCAAAACGGCGATGGACCAGCTGGCCGTGACCCGCGTTCAGGACAACGCACGCGTCTTCTTGCCGGGCGCTGATCAGGAAATGGCTAAGGCTGCAGCGTCAATCCTGACCCAAAAGGGCGACGTCAAGGAAGCCATGAAGACCCTCAAATCCACGCTTGAAGGCATCTACACCAAGGATGTTAAGCCCAAGCTCAAAGCGTAAGTTCCTAGCGGCTTAACTCAACTGACCAGCAGTTGTGGCTGTTCCCAGCTTGGGACAGTCACAACTGCTGGTCAGTTTGCGTTGTGGAGTGTTACTTGAAGTGTTACTAGCAGTATTACTAGCAGCGTTACGGCGAGTCGTTACTAACGTTCGTTGCTAGCGTTCGTTGCTAGCGTTCGTTGCTAGCGTTCGGTGCTAGGGGCAGTTCCGCGGGTGGTTAGGGAATCGGAACGGGTACGACGCCGAGCGGCTCCAGTCGCGCTGCGCCGCCGTCGGGCGCCGTGAGAACCCAGATCCCCTTACTGTGCACTGCAACCGAGTGCTCCCATTGGCTCGCCCGCGAACCATCAGTTGTTACAACTGTCCAATCGTCTTCAAGGACAGCCGTTTCAATGTCACCGCGGACCAGCATCGGCTCAATGGCTAAGCACATTCCCGGACGCACCTTGGGCCCACGGTGCCGGCTGCGGTAATTCAAAACGTCGGGGGCCATATGCATTTCGGTTCCAATGCCGTGACCAACGTAGTCTTCAAGAATGCCCAGTTTTTTGCCGGGAACTGATGAAACGTAATCGTCAATGGCGTCGCCAATCTCCCCCACAAACTTAGCTTTTGCCAGGGCGGCGATCCCCCGCCACATGGCTTCCTCAGTGACATCAGACAAGCGCTGATCCTCCGGGTCCACAGTGCCCACCAAAACGGTGCGAGCAGAATCGGCATTCCAGCCCTTAACGATGCAACCGCCGTCAATGGAGATAATGTCTCCATCCTGCAGCACACGCGGGCCCGGGATGCCATGGACCACTTCTTCATTCACTGAAGCACAAATGTGTTTGGGGTAGCCGTGGTAGTTCAAGAAGTTGTATTGAGCGCCAGCAGCGTCCACTACCTCCGCGAATACCCGGTCCAAGTCATCCGTGGTAGCCCCCGGGACCGCCGCGGCCACCGCAGCATCCAGAGCACGACTGAGCAGTAGCCCAGCTTCCTGCATCAAGTGCATCTGCTCATCGGTTTTGAATTCAACGCGCGGCTGGCTGAAGGCCATGTACTTCCCTTTATTCGGTGTGCTGTGTTCTTACTGATGTGCCGCACAAGCGGCTCGGGCCGAGCTAACTGCTTTCGCAGCGCCCGGCCCGGAGGTCAATCATCTGAGAGCTCTCAGAAGTACTACTTGCTATCGGTGGCTGACTTGATGGCTGCCATCACACGATCGGTGACCTCGTCTATGCCGCCGATACCGTCAACCTGAGTCAAAATGCCACGGTCAGCGTATTTGCCGACAACAGCCTCGGTCTGCTCGTGGTAGAGGTCCAAACGGTGACGGATCACTGTCTCGTTGTCGTCACTTCGGCCAGTCTCAATGGCACGGCCCAAAAGGCGCTTAACGAGTTCCTCGTCGTCGGCCGTCAGTTGCAAAACGACGTCGAGCTTTTGTTCGCTGCTGGCCAGAATGTCATCTAGCTCATCCACCTGGGCGGTGGTCCGCGGGTAACCGTCGAGCAAGAAGCCAACTTCCACATCATCTTGGCTCAGACGATCGCGAACCATCTTGTTGGTCACGGAGTCCGGGACAAAGTCACCAGCATCCATGTACTTCTTCGCTTCAAGCCCCAAAGGCGTCTCGCCCTTAACATTGGCGCGGAAAATGTCTCCCGTGGAAATGGCAACAATTCCAAGGCGACCGGAAATCCGCTCGGCTTGAGTTCCCTTACCCGAACCGGGAGGTCCAATGATCAGCATTCTCGTCATCGCAAAAGCCCTTCGTAGTGCCGTTGTTGAAGCTGTGCGTCAATCTGCTTCACCGTCTCGAGTCCCACACCAACCATGATCAAGATGGAAGTACCACCAAACGGGAAGTTCTGATTAGCGCCAACTAACACCAGCGCAATCAACGGAATCAACGCCACCAAACCCAAGTACAAAGCACCGGGCAAGGTGATCCGGGACAGCACGTACTGCAAGTAGTCTGCAGTCGGCTTACCGGCCCGGATACCCGGGATAAATCCACCATACTTCTTCATGTTGTCGCTGACCTCTTCAGGGTTGAAGGTGATCGAGACGTAGAAGTATGTGAAGAAGATGATCATCAGGAAGTAGATGAGCATGTAGATCGGGTGATCGCCGCGCGTGAGGTTGTTGTTGATCCATTCAACCCAGCCCGGCATAGCGCTACCGTCACGCGGGGTGTTGAACTGAGCCAGCAGTGCCGGCAGGTACAACATCGACGAAGCAAAGATCACCGGGATAACACCGGCCATGTTCACCTTGATGGGGATATACGTGCTGGTTCCACCCACGGTGCGGCGGCCCACCATACGCTTGGCGTACTGGACGGGGACTCGCCGTTGCGACTGCTCCACAAAAACCACCAGCGCCACGGTCAAAAGACCGACGGCGATAACGATCAAGAAGGTGCCCCAACCCTTGGACGTCAGGATCGAGTTCATGGACGGGAAGAAGCCGGCTGCGATGGATGTGAAGATCATCAAGGACATGCCGTTGCCGACGCCCTTTTCAGTGACCAATTCACCCATCCACATAATGAGGCCCGTACCGGCCGTCAAGGTGATGATCAGCAAGATGGTTGTCACAATGCTGCTGTCCGGAATGATCGGCAACTGGCAGCCCTGCAATAACTGACCTGAACGTGCCAAGGACACCAATGTTGTGGCGTTCAAAAGGCCCAATGCAATAGTGAGGTAACGCGTGTACTGGGTCAGTTTGGTCTGCCCCTGAGCGCCTTCCTCATACAACTCTTGGAAGCGGGGAATCACTACGCGCAGCAACTGAACAATGATGCTCGAGGTGATGTAAGGCATGATGCCCAGCGCAAAGATGGACACCTGAAGGAGTGCACCGCCGCTGAACAGGTTGACGAGTTGCTGGAGACCACCTTGGGCCTGACCGCTATTCAAGCATTGCTGAACGTTCTGGTAGCTCACACCCGGCGAGGGGATAAAAGCACCCAAGCGGAAGATAGTGATGATTGCCAGTGTGAACAACAACTTGCGTCGCAGATCAGGCGTACGAAAGGCCCGTCCAAATGCGCTTAGCAAGCGTCCTCCTGAGTTGTTTATAAAGTCATGTGATGTAGGTCAAGCAAACCCAACAACCGAGTCTAACGGGTGCACGGGCAGGCACAGTAATTGAGTGCCCATAAAATGGCAAAAACTCCCGGTGCATGAAGTGTTATTCCATGCACCGGGAGTTCATTGCTAAGCGTCAAGCTTCACTGGATCTCGTTAGAGAGCAGTGGTGCTTCCGCCCGCGGCTGCGATCTTCTCTGCAGCGGATGCCGAGAATGCGTCGACGGTAACGTCAACCTTGACGGTGATGTCACCGGTGCCGAGCACCTTGACGGGCTGGTTCTTGCGAACTGCACCCTTTGCAACCAAGTCGGCTACTGTTACTGCGCCACCCTCGGGGAACAGCTCAGAGAGCTTGTCCAGGTTAACAACCTGGAATTCCACGCGGAACGGGTTCTTGAAGCCGCGAAGCTTCGGAAGACGCATGTGCAACGGCAGCTGGCCACCGGCAAAGCCGGCCTTGACCTGGTAGCGAGCCTTCGTACCCTTGGTACCACGGCCAGCAGTCTTACCCTTGGAACCTTCACCACGACCAACACGGGTCTTGGCGGTCTTGGCACCAGGAGCGGGACGCAGGTGGTGAACCTTCAGAGCGTTCTGCTTCTCAGCAGCAGCGTCCTGGACCTTGTCAGCGGTTTTCTTCTCTGCCATTTACTTCGCCTCCTCTACCTTTACCAGGTGCGGAACCGTGTTGAGCATGCCAACGGTAACGGCATCGGCGGTGCGAACAACAGTGTGTCCGATCCGCTTGAGGCCGAGGGACCGAAGAGTCTCGCGCTGGTTCGCCTTGACGCCAATGACGCCCTTAATCTGAGTGATCTCCAACTGTGCGTCGGAGGGAGTCAGGTTCTTAGCCATTACTAGGCACCTGCCTTCTGGTTCTGGAGTGCGCGCACCAGAGCAGCAGGAGCAACCTCATCCAGCGGCAAGCCACGGCGGGCTGCCACGGAAGCGGGCTCTTCGAGCTGCTTCAGAGCGTCAACAGTCGCGTGAACGATGTTGATTGCGTTGGAAGAACCGAGCGACTTGGAGAGGATGTCGTGGATACCCACGCACTCCAATACCGCACGGACCGGACCACCAGCGATAACACCGGTACCGGCGGAAGCCGGACGCAGCATTACAACACCTGCGGCAGCTTCACCCTGCACACGGTGCGGGATGGTGCTACCAACGCGAGGAACGCGGAAGAAGGACTTCTTAGCCTCTTCAACGCCCTTTGCGATAGCAGCCGGAACTTCCTTAGCCTTGCCGTAGCCAACGCCGACCATACCGTTACCGTCACCAACGACGACGAGAGCGGTGAAGCTAAAGCGACGACCACCCTTGACGACCTTGGCAACGCGGTTGATGGTTACAACGCGCTCTACGAACTGGCTCTTCTCGGCATCGCGACCACCATCGCGGCCACCACGGCCACCACGGTCGTTGCGGCCCTGACCACGCTCGCCGCGCTCACCACGCTTGCCGCCGCGGCGGTCATCGGTGGTGGTTGCTGCGTCAGTGGTCTCAGTTGCAACAGCTGCTGCAGCTTCAGTCACCTGAGTTTCCTTTTCGTTGTTCGCTTCGGTCACAGTGCCAGACCACCTTCACGTGCGCCATCTGCGACGGCGGCGATACGGCCGTGGTACTTGTTACCACCGCGGTCGAAGACAACAGCCTCGATGCCAGCAGCCTTGGCGCGCTCTGCAACGAGCTCGCCTACGCGCTTAGCCTTGGCAGTCTTGTCTCCATCGAATGCACGAAGATCTGCTTCCAAAGTGGAGGCGGAAGCCACGGTCAGGCCCTTGCTGTCATCGACAACCTGGACGAATACGTGACGTGCAGAGCGGTTTACCACCAAACGGGGGCGTACCGCAGTACCTACAACGCGCTTGCGAATGCGGAGCTGGCGACGGTTACGAGCCGCAGCCTTGCTCTTGTTGGCAGTGCGCTTCTTATTGATGCTGATGGCCATGGTTACTTACCAGCCTTTCCGACCTTGCGGCGGATAACTTCGCCGGCGTAACGGATGCCCTTACCCTTGTACGGGTCCGGCTTGCGCAGCTTGCGGATGTTAGCAGCGACCTCGCCGACCTGCTGCTTGTTGATTCCTGCAACGGAGAGCTTCGTGGGGCCCTCTACTGCGAAGGAGATACCATCCGGAGCAGTGATGCTTACCGGGTGGCTGAAACCAAGAGCGAACTCAAGGTCTGCACCCTTGGCCTGTACGCGGTAACCGGTACCAACGATTTCGAGCTTCTTCTCGTAACCGTTAGTAACGCCCTCGATCATGTTAGAGATCAGGGTGCGTGTCAGACCGTGGAGCGAGCGAGATTCGCGCTCGTCATTCGGGCGGGTAACCGTCAGGGTTCCATCTTCCAAGGTGACCTCGATCGGGCTGGCCACAGTGTGACTCAGCTCGCCCTTAGTACCCTTGACGGAGACGACGGAACCGTCGACCTTGACTTCTACGCCGGCCGGAACGGTGATGGGGAGACGTCCAATACGTGACATTATTCTCTTCCTTTCCCGTTACCAGACGTACGCGAGGACTTCGCCGCCCACGCCCTTCTTGCCAGCCTGCTTGTCAGTCAAGAGGCCGGAAGAGGTGGACAGGATTGCGATACCCAAGCCACCGAGCACGTGAGGCAAGTTGGTGGACTTTGCGTATACACGCAGGCCCGGCTTGGAAATACGGCGGACGCCAGCAATGGAACGCTCGCGGTTCGGACCAAACTTCAGCTCGAGGGTCAGCTTCTTGCCAACCTCTGCTTCTTCTTCCTTCCAGGAGGCAATGTAGCCCTCAGCCTTCAGGATGTCGGCAACGCGTGCCTTCAGTTTGGAGTACGGCATGGACACGGAGTCGTGGTACGCCGAGTTTGCATTGCGCAGACGCGTAAGCATGTCTGCGACAGGATCTGTCATAGTCATTTTGGGCTATAGCCCTTCCTCGTACTGGTTTCCTCGACGTGGCACAAAGCCTCGGCGAAGGACCTGTTACGTAGTTAGATTAGTCTTCGGCCTTGAACGGGAAGCCAAGCGCCTTAAGCAGTGCGCGGCCTTCGTCGTCGGTCTTTGCGGTGGTCACTACCGTGATGTCCATACCGCGAGTGCGGTCGATGGAATCCTGGTCGATCTCGTGGAACATAACCTGCTCGGTCAGACCGAAGGTGTAGTTACCGTTACCATCGAACTGCTTGCCGTTGAGGCCGCGGAAGTCACGGATACGCGGCAGTGCCAGCGTTACCAGACGGTCCACGAATTCCCACATACGGTCTCCACGCATGGTTGCGTGTGCACCGATGGGCATGCCTTCGCGCAGCTTGAACTGTGCGATCGACTTACGAGCCTTAGTGACCTGCGGCTTCTGGCCGGTGATCAGGGTGAGATCGCGGACAGCGCCGTCGATCAGCTTGGAGTCCTTGGCGGCATCTCCAACACCCATGTTCACAACAACCTTGACCAAACGCGGAACCTGGTTCACGTTGGCGTAGCTGAATTCGTCCTGCAGCGACTTTTTGATGGTGTCTGCGTACTTGGTCTTCAGGCGAGGAACAATCTTGCCTGCTGGAGTCTCGAGAGTCTCAGTCATCAGATGTCCTTCCCGGAGCTCTTGGATACGCGGACGCGAACTTCGCGCTTTACGCCATTGCGCTCTACCGTCTCAACGCGGAAGCCAACGCGAGTGGGCTTCTTGGTGGACGGGTCAACGAGTGCAACGTTGGAAACGTGGATCGGGGCTTCGACGATCTCGATGCCACCGGTCTTGGTGCCGCGGTCCGACTGGCCAGCCTTGGTGTGCTTGGTGATGCGGTTAATGCCTTCAACCAACACACGGTTGGTCTCGGGGATTACGCGCAGAACCTTGCCCTGCTTGCCACGGTCGCCGCCGCGTTCCTGCTTTGCGCCGGTGATGACCTGAACGAGGTCACCCTTTTTAATTTTCGCCATGAGTTACAGCACCTCCGGGGCCAGAGAAACGATCTTCATGAACTTCTTGTCACGAAGTTCGCGGCCAACCGGTCCGAAGATACGGGTACCACGAGGGTCACCGTCTGCCTTCAAGATCACAGCTGCGTTCTCGTCAAACTTGATGTAGGAACCATCCACACGGCGGCGTTCCTTTTTGGTACGAACGATGACAGCCTTTACGACGTCACCCTTCTTGACGTTACCGCCCGGGATTGCATCCTTGACGGTTGCGACGATTACGTCGCCAATGCCTGCGTAGCGACGGCCAGATCCACCGAGAACGCGAATGGTAAGGATTTCCTTAGCACCCGTGTTGTCGGCGACCTTGAGTCGCGACTCCTGCTGAATCAATTTTTACTCCTTGCGTCGCGCTGGTTCTCAGACCGAAATCATGCTTACGGAATGAGCCTTGCGGAACGGTTGATCGGGGTGTCTCTTGACCTGCCTGGATTTTGCCAGCACAGGACTAAACGCTCGTTCCAGAAACATCTGAGTCCACGGCCGAAACCTGCCCTGGGGTGGTCTGGTCTGGCACAGTATGCACTGGCACGATTGTTTACGAGGAATGCATAACGCACGATTCGCGCCATACAAACTCAATATCCTAGCATGTTTACGCCTTCAGCCCTACTCGAGCCAATACCACAGGCAACGCAAGAACCCCCACACCCTAAGGGGCATGGGGGTTCTTTTAGCACAGTTGAGAGTGCCTCGAACTAGGTAGGGTATTGAACCTTACTTAGCCTTCTCGAGGATCTCGACCAGGCGCCAACGCTTGGTAGCGGAGAGCGGGCGGGTCTCGGCGAGGAGTACGAGGTCGCCGATGCCGGCCACGTTCTCTTCGTCGTGTGCCTTGATCTTGGAAGTACGGCGAATAACCTTGCCGTACAGAGCGTGCTTCACACGGTCTTCGACCTCAACAACGACGGTCTTATCCATCTTGTCGGAGACGACGTAGCCGCGCTTCGTCTTACGGTCACCGCGATCCTGAGCGGAAACAGTTTCCGTCACGTTCTTGTCCTTTTCAGTCACTTGGAGTCCTCCTTGGTCTCTGCCTTGTCAGCCTTGTCGGCCTTCTTGGCATCAGCCTTCTTGGACTTCTTTTCTTCCTTGGCCTCTACGGCTACGGGAGCAACCTCGGCACGAATGCCCAGCTCGCGCTCACGCAGAACGGTGTAGATGCGTGCGATGTCCTTTTTGACAGCGCGCAAACGACCGTGGTTCTCCAGCTGACCGGTGGCGGACTGGAAACGCAGGTTGAACAGCTCTTCCTTAGCCTTACCGAGTTCTTCAACGAGGCGCTCGTTGTCGAAACCGTCCAGCTGTGCGGATGCAAGTTCCTTGGATCCTACTGACATTTCTACTCACCACCTTCGCGACGCAAAATGCGTGCCTTCAACGGGAGCTTGTGGATCGCCAGGCGCAGGGCCTCGCGGGCTACCGATTCTTCGACGCCGGAGATCTCAAAGAGAACCCGTCCCGGCTTGACGTTTGCGACCCACCACTCCGGAGAACCCTTACCGGAACCCATGCGGGTTTCGGCCGGCTTCTTCGTCAACGGGCGGTCCGGATAAATGTTGATCCAGACCTTACCGCCACGCTTGATGTGGCGGGTCATCGCGATACGAGCAGACTCGATCTGACGGTTGGTGACGTATGCCGGGCTCAATGCCTGGATACCCCATTCACCGAAGGAGACCTTCGTGCCGCCCGTAGCAGCGCCGGAACGACCCGGGTGGTGCTGCTTACGGTGCTTGACTCGACGTGGGATAAGCATTTAAGCCTGTCCTCCTTCTACAGCCTGAGCCGGTGCGGCTACAGCTGCCTCAGCTGCCGGTGCTTCTGCAGCTGCGGGAGCTGCGTCTGCTGCCGGACGGTCGTTACGACGACGGCGGTCACCTGCCGGGCGGCCCGGACGGTCACCGGCGCCACGGCCGCGGGACGGAGCTGCAGCTTGCTGCTGAGCCAGTTCCTTGGAGGTGACGTCGCCCTTGTAGATCCAAACCTTCACGCCGATACGGCCGAAGGTGGTCTTGGCCTCGTAGAAGCCGTAGTCGATGTTCGCACGCAGGGTGTGCAGCGGCACACGGCCTTCGCGGTAGAACTCCGAGCGAGACATTTCGGCGCCACCGAGACGGCCCGAGCAAGCGATACGGATACCCTTGGCACCAGCACGCTGAGCGGACTGCATTGCCTTCTTCATTGCGCGGCGGAAAGCCACACGTGAAGTCAGCTGCTCTGCAACGCCCTGAGCAACAAGCTGAGCTTCCATCTCGGGGTTCTTGACCTCGAGGATGTTCAGCTGAACCTGCTTGCCCGTGAGCTTCTCGAGCTCGCCGCGGATGCGGTCTGCTTCGGCTCCACGACGACCGATAACGATACCCGGACGTGCAGTGTGGATATCCACACGAACACGATCGCGAGTGCGCTCGATCTCTACGCGGGCGATACCGGCGCGCTCCATGCCCGTGGACATAAGCTGACGGATCTTGATGTCTTCGCGAACGAAGTCCTTGTAACGCTGGCCCGGCTTGGTGCTGTCAGCAAACCAGTGCGAAACGTGGTCAGTGGTGATGCCGAGTCGGAACCCGTGCGGGTTTACTTTCTGTCCCACTTAGCGAGCCTCCTCTTTCTCAGGGGTAGCGACAACCACAGTGATGTGGCTGGTGCGCTTCTTGATCTGAAATGCGCGACCCTGAGCACGCGGCTGGAACCGCTTCATGGTCGGGCCCTCATCAACAAAGGCCTCGCTGATGAAGAGGTCGCCCTCGTCGAATGCGACACCGTCTTTGTCCGCAAGAACGCGGGCGTTGGCGATGGCCGACTGAACTACCTTGAAAACCGGCTCCGAAGCTGCCTGGGGGGCAAACTTCAGAATTGCCAGAGCCTCATTCGCTTGCTTACCACGAACAAGGTTGACGACGCGCCGGGCCTTCATAGGCGTTACGCGGATATGACGCGCAATTGCCTTGGCTTCCATTGCTTTCCTTCTCTCGTCTAAGACGTAAGTGCAGGCGCCTAGCGGCGCTTGCCCTTACGGTCGTCCTTAACATGGCCGCGGAATGTCCGCGTGGGAGCGAATTCGCCGAGCTTGTGCCCGACCATCGACTCGGTGACAAACACCGGAATGTGCTTGCGTCCATCGTGTACGGCGATCGTGTGCCCGAGCATGTCGGGGATGATCATCGAACGGCGGGACCAGGTCTTGATGACATTCTTGGTGCCCTTTTCGTTTTCCCTGGCTACCTTCACAAAGAGGTGCTGGTCAACGAAAGGACCTTTTTTCAGGCTGCGTGGCATGTGTCCAGGCTCCTATCGCTTGTTCTTGCCAGTACGGCGGCGACGAACAATAAGTTTGTCGCTCTCTTTGTTCGGGCGGCGGGTGCGGCCCTCGCGCTTACCGTTCGGGTTGACCGGGTGACGTCCACCGGAAGTCTTACCCTCACCACCACCATGCGGGTGGTCAACCGGGTTCATAGCTACACCACGGACTGTCGGGCGAACGCCCTTCCAGCGCATGCGGCCAGCCTTACCCCAGTTGATGTTGGACTGCTCGGCGTTGCCCACCTCGCCGACGGTTGCGCGGCAGCGCACGTCAACGTTGCGGATTTCACCGGAGGGCAGACGCAACTGAGCGAAGCGACCTTCCTTGGCTACCAGCTGTACCGAAGCACCAGCAGAGCGAGCCATCTTGGCACCGCCACCGGGACGCAGTTCAACTGCGTGGATGGTGGTACCAACCGGGATGTTGCGCAAAGGCAGGTTGTTGCCAGGCTTGATATCAGCGTTGGCACCTGCTTCTACGAAGTCGCCCTGGTTGAGCTTGTTAGGAGCGATGATGTAACGCTTGGTGCCATCAACGTAGTGCAGGAGCGCGATGCGAGCCGTGCGGTTCGGATCGTACTCGATTTCGGCAACGCGGGCGTTGACGCCGTCCTTGTCGTGGCGACGGAAGTCGATCAGACGGTACTGACGCTTGTGTCCACCACCCTTGTGACGGGTCGTGATCTTACCGGTGTTGTTACGTCCACCCTTTTTGGGCAACGGACGGACCAACGACTTTTCCGGAGTCGACCGCGTGATTTCTGTGAAGTCGGCTACGCTCGAGCCACGACGGCCCGGGGTAGTCGGCTTGTACTTACGGATTCCCATAATTTATTTCCTCGTTAAAGTGGTCTCCGCTACGAGAGCGGACCGCCGAAGATGTCGATTGTGCCTTCTTTGAGGGAGACAATGGCACGCTTGGTACCCTTGCGCTGACCCCAGCCGAATTTGGTGCGCTTGCGCTTACCGGCACGGTTGATGGTGTTGATCGATTCGACCTTGACAGAGAAAATCTTCTCTACGGCCAGCTTGATCTCGGCTTTGTTCGAGCGAGGGTCCACCAAGAAGGTGTACTTTCCCTCGTCGATCAGGCCGTAGCTCTTCTCCGAAACCACGGGCGCCAATACGACGTCGCGCGGGTCCTTGATGGTGGCTGCGCTCACTTGGCATCCTCCTCGTTCTTGCTGTCCTTCTGAGCAACGAATGCTTCGTAGGCAGCCTGGGTGAAGATCACGTCGTCGGCGACGAGCACGTCGTAGGTGTTCAACTGATCTACGTAGAGAACGTGAACACTCTCGAGGTTGCGCACAGACAGTGCTGCAACATCGTTGGCGCGGTCGATAACAACGAGCAGGTTCTTACGCTCGGATACGGAGCGCAGCGTGATCTGTGCTTCCTTGGTGGACGGCGCGGAGCCATTTACCAAGTCTGCAACCACGTGGATGCGGCCGTTACGTGCGCGGTCAGAGAGAGCGCCACGCAGTGCGGCAGCCTTCATCTTCTTGGGGGTCCGCTGGCTGTAGTCACGCGGGGTCGGGCCGTGGACAATGCCACCACCGGTCATGTGAGGAGCGCGGATCGAGCCTTGACGAGCGCGACCTGTACCCTTCTGCTTGAACGGCTTACGGCCTGCACCGGAAACTTCAGCGCGGGTCTTGGTCTTGTGAGTACCCTGGCGAGCAGCAGCGAGCTGTGCAACGACAACCTGGTGCAACAACGGCACGTTGGTCTGTACGTCGAAGATCTCTGCAGGCAGGTCTACCTTGACTGTGTTTGCCATTGAACTAGGCTCCCTTCACGGCGGTGCGTACGAATACGACCTGGCCGCGGGCACCGGGGACGGCACCCTTAATCAGGAGCAGCGACTTCTCAGCGTCAACAGCGTGAACCGTGAGGTTCAGCGTGGTGTGACGGACGGCGCCCATGCGACCGGCCATTTTCATACCCTTGAAGACGCGGCTCGGGGTGGATGCGCCACCGATGGAACCGGGCTTACGGTGGTTCTTGTGAGCACCGTGGGAAGCGCCAACACCGTGGAAGCCGTGACGCTTCATAACACCGGCAAAGCCCTTACCCTTGGAGGTTCCGACGACGTCGATCTTCTGGCCGGCTTCGAAGAGCTCTACGGAGAGCTCCTGACCCAGTTCGTAGGTGTCAGCGTCTGCGGTGCGCATTTCAACAACGTGACGGCGAGGCGTAACGCCAGCCTTCTCGAAGTGGCCGGCAAGCGGCTTGGTGACCTTGCGCGGGTCGATCTGGCCGTAGCCGATCTGTACGGCGACGTATCCGTCTACCTCTGCATTGCGCAGCTGGGTAACGACGTTTGAGTCAGCCTGGACGACAGTTACTGGGATGAGCTTGTTGTTCTCGTCCCAGACCTGGGTCATGCCGAGCTTCGTGCCCAACAGGCCCTTTACATTACGGGTTGCGGTCATAGTCTCTCAGCACCTCCCTAAAGCTTGATTTCGATGTTCACGTCAGCCGGCAGGTCGAGACGCATGAGCGAATCTACAGCCTTAGGCGTGGGGTCAATGATGTCGATCAGACGCTTGTGAGTACGCATTTCGAAGTGCTCGCGGCTGTCTTTGTACTTGTGGGGAGAACGAATTACACAGTAAACGTTCTTCTCGGTCGGAAGCGGCACTGGGCCAACAACCGTTGCGCCTGCGCGCGTGACCGTCTCAACGATCTTCCGTGCTGAAACATCAATGACCTCGTGGTCATATGACTTCAGCCGGATGCGGATTTTTTGTCCCGCCATGTCGCCTGACTCGCTTTCAGTAAGTGCGGCTCTAGGTATTAGGGCTGCTCTGTTCACTTTCCTGTTGCATGTGGCTGCCGAAGCATTCGAAGTCGTAACTACCACCCATCGCACAGGCTGAATCCGAATTTAATCCGGGTTCCTCAACCTGCCGAAGCAACCGACCCCCGCGGTCGGGCGTGTCGCGGTTTCTAGGACAAAAAAGTCACAGACCTGCGCCACATTCCATGGGGGTGGGTTATGTTTGGGCTTCAACCTGGACCCTGACACTCGGCATTATCCGAATCGGGACACGAAGAAGCGCTTGAACAACTCATCCAGTATTGCTGATTTTCGCCAAGATAGCGAATCCAGCTCCGCTCCCCCACTTTGCACCAGGGATTAATCCACTCGCCGGCTGGACGCGATAATTTGGGGCTGCACTCAAGGTGCCGTCCCCTCGTCGACCTTTGGAAGACTACTCCCCGCGCTTGTTGGCGCGGTTTATCCGCTTGGCGCGGTCAATCTCCGAGGCAAAATTGCGCTTGATGTAAAAGTATCCACCAACGGCAACTACAACAACAACCAGAAAAATCAAGAATCCCATGCCCTGAAGGCTACCAGTCAGGTGATGAACTCCACACCACAAGCCAGACCGCAGACGCAGAAAAGCCCCAGTCCTCACACTCGAAAGTGTGTGGACCGGGGCCCTGCGGCACCGGCGAGTACCAGGTACTCAGTGGGCCAATCTCAAGTAATAATTACTTGATGATCTTGGTAACACGTCCCGAACCAACGGTGCGGCCACCTTCACGGATAGCAAAGCCGAGGCCCTCTTCCATGGCGATCGGCTGAATCAGCTCGACAGTCATTTCGGTGTTGTCGCCAGGCATAACCATTTCCGTGCCCTCAGGCAAGGTGATAACACCGGTAACGTCAGTCGTACGGAAGTAGAACTGCGGGCGGTAGTTGGAGTAGAACGGGTTGTGACGTCCGCCTTCGTCCTTGGAGAGGATGTAGACGTTGCCTTCGAAGTCGGTGTGCGGGGTGATGGAACCCGGCTTTACAACAACCTGGCCACGCTCTACGTCGTCGCGCTTCAGACCGCGAAGCAGCAGACCACAGTTCTCGCCAGCCCAAGCTTCGTCGAGCTGCTTGTGGAACATTTCGATACCGGTAACGGTGGTCTTCTGAACCGGACGGATACCAACGATTTCAACCTCAGAGTTGATCGCGAGGGTACCGCGCTCGGCGCGACCCGTTACAACGGTTCCACGACCGGTGATGGTGAAGACGTCTTCGATCGGCATCAAGAACGGCTTGTCACGGTCACGTACGGGGTCCGGAACGGACTCGTCAACAGCAGCCATGAGGTCCTGAACAGACTTAACCCAAACCGGGTCGCCTTCCAGAGCCTTCAAACCGGAAACGCGAACAACCGGAGCCTCATCGCCATCGAAGCCCTGCGAGCTCAAGAGCTCACGAACTTCCATTTCAACGAGATCCAAGAGCTCTTCGTCGTCAACCATGTCGGACTTGTTCAGTGCGACGAGCAGGTAGGGAACACCAACCTGGCGGGCCAACAGAACGTGCTCGCGGGTCTGAGCCATCGGGCCGTCGGTAGCAGCAACCACGAGGATTGCGCCGTCCATCTGAGCAGCACCGGTGATCATGTTCTTGATGTAGTCAGCGTGACCGGGGGCGTCTACGTGTGCGTAGTGGCGCTTCTCGGTCTGGTACTCCACGTGGGAGATGTTGATCGTAATACCGCGCTGGCGCTCTTCAGGAGCAGAGTCAATCGACGCGAAGTCGCGCTGCTCGTTGAGATCCGGGTACTGGTCGTACAGCACCTTGGAAATGGCTGCCGTCAACGTGGTCTTTCCATGGTCAACGTGACCGATGGTGCCGATGTTAACGTGCGGCTTAGTCCGCTCGAACTTTGCCTTTGCCACAGGTTCCTCCTAGAACGTTTTCAAAAGACTTACTTGCCGGCCGCGCTTCTCGCGGCAGAAACTCTAGCAAGTCTACTTGGGGGCTTGGGGTTTGATGAAATTGCAGATTCGGGAATTAATTCTAATCCCTAGAGCCTGTTTGCGCAGATGGCCGGAGTCCGGCTAGCTTCGTCCGGCCATCTGCACTGACTATGGGTCTGTTGCCAGACCAATAGCCAAGTTTTTGTGGAACTTAGTCCTAGGACTACTCTCCGCGGTTCTTCTGGATGATCTCGTCAGCAAATGCCTTCGGGACCTCAGCGTAGCTGTGGAACGTCATGGAGTACACGGCGCGGCCCTGGGTCTTGGAGCGCAAGTCACCGATGTATCCGAACATACCGGAGAGCGGGACGTGCGCACGGATGACCTTTACACCCTGTGCATCTTCCATGGACTGCATCTGGCCACGGCGAGAGTTGATGTCACCAATAACTTCACCCATGTATTCCTCAGGGGTGCGGACTTCAACATCCATCATCGGTTCAAGCAAGATCGGGTTAGCCTTGCGTGCAGCTTCCTTGAAAGCCATACGGCCGGCGATCTTGAACGCCATTTCCGAAGAGTCAACGTCGTGGTAGGCGCCATCGAGCAGGATTGCCTTGATACCAACAACCGGGTAACCGGCCAAGACACCATCGTTGAGTGCATCCTGGATACCAGCGTCAACGGAGGGGATGTATTCGCGAGGAATACGGCCACCGGTGACCTTGTTCTCGAACTCGTACAGTTCTCCATCGGAAGTATCCAACGGTTCGATCGCAATCTGGATCTTTGCGAACTGACCCGAACCACCAGTCTGCTTCTTGTGCGTGTAGTCGTGACGCGCAACAGGGTTCTTGATGGTTTCACGGTAGGCAACCTGAGGCTTACCAACGTTGGCTTCAACCTTGAATTCGCGGCGCATGCGGTCCACAAGGATATCCAAGTGGAGCTCGCCCATGCCGGCGATGATGGTCTGGCCGGTGTCTTCGTCAAGGTTGACCTGGAAGGTCGGGTCCTCGGCGGAGAGCTTCTGGATAGCGGTGGAGAGCTTCTCCTGGTCACCCTTGGTGTTGGGTTCGATCGCAACGGAGATCACGGGAGCCGGGAAGCTCATGGATTCCAAAACGATCTGGTCGTTAGAGTCGCACAAGGTATCACCGGTGGTGGTGTCCTTGAGGCCGATAGCTGCGTAGATGTGGCCAGCGGTAGCGCCCTCAACAGGCATTTCCTTGTTGGCGTGCATCTGGAACAGCTTACCGATGCGCTCTTTCTTGCCCTTGGTGGAGTTGACCACCTGTGCACCAGCTTCAACGTGACCGGAGTACACGCGGATGAAGGTGAGCTGACCGAAGAACGGGTGAGCCGCAATCTTGAACGCGAGAGCCGAGAACGGCTCCTCGGAGGAAGGCTTACGGGTCAATTCCTTCTCTTCGTCGCGAGGATCGTGACCGATCATCGGGGGGACGTCGAGCGGGTTCGGCAAGTAGTCAATGACAGCGTCAAGCATCGGCTGAACGCCGCGGTTCTTGAACGCAGAACCACAGAAGACCGGGTAGAGCTCGGAAGCGATGGTCATCTTGCGGATGCCAGCCTTGAGTTCCTCAACGGTGATTTCTTCACCTTCGAGGTACTTCTCCATGAGCTCTTCGGAGGACTCAGCAACGGTCTCTACGAGAGCTGCACGGTACTCCTCTGCCTTTTCCTTGAGGTCAGCGGGGATCTCCTGAACCTCGTACTTGGCGCCCATAGTGACGTCACCCTTAGCGTCACCAGGCCATACCAAGGCACGCATTTCGAGCAGGTCAACAACGCCAATGAAGTCGTTCTCAGCACCGATCGGGAGCTGCATAACCAAAGGCTTTGCACCGAGGCGGTTAATGATGGTGTCTACGGTGAAGTAGAAGTCAGCACCGAGCTTGTCCATCTTGTTGACGAAGCAGATGCGCGGAACATCGTACTTGTCAGCCTGACGCCACACGGTCTCCGACTGAGGCTCAACGCCCTCTTTACCGTCGAATACAGCAACAGCACCATCGAGGACGCGCAAGGAGCGCTCAACCTCAACGGTGAAGTCAACGTGACCGGGGGTGTCGATGATGTTGATCTGGTTCTGGTTCCAGAAGCAAGTCACGGCGGCAGACGTGATGGTGATGCCGCGTTCCTTTTCCTGTTCCATCCAGTCGGTCGTCGAAGCGCCGTCGTGCGTTTCGCCGATCTTGTGGTTCACACCTGTGTAGAACAAGATGCGCTCGGTGGTAGTGGTCTTGCCAGCATCAATGTGGGCCATGATGCCGATATTGCGGACCTTATTAAGGTCGGTAAGCACGTCCTGTGCCACAGTGTTTCCCTTTCGGATGGACAACACGTTCGCCGCTGGCCAAGTAGACCAGCGGCGAACGCTGCAGTGTTACCAGCGGTAGTGTGCGAAGGCTTTGTTCGACTCGGCCATCTTGTGGGTGTCTTCGCGACGCTTTACAGCAGCGCCAAGACCGTTAGAGGCGTCGAGGATCTCGTTGCGGAGACGCTCGGTCATAGTCTTCTCGCGGCGAGCCTTGGAGTAACCAACCAGCCAGCGCAGAGCCAGCGCAGTGGCGCGACCCGGCTTGACCTCAACCGGAACCTGGTAGGTGGCGCCACCAACACGGCGGGACTTCACCTCGAGGCTCGGCTTGATGTTTTCCATGGCCTTCTTGAGGGCTGCAACGGGGTCGCCGCCGCTCTTCTCACGAGCACCTTCGAGTGCGCCGTAAACAATGCGCTCTGCGGTGGACTTCTTGCCGTCTACGAGCACCTTGTTGATCAGCTGAGTGACCAAAGGGGAACCGTATACGGGATCTACAACAAGCGGCCGCTTAGGGGCCGGACCCTTGCGAGGCATATTACTTCTTCTCCATCTTTGCGCCGTAGCGGCTGCGAGCCTGCTTGCGGTTCTTTACACCCTGGGTATCCAGTGCGCCACGAACGATCTTGTAGCGAACACCGGGAAGGTCCTTAACACGACCACCGCGAACGAGCACGATGGAGTGCTCCTGGAGGTTGTGACCAACACCGGGGATGTAGGCGGTTACTTCTACGCCACCGTTAAGGCGCACACGTGCAACCTTACGCAGAGCCGAGTTCGGCTTCTTCGGGGTGGTGGTGTATACGCGGGTGCAAACACCGCGACGCATCGGGCTGCCCTTCAGGGCGGGAGCCTTGGTCTTGGAGACCTTAGGCGAGCGGCCCTTGCGGACCAGCTGCTGAATCGTAGGCACTTTCGTGTTCTCCGTTTTGTCTGGAACGGCCGTTCCCGGCCGTTCACTTGTTGCTTTGCCCCGCCGCCTGAGCCTAAAGATGAATCTCTTAGCAGTCGAGGCGAAGCACTTAATAGTCGGATCGCATGATCGGGGAAGATCCACTGCCAACGCCGGTCAAAGACCTACCATCGGCATCCCGGGATCAAACAGCTCCTAGGCATGCAAAAATGTGGCATTCGTTGCACAAGGACCCTGCAACCCGGAATTCATCCACTGCCACACTAACAATTAGTCACTAGCCTACCATGCGCGGGGCCAGACGCCCAATGGAGCCGGCACAGGTTGATATCCCCCAGTCAGCCAGCCAGCCACGCTCCAACCGCTAACCCGCATTCAACCTTCAACTCTCCCTACAACCGTTAACGCGCGACGGCGGTCACTCACCTAAGGTGAGTGACCGCCGTCGTGATTGAACTACTGATGTGAACTAGGCGTGAATCTTAGTTAGAGAATCCTGCGCCGAGGTCGTAGTCGTCCAAAGGAATGGCGTGGAACTCAGGAGCTCCGTCACCACCCAAGGTGTCGTAGGAGAAGTCGCTGAATGCGCTGGGGCCGGTGAACAGATTGGCCTTTGCTTCTTCAGTGGGCTCCACGGTGACGTCGGTGTAGCGCGGGAGACCCGTGCCGGCCGGGATCAACTTACCAATGATCACGTTCTCCTTTAGACCCAAGAGCGGATCGCTCTTGCCTTCCATAGCCGCCTGCGTCAGAACGCGGGTGGTTTCCTGGAAGGAGGCTGCGGAGAGCCACGACTCGGTAGCCAACGATGCCTTGGTGATACCCATCAGTTCAGGACGACCTGCAGCAGGCGTCTTGCCCTCGGATACAACACGACGGTTCTCGTCTTCGAAGCGTCCACGCTCTGCGAGCTCGCCCGGAAGCAAGTTCGAGTCGCCGGACTCAATGACGGTAACGCGACGCAGCATCTGGCGGACGATAACCTCGACGTGCTTGTCGTGGATACCAATACCCTGGCTCAAGTACACACCCTGCACTTCGTCCACAAGGAACTTCTGTGCAGCACGCGGACCCATAATGCGCAGAACCTGCTTGGGGTCAACCGGACCCTGGATCAGCTTCTGGCCCACCGTGACGTTCTGGCCATCTTCGATGAGAAGGCGTGAACGGCGCAGTACCGGGTAAGCAATTTCCTCGGAACCATCGTCCGGGGTAATCACCAAGCGCATCTGACGCTCGGACTCTTCAATGGTGATGCGGCCGGCCGCTTCAGCGATCGGTGCAACACCCTTCGGGGTACGGGCTTCGAAGAGCTCCTGGATACGGGGCAGACCCTGAGTAATGTCATCTCCACCACCGGCAGAAACAGCACCACCAGTGTGGAAGGTACGCATGGTCAGCTGAGTACCGGGCTCACCGATGGACTGCGCGGCGATAATACCAACGGCCTCGCCGATGTCTACGGTCTTACCCGTAGCCAAGGAGCGGCCGTAGCACAGTGCACAGGTTCCAACGCTGGACTCACAGGTCAGCACGGAGCGAACCTTGATCTCAGTGATGCCTGCAGCGAAGAGCTCAGCAATAACAACGTCACCGCAGTCAGTTCCGGCAGCAGCCAAAACGTTGCCCTTAGCGTCAAGAACATCAACGGCCAAGGTACGGGCGTAAGCGCTGTTCTCAACGTTCTCGCCCAGAACCAGCTCGCCGTTAGCGTCAGCAACAGCGATCGGGGTCATCAGACCACGCTCGGTGCCACAGTCTTCTTCACGAACAATAACGTCCTGAGAAACGTCCACCAGACGGCGAGTCAAGTAACCCGAGTTGGCGGTACGCAGAGCGGTATCAGCAAGACCCTTACGAGCACCGTGAGTAGCGATGAAGTACTCGAGAACGGACAAGCCTTCGCGGTAGGAAGACTTGATCGGACGCGGGATGATCTCACCCTTAGGGTTAGCCACAAGACCACGAATACCGGCAATCTGGCGAACCTGCATCCAGTTACCACGTGCACCAGAGGACACCATGCGGTTAATCGTGTTCATCGGAGAGAGCGAATCGCGCATGGCCTGTGCGATCTCGTTCGTAGCCGAGTTCCAGATCTCGATGAGTTCCTGGCGACGCTCGTCGTCGTCAATCAAGCCCTTGTCGTACTGGCCCTGAATCTTGGCGGCCTTAGTCTCGTAACCGGCCAGGATGGCCGGCTTGGACTTCGGAACCTCAATGTCAGAGATTGCCACGGTGACACCCGAACGGGTGGCCCAGTGGAAACCAGCATCCTTCAAGTTATCCAGCGTTGCTGCGGTAACTACCTTCGGGTAACGCTCTGCGAGATCGTTAACAATCCGGGAAAGTTCGCCCTTGTCAGCAACAGCTTCAACCCACGGGTAGTCCTCGGGCAAGGTGTCGTTGAAGATCACCTGTCCCAGCGAAGTCTGAACGAGAACCGGAGTACCGGGCTCCCAGCCTTCCGGAGCTTCCCAACCTGCGTAAGGCACAAAGCCTTCAAGGCGGATCTTGACCTGCGAGTTCAAGTGGAGCTCGCGGGAATCGTAGGCCATGATGGCTTCCGAAACCGAGGAGAAGATACGGCCTTCGCCAGCAGAACCAACACGCTTGGTGGTCAAGTGGTAGAGACCGATGATCATATCCTGCGAAGGCAAGGTCACCGGGCGGCCATCAGAAGGCTTCAAGATGTTGTTCGAGGACAGCATCAAGATACGAGCCTCAGCCTGAGCTTCGGGGCTCAGCGGCAAGTGAACTGCCATCTGGTCACCATCGAAGTCAGCGTTGAATGCGCCACAAACCAGCGGGTGAAGCTGGATTGCCTTACCTTCAACAAGCTGCGGTTCGAACGCCTGGATACCCAAACGGTGCAGGGTAGGTGCACGGTTGAGCAGTACCGGGTGCTCGGTGATGATCTCTTCGAGAACATCCCAAACCTGCGGGCGGTAACGCTCCACCATACGCTTAGCGCTCTTGATGTTCTGAGCGTGGTTGAGATCAACCAAGCGCTTCATAACGAACGGCTTGAAGAGCTCAAGTGCCATCTGCTTAGGCAGACCACACTGGTGCAGCTTCAACTGCGGGCCAACAACAATAACCGAACGGCCAGAGTAGTCAACGCGCTTACCCAAAAGGTTCTGACGGAAACGGCCTTGCTTACCCTTGAGCATGTCGCTCAGGGACTTCAACGGGCGGTTACCCGGGCCAGTTACCGGACGTCCACGACGACCGTTGTCGAAGAGGCTGTCAACAGCTTCCTGCAGCATGCGCTTCTCGTTGTTAACGATGATCTCGGGTGCACCAAGATCAAGCAGACGCTTCAAACGGTTGTTGCGGTTGATCACACGACGGTAGAGGTCGTTGAGGTCAGAGGTCGCAAAGCGGCCACCGTCCAACTGCACCATCGGGCGCAATTCCGGCGGGATCACCGGAACAGCGTCAAGAACCATACCCAGAGGGCTGTTGTTCGTGGTCAAGAAGGCGTTGACAACCTTCAAACGCTTCAGGGCGCGGGTTTTACGCTGGCCCTTACCGTTGGCGATGATGTCGCGCAGGAGCTCAGCTTCTGCTGCCATGTCAAAGTTCTCAAGACGCTTCTTGATAGCTTCGGCACCCATGGAGCCTTCGAAGTAGAGTCCGTAGCGGTCGCGCAGCTCGCGGTACAGCCCCTCGTCACCTTCAAGGTCAGCAACCTTGAGGTTCTTGAAACGGTCCCAAACCTGCTCGAGACGCTCGATCTCAGCATCGGCACGCTTACGGACGTTCGCCATCTGGCGGTCAGCCGAGTCGCGGGCCTTCTTCTTGTCGGCAGCCTTAGCACCTTCACCTTCAAGGCGAGCAAGCTCGTCCTCGAGGTCACGGGCGATCGTGGCAATGTCAGAGTCGCGGTTGTCGATGAGCTGCTTCTTCTCAACGTCATGCTCAACCTGGAGGTTAGGCAGTTCGTTGTGACGAGCTTCTTCGTCCACGCTGGTGATCATGTAAGCAGCGAAGTAAATGACCTTTTCGAGGTCCTTCGGTGCCAAGTCAAGGAGGTAGCCCAAACGGGAAGGAACACCCTTGAAGTACCAAATGTGGGTTACCGGAGCGGCAAGCTCAATGTGGCCCATGCGTTCGCGGCGAACCTTTGCGCGGGTGACTTCAACGCCACAACGCTCGCAAATGATTCCCTTAAAGCGCACGCGCTTGTACTTACCGCAGTAGCACTCCCAGTCGCGGGACGGGCCAAAGATCTTCTCACAGAAGAGGCCGTCCTTCTCAGGCTTGAGCGTGCGGTAGTTAATGGTTTCCGGCTTCTTAACCTCGCCGTAAGACCAACCACGGATGTCATCCGCAGTGGCGAGGCCAATCTGCATGAGGCCGAAGGAGGATTCGCTGGACATATGGTCCCTGTTCTCTCTTGTTCTCTAAATTCTTCAAGTCTGTGGTTACGGTAAAGAGGTGGACGACGGCGGGTTCCCACCCGCCGTCGTCGCGGTATTAAACCTCTTCTACGGAGCTGGGCTCTGCGCGAGACAGATCAATACCCAGTTCCTCCGCAGCCGTGAAGACTGCGTCATCAGAGTCACGCATCTCAATCGTGGTGCCATCGGTGGAAAGTACTTCCACGTTCAAGCACAGCGACTGCATTTCCTTGATGAGGACCTTGAACGATTCCGGAACACCAGGCTCCGGGATGTTCTCGCCCTTGACGATGGCTTCGTAGACCTTAACGCGGCCGTGGATGTCATCCGACTTGATCGTCAACAGTTCCTGGAGCGTGTAAGCGGCGCCATATGCTTCGAGCGCCCAAACTTCCATTTCACCGAAGCGCTGGCCACCGAACTGTGCCTTACCACCCAGCGGCTGCTGCGTGATCATGGAGTACGGGCCAGTGGAGCGTGCGTGGATCTTGTCATCCACCAAGTGGTGGAGTTTCAGGATGTACATGTAGCCAACGGAGATCGGGTCCGGGAACGGCTCGCCGGAGCGGCCGTCGAACAGACGAGTCTTTCCGGAGGAGTCGATCAGACGCTCGCCATCGCGGGTGACGTTGGTGGAATCCAGCAAGCCGGAGATTTCCTCTTCACGCGCACCATCGAACACCGGAGTAGCAACGGTGGTCTGGCCGGTTTCACGAGGCAAGTTCGGGAGGTTCTTGACCCACTCCGGCTCGCCTTCGATCTTCCAACCGGTCTTAGCAACCCAACCGAGGTGGGTTTCCAAAACCTGACCGACGTTCATACGTCCCGGAACACCCAAGGGGTTCAGAACGATGTCAACCGGGGTTCCATCAGCAAGGAAGGGCATGTCTTCGATCGGAAGGATCTTGGAAATAACACCCTTGTTACCGTGACGGCCAGCAAGCTTGTCACCATCGGTGATCTTGCGCTTAGCAGCAACGTAAACGCGAACCAGCTGGTTCACGCCCGGGGGCAACTCGTCATCAGCGTCGCGGTCGAAGACGCGAACACCAATAACAGTTCCGGACTCACCGTGGGGCACCTTGAGGGAAGTGTCGCGAACTTCGCGAGACTTCTCACCGAAGATGGCACGCAGCAAACGCTCTTCCGGAGTCAGTTCGGTTTCACCCTTAGGTGTGACCTTTCCAACCAGAATGTCGCCAGCTTCAACTTCAGCACCGATGTGGATGATGCCGCGCTCGTCCAATCCGCCGAGGACTTCCTCGGAAACGTTCGGGATGTCGCGAGTGATTTCCTCGGCACCAAGCTTGGTGTCGCGGGCGTCGATCTCGTGCTCTTCGATGTGAATCGAAGAGAGAACGTCCTCAGCAACAATGCGCTGAGAAAGGATGATGGCGTCCTCGAAGTTGTGACCTTCCCAAGACATAAATGCCACGAGCAGGTTCTTACCAAGAGCCAATTCACCCTGGTCCGTTGCAGGACCGTCAGCGATGATGCCGCCAACTTCCAGACGCTGGCCTTCGTTGACCAAAACGCGGTGGTTGTAGCAGTTGCCCTGGTTAGAGCGGGAGAACTTGTCGATGCGGTAGTTAGTCTCGGTACCGTCGTCGTTCAGCATGACCACGAGGTCAGCGGAAACTTCGCTAACCACACCGGCCTTCTTAGCGATAACAACGTCACCGGCGTCTACTGCAGCTGCACGTTCCATACCGGTACCCACAAATGGGGCCTCGGAGCGAACCAACGGCACAGCCTGACGCTGCATGTTGGCACCCATCAGTGCACGGTTAGCATCGTCATGCTCGAGGAACGGAATCAAAGCCGTTGCAACGGACACCATCTGGCGCGGCGAAACGTCCATGTACTCAACGTCTGCAGCCGGGATAAGCACAGGCTCACCCGAACCGCCACGTTCACGCACAAGAACCATGTCTTCAGCGAAGTGGTTGTCCTCGGTCAAAGGTGCGTTTGCCTGAGCAATAACGACCTCAACCTCATCATCGGCGGTGAGGTAATCGACGTCGTCAGTTACCTTGCCGTTGATGACCTTGCGGTACGGAGTCTCAATGAAACCGAAGGGGTTAATACGTCCGTAGGAAGCCAAAGAACCAATCAGACCAATGTTCGGGCCTTCAGGAGTTTCGATGGGGCACATACGTCCGTAGTGGGACGGGTGAACGTCTCGAACTTCCATGCCTGCACGGTCGCGGGACAAACCACCCGGGCCCAATGCTGACAAACGACGCTTGTGGGTCAGACCCGAAAGCGGGTTGTTCTGGTCCATAAACTGCGAGAGCTGGGAAGTTCCGAAGAACTCCTTGATCGCAGCAACAACCGGGCGGATGTTGATCAGGGTCTGCGGCGTGATGGCCTCAACGTCCTGAGTGGTCATACGCTCACGAACAACGCGCTCCATACGGGACAAACCGGTACGGACCTGGTTTTCGATCAATTCACCAACGGCGCGAATACGGCGGTTACCGAAGTGGTCGATGTCATCGATCTCAACGCGCAAATCAACTTCTTGACCTTCGCGGTTGCCCTTGAGAGTCTTCTCGCCGGCGTGCAAAGCAACAAGGAACTTGATCATTGCCACGATGTCTTCGATGTGCAATACAGAAGCATCCGGGTCGCCGAGCGGCTTGTCGATGCCGAGCTTGCGGTTGATCTTGTAACGGCCAACCTTGGCAAGGTCGTAGCGCTTGGCGTTGAAGTACAAGTTGTCCAACAAAGCCTGAGCGGCGTCAACGGTGGGCGGCTCTCCCGGGCGCAGCTTGCGGTAGATATCCAAGAGCGCGTCTTCGCGCGTCTCAGTGGCATCCTTCTCAAGCGTGGCGCGCATGGAATCGTACTGGCCGAATTCTTCGAGGATCTGGCCTTCGGTCCAACCAAGTGCCTTGAGCAAAACAGTCACAGACTGCTTGCGCTTGCGGTCCAAACGGACGCCGACCTGATCGCGCTTGTCGATTTCGAGCTCGAACCAAGCACCACGGGACGGGATGATCTTCGCAGTGAAGATGTCCTTGTCGCTGGTCTTGTCAGCTGTGCGCTCGAAGTAAGCACCCGGCGAGCGAACCAGCTGGGAAACGACAACACGCTCGGTGCCGTTCACCACAAAGGTGCCCTTTTCAGTCATCAGCGGGAAATCGCCCATGAACACGGTCTGCTGCTTGATTTCGCCCGTGTTGTTATTCATGAACTCGGCCTTGACGTACAGCGGGGCCGAGTAGGTGGCGTCGCGGTCTTTGCACTCAGCCATGGTGTACTTCGGGTCAGCGAACTCCGGCTCCGAGAAGCTCAAGGACATGGTGCCCTGGAAATCCTCGATCGGGGAGATCTCTTCGAAGATATCCGAGAGGCCAGAAGTGGTAGCGACTGAGTCGTCCCCAACTTCTACGGCCTTTGCAACCTTTGCCTGCCAGCGTTCGTTCCCAACGAGCCAGTCGAAACTGTCCGTCTGCAGGGCAAGGAGGTTCGGAACATCCAACGGTTCGTGAATCTTCGCGAATGAGAGCCGGCGAGTCGCACCATCGGTGGTGCCGGCGTTGTTAGCGGTTTGGTTATTAGAGGTGCTCGAGGCGACCAAGAGGGATCCTTCCACAGACCTTCAGGCTTGTTCAGCTCTCCCCCGCATGGCACCTGGTGGTGCTACCTGACCGGTTCCGCTATATGACCCGGTGCTGGCGACAACCGCTACGGGACGATCCGTGTGAATCGCACCGCTTAAACGGCAATAGCACAGCTAGCCCACCGCTATATGAAGGCTGAAGGTATTGAGGGAAGACGCAAATATCAACGATACGGCATCTTCAGGCGCGTGTCTACCCCAGAATTGCTCTGGAGGCAACTATGCTGAATGGCTAGTCAAATGGCTATTCAGCCGCCAGACCCCTCGGCAAAGCGCACTAGCGAAGTTCACCACCGGGATGTCATTTAGCTCACACCGTTCCGGGCGGTAATCTGGCCATATACGGATCAAGAACGGAAGAGCTACATCACATGAGCACCGCTGAAAACAACAACGACGTTGTCATCGTTTCCGCCGCGCGCACCCCGCTGGGCAGGCTCAATGGACAACTCGCACCTTTTACCGCAGTCGAACTCGGAGCACATGCTATCCGTGCAGCCTTGAAAAACTCCCGCGTTGACGTTGCGGACGTAGACACCGTCATTATGGGCCACGTCCTTCAGGCTGGCACAGGTCAAAACCCCGCCCGCCAGAGCGCCATTGCCGCCGGAATCGGCTGGGATGTCCCGGCACTGACCATCAACAAAGTTTGCCTCTCCGGGCTCACTGCCGTGATCGACGCGGCGAGATTAATCCGCAGCGGCGAGGCCGCCGTCGTGGTTGCCGGTGGCCAAGAGTCCATGACCCGCGCACCGCACTTGCTGCCTGGCTCCCGCCAAGGCTGGACGTACGGCTCCATTGAGGCCTTGGACGTTGCTGCCCATGACGGCCTCACCGACGCCTTCGACGGTCAGTCCATGGGGCTGTCCACCGAGACTAACAACGGCTCACTGGGCATCAGCCGCATTGCTCAGGATGAAGTTGCCGCGGCCTCCCACCAGCGCGCGGCGGCCGCGCAGGCCGATGGCGTATTCACCGCCGAGATCGCACCGATAACAGTGCCTCAGCGCAAGGGCGAACCGCTAGTGCTCGACGCCGATGAGGGTGTGCGCCCACAGACCACTGTTGATTCGCTCGCTCCCCTGCGCCCGGCTTTTGCCGCCGATGGAACGATTACCGCCGGTAACTCCTCGCCGCTTTCTGATGGCGCTGCCGCGTTGGTCTTGACCTCGCGGGCGTACGCTCAAGACCACGGGCTCGAATACTTGGCAGTGCTTGGTGATCCGGGTCAGGTTGCGGGCCCGGATAACTCTTTGCACTCACAGCCTGCAAATGCGATTTCCAGTGCGTTGAAGAAGGCTGGCTGGAGCATAGATGATCTGGACTTTGTTGAGATCAACGAAGCCTTTGGTGCGGTAGCTGTCCAGTCACTCAAGGACCTCGACTACCCGCTGGAAAAGTGCAACATTCACGGTGGCGCCATTGCCATCGGCCACCCACTTGGCGCTTCAGGCGCCCGGCTGGCCGTGCACGCAGCATTCGAACTCAAGCGACGTGGAGGCGGTAAAGCTGCTGTGGCGCTGTGTGGCGGTGGCGGTCAGGGCGAAGCGCTCCTGCTCTTCCGCGACTAAGTAGTCACCATGGAAAACCACGACGGCGCACGCCGCTTTGTTGAGGACGCTCAGCTGCGGGGTCTGGACATAGAGATTGTGGAGAGGCCCGCTGCGCGGAGCCTTGAGCATGCGGCCGAACTTCTGGGAATTGATCCGGCAGAGATTGTGAAATCGCTGGTGGTCAAGCACAAAGATGGTTCGTTCTTGTTTGCGCTCATTCCGGGCGACAGGCAAATTTCGTGGCCGAAGTTGCGCACGCTATTGGGCGTCAACAAGTTATCCCTTCCACCGGCAGAGGTTGCCCTCGAGGCCACGGGATACGAGCGCGGCACCATCACACCGGTGGGCAGCACAACCGCTTGGCCGGTTTATGCTGACGCTTCAATGCAGGGCAAACGGATTTCCTTGGGTGCCGGGGCGCACGGGCGAAGTGCATTTGTGGACGCTGATGCTCTGCTGGAGTCCTTGGATGCTGTGGTTGCTGACATTAGCGAGCCGATGTAATTCTTATTGGGTCTGACGAAGGCGGGCTCCGGGTGTATCCCCGGAGCCCGCCTTGTGTTTACTCGGTTGTTTTTGCTGAACTGTTTTTCTCTGGGACTCTATCCGGCTACGGGGTGACGGTCAGGGGGCTTCCGTTGACCGTGAGCTTCCAGTCAGTCTTGGCGAAAATAGCGGCGTCCAAGGTGCCGGTGTTCACCACGTAGTCGATGATGAGCTGGCGGATTTCTTGTTGGCTGTTCGTCAGGACCGGGGCGGTAGTGACACCCGGGAATCCCCCACCGCCGCTCTGGCGGTAGTTGTTAATCGCCATGGCAAATTCTTGTTTCGGGTCGATGGGGGCTCCGTTGTAGCTCAGGCCCACAATCCGCTGGCCGTTGGGCTTGGCTACATCGATGTCATAGCTCAGCGATCCGTCGAGCCCGTACACAACGTCGTAGTTGTAGTCAGGTGTCCCGGCGGGCGCCAGGTTGGTAACTGCGTTGGTCAGGTCCGCCGCTGGCACGGTGGTTGAAGAGACGGTCTTGTAATACTGCGAAGACCACTCAAGGTAATCCTTGACTTGGGAACCGGTGACCTTGATGGACAGCAGAGTGTTGTCGAAGATGTACAGGCCCGCAATGTCCCGGATGGTCAGCGCCCCAGCTTTGACGTCAACTTCACGTGAAAACGCAGCGGCAATTGAGAGGACAGGCAGATCAGCGTTTGGTCCGCCAGCCAATTCCGCCTTGATGGTGGAAGCCTGAACAAAATTGATGGCATCAATAGCTGCCGTGTCTTCCCAGCAAGCCGTTCTAGTTGTCAGTGCTGCCGTTGAATTGCCAATCACAGTGTTGACGTATTTCACTGTGGCGTCGTGACCGGAACGTACTGCAGCAACCACTGCGGCATCTTCAGGAGCTGTGCGCGAATCCAAAAGGTGTGCGTGAGCTGTGTTGACCTTCCACTGGCCGCGGTCCTTGATCAGGTCCAAGTCCATCACGGTTACTCGCATGCCCCATCGCAGCGGTTCACTCAAGAGCACTTGCTGCCCGGTGGTCTTGTTCGTGACAAAACGTTCCGCAATTTCTTGGTGTGCGTGGCCGACCAGGATCGCGTCAATTCCTGGCACTTCTTCTGCCAATTGGCTTGAAGCGTTCTCCGGGAACGGCAATGCGTCGCCGTAGGAGGACCCGGGTGTAGCGCCAGAGTGGCAAGAGACAACCACAATGTCCGCCCCAGCTCGCTTGACCTCCGGAATAACTATTTTGGCTTCTTCCACGATGCCGTTGAAGGTCAACTTGCCTTCCACGTTGGCACGGTCCCACAAGGCACAGCCCGGGGTAACCAAACCAACTAGGCCCACCGTGACCCAACCATTGCCTGTTTTGACTCGTTTGAGTGTGTACGGCTTAAAGGCCCTGGCCCCCGTGGTAGCGCTATGAACGTTGGCGCTCAGGACTGGGAATGTGAGTTGGCTTTCCCAGGTCCGCAAGTGGTCAATACCGTAGTTAAACTCGTGGTTTCCAAGCGCGACGGCGTCATAACCTACCGCGTTCATGGCCAGTGCCATGGGGTGCTTGACGCTGCTCGAAGCCGGAGTGATCTTGGCAAAGTAGTAGGCCAGAGGTGTGCCTTGGATAATGTCTCCGGCATCCAAGGTCAGAGTGTTGGCGTGACCGCGTTCAGCCCGAACTGCACGGATCAAGGAGGCGGCTTGGGCAACACCGATCTGGTTCCCTGCTTTATCCGAGTACGGCGCGTCTTTGAAGTAGTCCCAGTTCAGAACGTTATTGTGCAGATCCGTTGTGCCCAAGATTGTTAGCCGGAAGTTCTTGTTGTGCCCCGCTGGGCCGCCGTTGGCCTCGGCTTGGGCTGGTGCGGCTCCAAGAATTGCTGCTGCTGTGGTTCCGCCGACTGCTGCTGCCGTGATCATGGCTCTGCGGCTAATCTTCGTCTCTGGTGAGTGCATGGTGGTTTGCTCCTGTGGGACCGAGGTCTTTGTGCGGCTGGTTGTTCCGGCTGCGTTGGACAGTCTAGGAGTGAAGCTCGCTGATAGCGAGGGTTTCGGCGGATCGGTAGGCATCGGATAGCAATCTTTCACTTGCGGTTAACCTTCGCCGAGTGGGTAGATAATGTCCCTTTGGCGCCGGGCAAAAGAGCTTTATCTACCCATTCGGCGAGGGAGGCGCCGCCGAGGAGACAACAAAAAACCCCGTCCACCGAAGTGGACGGGGTTTTGAGTGAAACGGAATCGACTACTTGACCGTAACGGTTGCGCCGGCAGCTTCGAGCTGCTCCTTGGCCTTGTCAGCAGCGTCCTTGGTTGCGCCTTCCAGCACAGCCTTGGGAGCACCGTCAACGAGGTCCTTAGCTTCCTTCAGGCCCAAGGAAGTGATTGCACGAACTTCCTTGATCACTGCGATCTTCTTGTCGCCAGCAGCTTCGAGGATGACGTCGAATGCAGTCTTCTCTTCCTCTTCAGCAGCAGCGGCGCCAGCCGGGCCAGCAACTGCAACAGCAGCAGCGGTAACTTCGAAGGTCTCTTCGAAGAGCTTAACGAACTCGGAGAGCTCGATGATGGTCAATTCCTTGAAAGCTTCAATGAGCTCTTCGTTGCTGAGCTTCGCCATGTTGGCGTCCTTCCTTTGGTTGGTGCCTGCGCACCAAGAATTTGATGAGAGAGAAGAGAATTAGTTCTCTTCGGTAGCTGCTTCAGCAGCTTCTTCAGCGGGAGCTTCTTCGGCTGCAGCTTCGGTAGCCGGAGCTTCCTCAGCAGCGGGAGCCGGAGCGCCGCCTTCTTCTTCAAGCTTGAGGCGCAGTGCATCAATGATGCGTGCAGCAGCAGCAGCAGGTGCCTTGAGGACACCAGCAACCTTGGCCAACTGCAGTTCGCGGGACTCGAGAGCTGCCAGTGCGGCAACCTCGCTGGCGTCCAATGCCTTGCCCTCGAAGTAACCGGTCTTGATGACCAGCTGCTTGTTGGCCTTGGCAAAGTCCGTCAGGCTCTTTGCGGCAGCAACAGCGTCGCCCTTGATGAAGGCAATAGCAGTAGGTCCGGAAAGCTGACCGTCGAATGCTTCGACACCAGCTTCCTTGGCTGCAATTGCGGTCAGGGTGTTCTTGACGACCGAGTACTTGTTGTCCTGGCCGAGCGAACGACGCAGCTCTTTGAGCTGTGCAACAGAGAGCCCACGGTATTCGGTCAGAACAGCGGCGTTCGATTCGTTGAAATCGGTGGTGATCTCAGAAACTGCGGTCACCTTGTTCGGCGTTGTCATAACCCTCCTTCCGGGGAATAAAGTCAGTATTGCTGGTCCCCGCCCGGATGGGCTAACGCATGTGCGCACAAACTAAAAACGCCCCGCGCAGATGCACGGGGCTTGGCTCAACATTCTCTTTCAAGAATGGAGCGTTGCTTCGTTCACCTGCGCCGGCCGCCCTTAAAGTTAGGGGCCTTCGATTGAAAATTCACGGTTCCCAGCGGCATGCGCACACGGTTGTGTCATAACATCTGGGGTGAATTTCCAAATAACCGACGGTCTTTGGTTCTTCAAGCTTAGCTGAGAGGCCGAGCAGCGCCAAATCAAAGGCCCGGTCTCCCGCACCGAGGGTTAAGACGTAGTTGCCGGCGAGAAATCCGGCAATTCCTTTTGCCAGATCCCGGTGACGCCCGCTGACACGAAGCCCAGTTGCCGGTTTACGGTCAGCAAGTACCTGTTTTCGAGAGCGTTCCAGGTGTAAATCACCCGCGCGTCCGGAAACTGCTCGCACAAGCGCTCCATGTTGGCTACTTTAATCAGCAATCCCAGCTTGTTGCCGCGATGCTCCTCCAGTATCTGAGTATCGTCTTGAAAGACCACGTCCTGCCGGTGCGCGAGGACAGCGATAGTTGTGATTCCAACTAGCGCACCCGAGTTAATATGTTCGACGGCGGTAACCACCATGCGCCGCCCCTGCGCTATTGAGAGTTCTTCGGTTTCACGCATCATCGAAGAATCAAAAGTCATCTGCTCAGAATCGGCTCCGAGGTACCGTCCGTCTTCACCCACCGAATTCTCTAACTGGGCGACGGCGTTGAGCCACCTCTGTGGGCAATGATCAGTCCAGTGGTGAAGGCGGTACCGATCATCGTTGGCTTGGTCAGCTTCAAGTTCCAGCTCAGCGATCAGGGCCGAGTCCAACGGTAGATTACAGGCGCTGAACTGCTCGATCCGCTCAAGGGTGTATCCAGTCCGGCGCGCAAAGTTGGCCTCACGGCTACTCAAGGGAACATACCCGGCCCCCGTTTCCGGCGGTAGCTGCTCGGCTTCAAGGTCCGGAAGCGACGCTAGGGGGTGGTTCGTATCCACCAGAATCATGCGCCGCCCTTCGGCCCGAGCGTAGAGTTCTGCGGCTTCCACCAATTCCCGCCCGAGGCCCCGGTGCTGGTAGTCCGGCAGGATATCCAGTGTGAGCTCGGCGAGATCAGAGTTGTCCACCAACGGCAAGGAAATATCTACCACCCCAACGATCTGCCCGTCCAACTTGGCCACCAAAACAATCAGCCGATCATAAGGATCATGAGCTTCCAATAGTTTTTCGATTGGCGTGTATGCCAGATCGTCGGTGCCCCACGTTTGCATACGAACTTTCCTAGCCACTTCTACGGCAGCTAGGAAGTCTTCAGCATCCGGATCCTCAAGGGAATCCGGGATCCACAGTTGTTCGATTTTCAGCTCACTGTTCACGGGCTTGCTCCACAACTTTTTGCCATTCCCCGGAGTATCCAGATGGACAGAACCCCAGGGCGATATTGATATTGAGCATGTAGCTGTTCTCAGCAGCATTCTCTGTGACAATTTGGACAACGCGCGGATAATTGGCGCGCAAACGCCTCAGGTTCAGCAACTTCACCAGAACACCCAAGCGATTCCCGCGGTACCCCGCGGCAACCAAGGTGTCATCTTGTTTGGCCACGTTGGGCGCCTCGCTACTGATCTCAAGCACCGTGTACGCTGCCAATTCTCCAGTGGCCACATGCCGAGCAGCACTCACCAGAGATGTCACACCACCGCCCTTGGCAACTTGTTCTACTCGACGCACCCGCTGTGCATCCCATAGTTCCGCCTCAAGCTGCACCCCACCAGCCGGTGCATCGGTGCTCATCTTGGACATCAGCACAGCCATTTGATCTACAAACTCCTCCGGACACTCGTCTACCCAGTGCAAGAGTTCAAAGCTGTCCCCCACTATGGCAAGGGCATCAGCTTCCAGCTGGTCCCACAGGGCCTCAGCGCCAGAACCGAATTCTAGGGCACTCACCCGCTCGGGTTGTTCTAGCCGGTAGCCAGAGGTAAGAGCGAACCGTACGGCGCGGCTGTTCTTGGGTAGTCCGCCGCTGCCGGTAGAGGCGGAAAGTAAGCCATCGGCGTCGGGATCAAAAGTGGCTTGGTGTCCCGAGGAACCCATCAGCACATGCCGACCGCGCTGTTCAGCCACCGCCTCAACATGGTCCAGAAGCATCTTGCCCAGGCCGCGGCCTTGGAAGGCTTGCAGGACGTCGACTTGGAGGTAGCACGAGTCAAGATTGTCCTGAAGCGAAAACATTATCCACGCCCTGGCGACCATCTGCCCCTGAACTCGGACAAAACAGAATTTCAATTCCCAATATTCATTAGGCTTCCAGCTTGCAAGCCGCTGGGTAATGGGCGTAGCACGATCAAGACTGCCCCAGGTTTCAATCACCAGCGCGTCAGTGAGCGCGCTAAACTCCAAAAAGGCGCCGGCATCCGTACTGCCAACTGTCTCTGGAAGTTTCAGCTCCTCGATCACTACCCCATGCGCATCCATCCAGTCAGCCTAACGGCGAGCCACTCGATCTCAAGTCACATCGAGCAATAGAGCGAGCGTGACTTCCACCGGTGCCCGGCCAAAACAGTCCGGCCAAAAGAGCCCCGCCCAACAGAACCCGTGCAAAAAGAAAAAGACCCGCTGGCAGATGCCAGCGGGTCTTTCACTAAAAGTGAGACTTAAGCCTCAGTCACCACGCGGGTAACGTTCGGGTCAACGGAGATGCCCGGACCGAAGGTGGTGGAAACCGTAGCCTTCTGGATGTAGCGGCCCTTGGAAGCGGACGGCTTCAAACGAAGCACCTCTTCCAATGCTGCTGCGTAGTTCTCGGCCAGCTTGAGAGCGTCGAAGGACACCTTGCCGATGATGAAGTGCAGGTTGGAGTGCTTGTCAACGCGGAAGTCGATCTTACCGCCCTTGATGTCATTCACAGCCTTGGCTACATCGGGGGTAACCGTACCGGTCTTGGGGTTCGGCATGAGGTTACGAGGACCAAGAACCTTACCCAAGCGGCCAACCTTACCCATGAGGTCAGGGGTTGCTACGGCTGCGTCGAAGTCTGTCCAGCCGCCCTGGATCTTTTCGATCAGGTCATCGGAACCAACGAAGTCGGCGCCGGCAGCGATTGCTGCTTCAGCCTTGTCACCGGTTGCGAAAACCAAAACACGGGCGGTCTTACCGGTACCGTGCGGGAGGTTGACAGTACCGCGAACCATCTGGTCAGCCTTACGAGGGTCAACACCCAAACGGAAAGCAACCTCAACGGTCGCGTCGAACTTGGACGGGTTGGTGTCCTTGGCGAGCGTAATGGCCTCGAACGGGGCGTAGAACTTGTCTGCCTCGATCTTGGCTACGGCTGCCTCATATGCTTTGCTGCGCTTTGCCATGCTGCTTGTTTCTCCTTGTGCAGTTGTGGTCCGCGGACCGCGCTGGGCCCTGCCACAGTTGGCCATCCAAAGATGCCCAACACTCTAATTTTCGATTCGCCGGAAGTCCGGCAAGGGTAAAGCTGAGTGTCAATTACTCGACAGTGATACCCATGGAACGAGCGGTACCGGCGATGATCTTGGCGGCAGCCTTGACATCGTTGGCGTTCAGATCTTCCATCTTGGTGGTTGCGATTTCTTCAACCTGTGCCTGGGTCAGCTTGGCAACCTTAACGGTGTGCGGGGTAGCCGAACCCTTTGCAACGCCTGCAGCCTTTTTGATGAGCTCTGCAGCCGGGGGGGTCTTGGTAATGAACGTAAATGAACGGTCTTCGTACACGGTGATCTCAACCGGGATAACGTTGCCGCGCTGGGCTTCCGTTGCCGCGTTGTAGGCCTTGCAGAATTCCATGATGTTGACACCGTGCTGACCAAGCGCGGGACCAATCGGAGGAGCCGGGTTAGCGGCACCTGCCTGGATCTGCAGCTTGATGAGGCCGGTGACCTTCTTCTTGGGAGCCAATGTAGGGTCCTTCTCTCAATAACTTACTAAGGAACAGGAGTGCGCCTTAGCTGGGTGGCCGCCATGGCGAGGCGACCGAACGCTTCCGCAACCGCTAAAGCAACACGGTTATGGAGCGAAAACTGTGGTTCAACTAGATCTTGGTGACCTGGTTGAATGCGAGGGTTACAGGAGTTTCGCGCTCGAAGATCGAAACCAAAACCACCAAAGTCTGAGACTCGGGCTTGATCTCGGAGATCGTTGCGTTGAGGGTCTCGAACGGACCTTCCTTCACAATGACGGACTCGCCGATCTCGAAGTCCACATCCACCTGAGCCGAAGGCTGCTTGATGGGCGAACCCTTTTCTGCCTGCGATTCTTCGAATACCGGAGCGAGCATGGAGAAAACTTCGTTCAAACGCAGCGGTACGGGATTGTGAGCGTTACCCACAAAGCCGGTTACACCTGGCGTGTGGCGAACTGCACCCCACGATGCGTCAGTCAGGTCCATACGAACCAATACGTAGCCGGGGATACGAACGCGGTTGATGACCTTGCGCTGAGCGTTCTTGATCTCAACAACTTCTTCCATGGGAACCTGGATTTCGAAGATGTAATCTTCCATGTCCAAGGTCTGGATACGAGTCTCAAGGTTGGTCTTAACGCGGTTTTCGTAGCCTGCGTAAGAGTGAATGACGTACCAGTCACCCTCTTGGCGGCGAAGCTTGGCTTTGAACTCCTCCGCGGGGTCAACGGGAGCGACGGCTGCAGCGGCAGCCAACGCATCGGCGTCGTCCTCTACTGCGTCTTGGTCCTCGGAAACTTCAGTTTCCTCGGCGACCTCAGTATCTTCCGCGGTTTCGGGCGCAGCAGACTCCGACTCTGCGTCAGTACCAGCTTCAGCCGCTACAGACGTGGTCTCATCCTGCTCAGTCTCGGTTACCTCGAGCTCCTGCTCAGACACTTGGTCTCCTGCTTCCTCAAATTGCATTTTATGCCCTGTTAAATGGCTCAATTCCACAGACCCCGCATTTTCACCTGAAATTTCAGTGTTTTGCGCGCGGCCTGCGGACAGTTTTAGCTAGTTGTCCAGCGATCCTGAGCCACCGAAGACCCAGCCAACACCTGTGCCAAAAGCCAGATCCAGCAGAGTGACGATGATCATCATGATCACAACGAATACCAACACAACGAGCGTGTAATTGATCAATTCCGAGCGGGTGGGGGTCACAACCTTCTTCAATTCACCAATGACTTGGCGGAAGAACAGAGCGATGCGAGCGAAGAAACTAGGCTTCGCGGGACGACCCTTGGAGCTGCGGGCAGCTGTATCGGTCACCGTGATCCTCACTCATCTGTTGTGATCCATTCCCTTTGGGGAATGTATTCAACCGAAACCCAATCGGGCCCCGATTACTTTGCTCATTGCACTAGTTGTGCTTGCTTCGGCATATCTACATGCCGTGACAACCATGCGCAGGGCAGACAGGACTCGAACCTGCAACCTGCGGTTTTGGAGACCGCTGCGCTACCAATTGCGCCACTACCCTATGGAGCGAACTACCACTCCGGTGTTTGTCCAACCAGCTTCCCGGGCGGAACGTCAATCAATCGTATACGAGATACAAAATGATTTATGCACCGATTCTCAGGCGCAAACCATCGTGGCGTTTTCAACACCGAGGAATAAGTCTACGCAACTTCTCCGGCTACGTCGAACCCGCCTTGCCAGCATAGAGTTGGTTGTGTCGAATCGACCACCCTCGAGTCCCACCAGAAATGGAATCGTGATGACTGCAGCCCGTGTTTCCCGCCGGATCTCCGCCATTGCCGAGTCAGCGACGCTTGCCGTTGACGCTAAGGCCAAAGCCCTCAAGGCAGCTGGCCGGCCCGTCATCGGTTTTGGTGCGGGTGAGCCTGACTTCCCCACACCCGGCTACATTGTGGAGGCCGCCGTTGAAGCCGCGAAGCAGCCCAAGTTTCACCGCTACTCCCCCGCTGGCGGGCTTCCTGAACTGAAAAAAGCCATTGCGGAAAAGACGCTCCGGGATTCTGGCTACCAGGTTGATCCGGCCCAGGTTCTTGTCACCAACGGCGGTAAACAAGCCGTCTACAACACTTTCGCGACCTTGGTTGATCCGGGAGACGAAGTAATTGTTCCCACACCCTTCTGGACCACGTACCCGGAGGCCATTCGTTTGGCCGGCGGTGTTCCGGTAGAAGTTTTCGCTGGCCCCGAGCAGGATTACTTGGTTTCGATTGGGCAGCTCGAAGCGGCGCTCACCGAAAAAACCAAAATCTTGCTGTTTGTTTCCCCGTCCAACCCCACCGGCTCGGTCTACAGCCCCGAGCAAGTGGCAGCGATTGGCCGCTGGGCTGCTTCCAAGGGCCTGTGGGTGGTCACCGATGAAATCTACGAACACCTGACGTACGACGGCGTTCCCTTCACCTCGATTGCCACCGCAGCCCCTGAGCTAGGCGACAAAGTGGTCATCCTCAACGGTGTGGCAAAAACTTACGCCATGACCGGTTGGCGTGTGGGATGGATGATTGGCCCGCTGGACGTGATCAAGGCCGCAACCAACTTGCAGTCCCACGCCACCTCCAACGTCTCCAACATTATGCAGATCGCGGCCCTCGCTGCGGTCTCGGGCCCGTTGACGGCAGTGGATGAGATGAAGGTGGCCTTTGACCGCCGCCGCAAGGCGATTGTTGCTGGTTTGAACGCCATTGAAGGTGTTGAATGTCCGACGCCGAAGGGCGCCTTTTACGTCTACGCAGACGTCCGCGGCCTGCTGGGTAAGGAGTTCAAGACTGCTGCTGGAACTGCGACTCCTACAACCTCTGCCGAGTTGGCCTCGTTGATTCTGGACGAAGTTGAAGTGGCTGTAGTCCCGGGCGAAGCATTTGGCCCCTCGGGCTTTGTTCGCTTGAGCTACGCGCTGGGTGACGAAGACCTTGCCGAAGGTGTGCGCCGTTTGCAGGACTTCCTGGGCACCGCTAAGTAATACGGCGCCACCAAGTACGACACTCGCTCACTTGCTCCAAGAAAAACCGGAACGCTCCCTCGCCTTGGTGCGGGAGCGTTCCGGAAAAGTGGAATAAAAAACTGGAACTGTCACATCGCTGCTAAAGCAAGCGGCGGTCTGCAGCCCATTTGCTGAGCTCGTGACGGTTGGAGAGCTGCAACTTTCGCAGTACCGCTGAGACGTGTGTTTCCACAGTTTTAATCGAAATGAACAGCTCTTTAGCCACTTCTTTGTAGCTGTAACCGCGAGCAATCAACCGCATCACTTCAAGTTCTCGCGCTGAAAGTTTGTCTAGCTCGTCATCCGCGATCTCCGCTGGTACTGTCCCGAAGGCATCTAGAACAAACCCAGCCAATCGTGGCGAAAACACTGCGTCACCGTCGGAGATTCTGCGAACGGCATCTGAAATTTCTGCGCCTGAAATGGTTTTTGTGACATAGCCGCGAGCGCCGGATCGAATAACGGAGACCACGTCTTCGGCGGCATCGGAAACGCTCAGGGCCAAGAATCGGACTTCGCCTAGGAGTGCAAGGCACCCATTGAGAACTTCGCGTCCGCCTCCCCCCAGACCACCTGGCAAGTGGACATCAAGGAGCACCACTTCTGGTTTCGATGCCGTAATCACTGCGATGGCCTGTTCCACGCTGGCTGCTTCACCGACCACCTCGATGCCTTCGTCTAGATCAGCTTTGAGGCCCGAGCGGAAGATGGCGTGATCATCCACAACGACTACTCTCACCCGACGGTTCCGCGGCGTAACGGGCTCGCTCATGCTGCTCCTTCGTTCTTCTCTGGCGGTGTAGCGGGCAAGCTGAGTCGAACTTCAGTGCCGTCACTTCCACTCACGATCTCGGCTGTTCCGCCATGGCGTTTCATTCGGCCCACAATCGATTCACGTACAACCATCCGATCGGCTGGAACTGCGTTTTGATCAAAACCGGGACCACGGTCTTTGACGAAAATCTGCGTGCCCGTGTCCGAGGTTTCTGCGTAGACACTGATGGCGCCGCCAGCATGCCGGGCGGCGTTCAGCATGGCTTCTCGCGCTGATTGCAAGAGCGCTTCATACGGTTCGGTGGTGGTGGCCTGCCCCACAAGAACGACGTCGATTTGGACTCCGTGGGCGTCCTCCACTTCGGCGGCAAAGGCTTTGAGCTGCTCACCAAATTCCGCAGCATCTTTGGCTGAGTCACGGAACAGCCACTCGCGCAGTTCACGTTCTTGGGCTCTCGCCAAGCGGGCGACGTCTTGCTCGTTCCCAGCCCTTCGTTGAATGAGCGCCAAGGTTTGAAGAACCGAATCATGGAGGTGGGCCGCAATTTCCGCCCGTTCGGTCTCGCGTACTCGCCCTGCTCGTTCGGCTTCTAGGTCGCGCCAAAACTTCAGTCCCCACGGCAAAAGCACAAGTGCCACGCCGCCCAGAACGGCGACTGAAGCCAGTAGAGCTACGCCGCTTTGTTCCCAAGAGCCTGATCCTGAAACGATCACTAGGACACCGGCAATGACCAACGCCAAACCCGCACCGAGTCGGGCCCAGCCACCGGCTTGGTTCGCTTTGGTTTTGTCCACGAGACCGGATCGGCGGGTTTCGTCTAGCTGAATCCACGCGATTGCGGCACCAGCAAGGATGGCGAGCGCAGGGATCAACGTTCCCAGAGGAACATCCACTCCGAATTGGCGGGCGATCAAGATTGTTCCAACCAGAATGAGCCCGGCGCCCAGCAGGATTTCCTTGCCGTGACGAACTTTGTTCCAGGTGCGCGTCCACGATGCGCCGGAGACACCAGCTGCGCCCGAAGTCGAGGAATATGAGCCAGGTGTAGCGCCAACGTGCGAAGCGAATCCCGGAGAACTCACCGTTGGAGCAATGGGGGACGCTGGCCGTTTGGCATTTGGCTTGGCAGCTTCATCGGCTGTAGGCACCAAAATCCAGAGCCACCCGTTACCTTTTTCGTAGCCCGTTCCTGTTGCAGGATAAGGGTGTGCTGGCCTGCCGGCCCCGGCATGATTGCCGCCCCCAGTCGTCAATGATCCGGGGGGTGTTGTCACCGGGGCCCGGCAGGTGCCGGAGAGACCGCTAATAGAGGCAGGACAGTGTGGGATCGTCGTGCGTAACGTGGATGCCGGGCTCTGACACCGCGGACAGTCCAGCACTACTATCAGCTGCTGGGACTGGGAGGTACAGATGATCGGGAACCACGGGAGCATTGAGGTCTTCATCGGTCTGGATGTCGGCAAGGGCGAACACCACGCCGTGGCACTGGACCGGGCAGGGAAGAAGCTTTTCGACAAGGCCCTGCCGAACGACGAAGCTAGACTGCGCGAGATACTTTCCTCGCTGGCCAGGCACGGCAGCATCCTTCTGGTCGTGGACCAGCCCGCCACCATCGGCGCACTCCCGGTCGCGGTCGCCCAGGCGGCCGGCGTCACCGTCGGCTACCTGCCCGGGCTGGCGATGCGCCGGATCGCTGACCTGCACCCGGGAGAGGCGAAAACCGATGCCCGGGATGCGTTCATCATCGCCGAAGCGGCCCGCACCATGCCCCACACGCTGCGTTCCCTTCAGATCGGAGACGAGCAGCTCGCCGAACTGACCATGCTCTGCGGCTTCGATGACGACCTGGCGAAGCAGGCCACCGCGACATCGAACAGGATTCGGGGCCTGCTGACCCAGATCCATCCCGCACTGGAGCGCGTGCTGGGGCCGCGCCTGGATCATCCTGCCGTGCTGGATCTGCTGCGCACCTGGCCGACGCCCGAAGCGCTCCGCCACGCGGGCAGGCGCCGGATCGGGAACCGGCTGACAAAGCTCGCGCCCCGGATGGGTGAACGCCTTGCCGGCGAGATCATCGAGGCCCTGGACCAGCAGACGGTCACAGTGGTCGGGACGAATGCTGCCACGATTGTGCTCCCACAGCTGGCACGGATGCTCGCCGACATCCACGAATCCCGGGACACCGTCTTCGTTCAGGTTGAAGCCCTCGTGGAGGCACACCCTCTTCATCCGGTCCTGACGTCGCTGCCGGCGGTGGGCGTCAGGACCGCGGCACGGATCCTCACCGAAGTCGTCGGCAAAGACTTCGCCACCGCAGGGCACCTGGCGTCCTATGCGGGGCTGGCCCCGGTGACTTGGCGATCCGGCTCTTCCATTCGCGGCGATCATCCATCCAGAAAAGGCAACAAGGTCCTCAAAAGAGCCCTGTTCCTCTCGGCCTTCGCCGCTCTGAAGGACCCGCCATCGAGGGTCTACTACGACCGGAAACGCGCCGAAGGGAAGCGTCACAACCAAGCACTCATCGCCCTGGCACGCCGCCGCTGCGACACCCTCTTCGCAATGCTCAGGGACGGCACCTTCTACGAACCGCGACTGCCCTCGGCCACTTGACGAAAACCATAGAGGCACCCCCCAGACCACCTGGCAAGTGGACATCAAGGAGCACCACTTCTGGTTTCGATGCCGTAATCACTGCGATGGCCTGTTCCACGCTGGCTGCTTCACCGACCACCTCGATGCCTTCGTCTAGATCAGCTTTGAGGCCCGAGCGGAAGATGGCGTGATCATCCACAACGACTACTCTCACCCGACGGTTCCGCGGCGTAACGGGCTCGCTCATGCTGCTCCTTCGTTCTTCTCTGGCGGTGTAGCGGGCAAGCTGAGTCGAACTTCAGTGCCGTCACTTCCACTCACGATCTCGGCTGTTCCGCCATGGCGTTTCATTCGGCCCACAATCGATTCACGTACAACCATCCGATCGGCTGGAACTGCGTTTTGATCAAAACCGGGACCACGGTCTTTGACGAAAATCTGCGTGCCCGTGTCCGAGGTTTCTGCGTAGACACTGATGGCGCCGCCAGCATGCCGGGCGGCGTTCAGCATGGCTTCTCGCGCTGATTGCAAGAGCGCTTCATACGGTTCGGTGGTGGTGGCCTGCCCCACAAGAACGACGTCGATTTGGACTCCGTGGGCGTCCTCCACTTCGGCGGCAAAGGCTTTGAGCTGCTCACCAAATTCCGCAGCATCTTTGGCTGAGTCACGGAACAGCCACTCGCGCAGTTCACGTTCTTGGGCTCTCGCCAAGCGGGCGACGTCTTGCTCGTTCCCAGCCCTTCGTTGAATGAGCGCCAAGGTTTGAAGAACCGAATCATGGAGGTGGGCCGCAATTTCCGCCCGTTCGGTCTCGCGTACTCGCCCTGCTCGTTCGGCTTCTAGGTCGCGCCAAAACTTCAGTCCCCACGGCAAAAGCACAAGTGCCACGCCGCCCAGAACGGCGACTGAAGCCAGTAGAGCTACGCCGCTTTGTTCCCAAGAGCCTGATCCTGAAACGATCACTAGGACACCGGCAATGACCAACGCCAAACCCGCACCGAGTCGGGCCCAGCCACCGGCTTGGTTCGCTTTGGTTTTGTCCACGAGACCGGATCGGCGGGTTTCGTCTAGCTGAATCCACGCGATTGCGGCACCAGCAAGGATGGCGAGCGCAGGGATCAACGTTCCCAGAGGAACATCCACTCCGAATTGGCGGGCGATCAAGATTGTTCCAACCAGAATGAGCCCGGCGCCCAGCAGGATTTCCTTGCCGTGACGAACTTTGTTCCAGGTGCGCGTCCACGATGCGCCGGAGACACCAGCTGCGCCCGAAGTCGAGGAATATGAGCCAGGTGTAGCGCCAACGTGCGAAGCGAATCCCGGAGAACTCACCGTTGGAGCAATGGGGGACGCTGGCCGTTTGGCATTTGGCTTGGCAGCTTCATCGGCTGTAGGCACCAAAATCCAGAGCCACCC